>NZ_CP019449.1:315208-630416 GCF_001984035.1 Sphingopyxis sp. QXT-31 | reverse complement strand
GCGGCGAGCACCAGCGCATCCTCGGTACAGTCGCCGGCGTGGCGCCGCCACGCGGTGCGCGCCGAGAGATAGCCCTCGAACTCGATCCGCGGCAGCCGCGCACGCGCGGTCGCGCCGAGGCGGATCATCACAGCCTCGTCGGTCTGGGCAATCCGCCGCGCCTGCGCTGCCTTGTCGCGAAACGCGGCGTCGTCGCTCTGGACCCAGGACGTCGGCAGCGTCCAGCGCGCGGCCTCCTCCGCCGTAGGGGCAGCGTTCGGCCCGCAGTCGCTGCAGATATCGACCTGCCAGCCGTCGCCCTCGCGGCGGGCGCGCTGCTCGCCTGTCTCGGGAAAGGCGAAAGGAATGTCGGCGAAGCCGCCGAAGGCATAGCGGATCTGCGCCATCGCCGCGCGCTGGGTGATATGGACGCCGGGCTTGTGCTGTTCGTGCGCGACGATGCGGCCGCGCGACAGCAATTTTTCCGACTCCGGCGGTCCGTCGTCGCGGCGCCAGCTGCGCGAACTGCCGAGCAGCGGCTGCTTCGCCTCGACGAGTTTACCGTCCTCGTAGCTCAGCCAGCGCACCGACTGCAGCCGCCCGCCGAGCGCGCTGGTCAGCACATAGCCATGCTCGGTTCCGCCGCGCGGCGCGACGCGCATTTCGACGGCACGGAATTGCAGCCTGATGGGGTCGAATTCGGCGATCGACCAGCTTTTCGGGCCCGCGGGTTCATCGAGCAGCGGCTCCAGCGCCTCGGGATCGCCGATCGGCAGCGCGGGCATCGCCGCCGCGACGGGGTGGCGCCGGCCGTCGTTCGTCACCTGCCCCTTGAGCAGCGCGCCGTCGCGATCGAGCTCGACGCTCAGCAGCTTGCCGTTCACGCGTCGCCGCCATTGCCAGCGCTGCGGCGCACCGTCGGCGTCCAGCGCGAGGCGCCACAGCTCGTCGATCTCGGTTGCATCGTGCCCCGATACGGTGAAGGCGCTTTCGCCCTGGCGGAGGATTTCCTGCCCACCGGCGGTCGCGCCCGTGCGTTCGCTCTGCTGCCCGATCAACTGGCCGCTTTCGTCGTGGAGCGTGAAGCGGACGTCGGTTGCCGTGGCCTGCGCCGCCGCCGAAGCGGTGGTGCAGAGCATTAGTGCAATGAGCGCGGCCACGCGCCCTGGGCGGCTTCGGAACGCCGTTGCTATCGCCATCGCGCGCTGTTTTCCCTCTCCCAAGCCACGCCTCACCGTCGCGCCAGCCGCGCATGCTGTCAAAGAAAATGAAGGGCTGGATTCGCACCGCGAAGGCGCGCAAATTGCCCCCATGCGATCGCCCTTTCTCGCCGCGCTGCTCGCCGCCGCGCTCGCCCTGCCCGCTTCGGCGCAGGCGCCCGACCTCATCGGCGAATATTCACTCGCCGAGGGGCCCGACGTCGGCGGCGGTCTGCTGATCGCGGCCGACGGCACCTATGAATATGGCCTCGCCGCGGGGGCGCTCGACGAATTGTCGCGCGGCCGCTGGGAACAGCAGGGCGAGGCGATCTGCCTGGTTACCGATCCCAAGCCGGTCCCGCCGGTTTTCGAGAAGGCCGAGCCACTCGCGGTCGAAGGCAGTGTCCCGACGATCCTCGTCACTTGGCCGAACGGCGAGGCGGTGTCGGGGGTGACCTTCAAGATCGGCTTCAACAGCGGCGAGCCGGTCGAGGATTATACGCAATATAACGGCTGGACGCTGCCCGAGGACGAGACACGCGTCCCGCGCTGGATCGAGGTGGTCGAGCCGATCTACGACATCCGCGCGCCGCGGTATGAGTTCGCCGACGTCGACCAAGGCCGGCTGCACCTGCGGCTGATTCCCAACGACCTCGGCCTGATCGACCTCACCGGCGCCTGCATCGAGGCGCGCGGGAACGGCGTGGTGATGCGCCGCAAGGAAGGCGAGTTGCGATTCGTGCGCTATGAGGCGATCGACGACGCCGAATAATCGAGGGATGTGGGCTTTGGGGTGGCGAACTGCATTCGTCCGGTTCCAAAGTTCAGGAAAGTTCAGCCCTGTGCGCCTTCCCTCAGGACGTCAGCGGCTGCTTTTGTCGACGGGGTGAACGAGACGAGATCGATGCTCGCACAGCCCGATAATGTAGGAAAGGCTTTTTTTACGACGGCGGTTTTGGGGTGGTAAGCGGCAGTTTAGCCCTCTCCCCTTGAGGGGAGAGGATAGCGCAGCTTGCTCCGTCAGGAGCTAGCGAAGCTTGGAGAGGGGTGCTTGGACGCCTCTGGCGGTCGGAAACCCCTCTCAACTCCGGCTAGGCAGCAAGCTGCCAAGCCTGCGTATCTCTCCCCTCAAGGGGAGAGAGCATAACCCTGCGAACGGCAGCAAACGCCCGAAACCCGTCGCTCTCCTTCCCTCTTGCGCTCTCCTGCCAAATCGGCCACAACTTTACGTGAACGTAAAGGTAAAGCCTGAACCGTCCCGCGAGAGGAGTTCTTCCCCATGACCACCCCCAGCTACGAAACGATCAAGCTCGAGATCGCCGACAATGTCGCGACGATCACGCTCAACCGCCCCGAACGGCTGAACTCGATGCCGCCCGCGATGGCCGACGAGATCCGCGATGCGCTCGATCACCTGCCCGTGCTCGGCGCGCGCGCACTGCTCATCACCGGCGAGGGGCGCGGCTTCTGTTCGGGGGCCGATCTCGGCGGCGACCGCGCGGCCTCGGCGGTCGGCGGCGGCGCGAACAGCCGCAAGGCGCTGCGCAACCATTATAATCCGATGCTGCTCGCGCTCGCCAACCTCGACATCCCGGTGGTCACCGCGGTCAACGGCCCCGCGGCGGGCGTCGGCTGCAGCTTCGGCCTGTCGGGCGATTTCACCTTCGTCGGCAAGTCGGCCTATTTCCTCCAGGCCTTCGTCAACATCGGCCTCGTCCCCGACGGCGGCTCGTCGTGGCTGCTGCCGCGGCTGATCGGCCTGCCGCGCGCGGCGCAGATGATGATGCTTGGCGAGAAGATCGGCGGCGAGCAGGCGGCCGAATGGGGCCTCGTCTATAAATGCGTCGACGATGCCGAGCTGCTGACCGAGGCGCGCGCGCTGGCGGTGCGCCTCGCGAGCGGCCCGACGGTGTCGCTGGGCACGATGCGCAAGATCCTGCGGAACGGCCTGTCGCAGAGCTTCGCCGAAACGCTCGACGCCGAAGCGATGGGGCAATTCGTCGCGGGCAACAGCGAGGATGCGGTCGAGGGCGTGCTGGCGTTCGTCGAGAAGCGGAAGACCGCGTTCAAGGGGAAGTAAACTTAAAGCGATTATATACTTGGCAAACTCAAAAGCCGCGCGGGAAGAAGGCCAGCCTTATGGTCATTACAGCGCATACGGCGGTTAAGAGAGCAATGAAGCTCGCGGTAAGCCAGAAGCGCACGGGCTGATCATGTCGACGCCCTGACATAGTGAACGCTGGTTGGGGGAACTCCATTGTGCCGTTCTTAAAACCGGCTACCAGAAGCCAGCCGAAAAGGATCGTGAAAGCAAGCGTGACGACCGCTTGCCAAACACCCTCGCTCACTCGGATTTATCCGGCTTGAGCTTCAAGAGCGCGACTTTCTGCCCATCATTCCAATGGTCCTGATCCTCGTCCGCTTCTAGCTCGCCAGCGACCTGTTCGAGTTTTTGGAGCGGCGTTTGATGTCCGTTGTTACGGTAGAGAGCCCTGTTGATTACTCCGCCGCTTCCTCGACCATCACCCTCTTGTAGATGCTCTTCTTCGGATACGAACAAATCCGCATCACCATCGGCTCGAAGAATTCCAGCGGCTCGCTCGCATAATCGGGGTCGAACGCCGGCGCGTCATATTTTTCGCAGAATTCGGCGCACGCCGCATAGTACGGGCTATCCTTGAACTGGTCGCGCATGTCGCGGTCGAGGCCGATGTAGTGGAAGAAATAATGGCCCTGGAAGATGCCGTGGTGCTGGACGATCCACAGATTCTCTTCCGATAGGAAGGGCTTCAGGATCGCCGCCGCGACGTCGGGATGGTTGAACGCGCCGAGCGTGTCGCCGATGTCGTGGAGCAGCGACATCACGACATACTCCTCGTCGCGCCCGTCGCGGTGCGCGCGCGTCGCGGTCTGCAGGCAATGTTCGAGCCGGTCGACCGGAAAGCCGCCATAGTCGCCGCCGAGCAATTTCAGATGGTCGAGAATGCGTTTGCCGTTCTGCGGTGCGAACGCCTTTTGCTCGCGCGCGATGATGTCCCAATCCTGTTGCGTCCCGTCGATCATCGAACGGAAGGACGCGTGATCGTGCGTCATATCGGTCATGGCAGCCTCTCCTATGGTTGAGGGCAGCTTATGTCATTCGTTGCTGAATGCAACCTGGTGTAGGCCCGCGTCACTCGACGGCGTAGGTTACACCATATTTCAACGCCTCGGCCTGCGTCAGGCAGCGCCGGGTCGATTTATCCTCTTCGGTGGCGACTGCCTGTTGCCGGTACATGATGTCGGTCAGCAATTTGCGCGACACGCCCATGCGGATCAGGAAATCATTATCCTCGCTGGCAAGCAACGCCGAGTCTTGTTCGATGCTGCCGATGAGCTCCTTGGTCGCATCGGTACCCATCGCGACACTCATGTCGATCGCCGAACGGTCACCCGTACGGGTGAACATATGGACCATGAACACGCCGCCGGGATCGATCATCCGCGGCTGCCCGCCCATGAAGACGAAATTGCAGGCGCTGAAGCAGGCCCAACCGCTGGGGACCCGCGTACCGAGCCCAAAATTGGATCGAATGATACGCCCGGCAGCGTTGCCCGCGCGTGCATCGCCTCCCGGCGAGCGCAGCCAGATTTCAGAGACCTCCGGATTAGCCTTCAAGGCGGCGGCGAGGCGATCGGGAAGACCTGGATCGATGCGGCCTTCGGCCAGCATCACTTTCATGTCGCCGCGCTTTTCGACCTTCAGCGTCATCGTCGGATTGGTCGACCAGTTCGGACTAGCCGGACAGGTCGGGTTGGCAGGGTCCATGCTCTGCGCGCCGGTCAGGCCGACCAGCGCGACAGCCGCCAACGCAAGGCGGGGCAGTTTACGCCGCAAGGACATAACGCGTATCGCCCGGGCCCTTGCACATGCGCTTGGTGACCTGCGTTTCTTCACCGTCGACGATGATGAAGTCGTTGACGTTCATGCACTTGCGGCCACCCTGTTCGGTATTGATCGACGCCACGGTCGACGTCCCGCTGACATTCTCGCGCGTCGCGCTGGTCCAGCTTGCGGTCGCGCCGACTTCTTCGCCGCGCGTCACTTCCTCGGTCGCGGCGGCCGCCTGCAATTGTTCGCCGGGATCGAGACGGCAGGCGATCGCGTCGGTCAGCGTACCCGCGACCTCGGCGCTGGGAATATAGCTGCCGAAGCCCGTGCGACCCGCCGCGCTGCTGATCGTGTCGCTCAATATACCGCCCAATATCTTGCGGCCGGTGCCGTCGCCCTTCTTCCCCTTGGGACAGCCGCCATTGTCCTTCTCGCTCGGGCTAGGCGTCGGGGTCGGCGACGTCACCTTGCGGAGCAATCCGCCGAACTGCGCCTGCGCGGGCGCCACCGCGAGCAGGCAGGCGGCCAGTACCGCGGGCGCTGCCATCAATTTCCGCATAATCATCGCTCCAGCCATGTCCGCCCCCATGGGCTTTTCGGCGACCCCTGTAGCGGGGGTTCATGCCACCCGCTGTGATTTTCATCAACTCTTCGCGGTATGTCAGCCAGACAGGTTGAATTAAGGGTGAATATGCATCACTAGATCGTCATGCTGTCGCAAAAGACCCGTTATACGATCCGCGCCTTCCAGCACCTTGCCGACCATTGGGGCAAGGGGCAGGTCCAGTTGGCGGACATCGCCGACGCACAGAATATCCCGCCCAAATTCCTGACCGTGATCCTGTCCGAAATGGCGCGCGAGGGCCTCCTCATTTCACAGCGCGGGCGCGACGGGGGGTATCAGCTGGCGCTGCCGCCGGTCGACATCAGCTATGGCGACCTGGTGCGGCTGACGCGCGGCTCGCTCGCGCTGGTGCCCTGCGCCGCGCGCAACGCGCACGAGCATTGCAAGAATTGCCTGCCCGAAAGCGAATGCCGGATGCGCAGTTTGATGTTGAAGGTGCGCGACGACACCGCGGCGATCCTCGACCGCATCACGCTGGCCGATCCGATCGAGATGCAGCCGCTGTTCGAGACCGAAGCGGCCGAATAGGCTTCCCGCAACGCATGACAAAAAGGCCCGCTTTCGCGGGCCCTTTTTGGTGAATGGTGGAGCCTAGCGGGATCGAACCGCTGACCTCCTGCATGCCATGCAGGCGCTCTCCCAGCTGAGCTAAGGCCCCGTGCCATTCAAGGATCGTACCTAGCGGTGCGACCGGGACGCCGCCTTTACCAGCGCGCGTCCCATATGCAAGGGGCCAAATGCATCGCGTGACGCTTTTTTGACCGCCTGCCGAAAAGATCAGGTTTCAACGTCGTCATCGTCCGCGGTCGCCACGCCCAGGTCGTCGTCACCGCCGAGATCGACGTCGTTGTCGGGCGAATCGCTGTCCTCGTCGACGTCGACGTCCAGGTCCAGATCGTCATCGACCACTTCGGGTTCCTTGGCGACCTTGCCCGGCTTTTCGGCTTCTTCGAACGGCATCGGCTGCTTCGATTTCAGCACCGATTCCGGAATCCACGCATAGCCGCAATTGATGCACGCGACCGGATCGTCCTTGGTCAGATCATAGAATCGCGTTGCGCATTTCGGGCAGCTACGCTTCGTGCCCCACTCAGCCTTGACCATAAACGCCTCATAACCTTCTGGAAACAGGATAAAATATCGGAAAAGAGAAGGAAGCTGAATAGCTATCCGTCAAATCGGCGTGCGCCTTGCCAGATTGCAGGGCCGCTGTCAAAAGCCGCACGTCATGACCGATCAGAGCGCCACGCCCCGCAGCTTTTCCGCTTCCGCTCCGCTCCAAGGTAGGATCGCGATTCCGGGTGACAAGAGCATATCGCACCGATCGTTGATGCTGTCGGCGCTCGCGGTCGGAGAAAGCCGTGTCACTGGGCTGCTCGAGGGGCATGACGTGCTTGCCACCGCGGCCGCAATGCGCGCGATGGGCGCAGATATCGAGCGGCAGGACGACGGCGAGTGGCGCATCCACGGCGTCGGCGTCGGCGGGCTGCTCCAGCCGCAGCGAGCGCTCGACATGGGCAACAGCGGTACGTCGACGCGCCTACTGATGGGGCTCGTCGCGAGCCATCCGATCACCGCGACTTTCGTGGGCGACGCCAGCCTGTCGGGGCGCCCGATGGGGCGCGTCATCGACCCGCTGTCGCAGATGGGCGCCGATATTTCGGCATCGCCCGGTGGCCGCTTGCCGCTGATGGTGCGCGGGCTCGCCCCCGCCGTACCGATGGAGTACCGGCTTCCAATGGCCTCGGCGCAGGTCAAGTCGGCGATCCTGCTCGCCGGACTGAACGCGCTGGGCATCACCACGGTGATCGAACCCGTGCCGACGCGCGACCATAGCGAGCGCATGCTGAAGGGCTTCGGTGCCACGCTGGAAGTGGAAGTCGAGCCAGACGGTACGCGCTGGATTTCGATCATGGGCGAGGCCGAGCTCAAGCCGCAGACCATCGTCGTCCCCGGCGATCCCTCGTCGGCCGCCTTCTTCATCGTCGCGGCGCTGGTCGTGCCAGGCTCCGACGTGACGATCGCCAATGTCGGGCTCAACCCGACCCGCGCCGGGCTGGTCGCGGTACTACAGGCAATGGGCGGCGATATCGAACTGCTCGATGCGCGCGAAGTGGGCGGCGAGCCCGTCGCGGACCTCCGCGTCCGTCACAGCGCATTGAAGGGCATCGATGTCGATCCCGCGGTCGTGCCGAGCATGGTCGACGAATTTCCGATCCTCTTCGTCGCCGCGGCGCTCGCCGAAGGACGCACGACGACGACCGGCCTCGACGAACTGCGCGTGAAGGAAAGCGACCGCCTCGCGGTGATGGCCGCCGGCCTGCAAGCCATCGGCGCGCGCGTCGAGGAGAGCGAGGACGGCCTCGTCATCGATGGCACCGGCGGCGAGCCCCTGCCCGGTGGCGCGACCATCGCCGGCCATCTCGACCACCGCATCTGCATGAGCTTCGCCGTCGCGGGGCTGGTGAGCAAGGCGCCGGTGACGATCGACGACATCGCGCCCGTCGCGACGAGCTTTCCCAATTTCGAGGCGTTGCTGGCGGGCCTGCAGCCATGATCGTCGCCGTCGATGGCCCCACCGCGTCGGGCAAGGGCACGATCGCGCGCGCGATCGCCGAGCATTTCGGGCTTCCCGTGCTCGACACCGGGCTGCTCTATCGCGCGGTCGGCTATCAGACGCAGCTCAATCATGGCGATCCCGACAATTCCGCCGACGCGCTCGCGGCGTGCGATTTTCCGGACAGCCTGCTCGATGATCCGGCACTGCGTTATGAAAGTACCGGCAGCCTCGCGAGCCGCGCGTCGATCCATCCCGCCGTGCGCGCGGCGCTGTTCCAGCGGCAGGTCGATTTTGCGAACCAGCCCGGCGGCGCGGTGCTCGACGGGCGCGATATCGGCACCGTGATCGCGCCGCACGCCGACGCGAAACTGTTCGTGACCGCCGGCGCCGAGGCGCGTGCGCGCCGCCGCCATGCCGAAATGCTCGCGCGCGGCGTCGAGATCGGCTACGAAGCGGTGCTTGCCGACATCCACGCCCGCGACGCGCGCGACACCGGACGGAGCGAGGCGCCGCTACGGCGCGCGCCCGATGCGATGCTGCTCGACAACAGCGGGCTGAGCGTGGCCGAGGGCATCGCCGCCGCCATCGCCTTCGTCGAGGAAAAGGTCAGGCGACCCAGCTGATATCGGGCAGCGCGTTGGGTGCCGGTTTCGCCGGCGCGGCATGATAGACCGCGGTTTCGCCCACGCCCTTCAGCATCTCGACATGCGGCGGGCCGAATTCGGCGCGGTCCTTGGCGCGCAGCCAGGTGCTTTCGGAGATCGCGATGCCGTTGACCGGCGCCGTGCCTTCGAGCCGGGCAGCCATGTTCACGGTCTCGCCCCAATAATCATAGGCCATGCGCGTCGCGCCGATGACGCCGCCGACCACCGGTCCGCTGTGGATGCCGACGCGCAACCCGACCTCGACCCCGGCGAGTTGCTGGAGCTCGCCGACGACCTCGAGCACCGAGCGCGCAAAGGCGATCGCGGTGTCAGCGCTGTTGCGCGTCGTGACATTGGCGCCCGCGATCGCGAGATAGGCGTCACCGATCGTCTTGACCTTTTCGACGCCATGCTCGGCCGCGCAGCGGTCGGCATGGTTGAAGAAGGTGTTGAGCAGCTCCACCAGATGCCCCGGCGAAACGCGCTGCGCGAGCTTGGTAAAGCCCGCCATGTCGATGAAGATCACGCTGGTGTCGGCATAGGCGTCGGCGACCAGCCGCCCGTCGCGGATGCGTTCGACCGCGGCGACGGGGAGCATGTTGTAGACGAGCTCCTCGTTGCGCTTGCGCTCGAGCTCGAGCGCCTCGGCGAGTGCGAAGGCGCCGCGGCTCGACCGGTCGATCGCAAAGTTGATCGCGATCATGATCATCGCGCCGCTCATGTAACTGAGCAGCGCGTACCACAGGCCGGCGCCGTGGCTCTGCACCGCGAGCACGGTCGAGAGGAAGACGATGACGTCGAGCGCGAGCCACAGCAGGAACAGCCGCGGCCGGCTGGCCAGCGCGACCGCAGCGAAGGCGCTGACCGACAGGCGGTTCATCACCCCGACGGCGTGCATTTCCTCCTGCATGTCGATCAACTCGTCGAACAGGATCAGGTTGATATGGCCAAGCAGGAAGACGATGCCGAGCAGCGCGGCGAAATCGATCCCCGGCCGCGTGACATAGCCGTCCCAGAAGGTCGCGCCGATATAGGCGCCCGCAAGGATCAGCATCGCACCGAAATAGACCGCGAGCGTCGCCGTATCCTCTGGGCTGACGAACAGCGGATTGGCGATCGTATAGGCGAGCGCGACGAGCATGAAGAGCACGCCATAGATGCGCACGAAGGGCAAGCGCAGTGTGCGCGCGGTTTCCTGGAAACGCGCTTCGACCGCCGGATCGGCGAACGGACCATGCACCGCCTGTGGCATTGAGACCCCTCTCGATAGGGCGCGAGCATAGGGGTGAGGTCTTACGATGGGGTTTACCCGCTTCCGTTCACTCCTTCTGGCCGCCCCGGATCAAGTCCGGGGTGATGATGAAAGGACGCTTCCAGCTTGCTAATCCGCCGCTTCGCGCCTATAGGCCCGCTCGTCCGACGGGCTTTCCAGCCGGTCGAGGCATGGACAGACCGCCGCTTATAACAAGCGTCGGGCGTGACGGGGCGCACTCGTCGCGCCCTTTTTGCTTTGCCCATGGCTCGCCGATGGCATGTGCGAAGGATGCTGCGCTCCGCATCCGGCGGGCGTGGCGGATCGGCCACAAGACCAGCGGAACCAACCGCTTGGCCGGAACAAATGAAGTAAGGAAGAACATCTATGGCCTCTACGGCTTTTCCGACGCGCGACGATTTCGCCGCGCTGCTCGACGAATCGCTGGGTGGTGCCGACGGCGGCTTTGAAGGCCGCGTCGTCAAGGGCACCGTGACCGCGATCGAAAACGACCTGGCAGTGATCGACATTGGTTTGAAGAGCGAAGGCCGCGTGCCGCTCCGCGAATTCGCCATGCCGGGCCAGAAGGCCGACATCAACGTCGGTGACGAAGTCGAAGTCTATGTCGACCGCGTCGAAAACGCCAATGGCGAAACCATGCTGTCCCGCGACCGCGCCCGCCGCGAAGCCGCCTGGGACCGCCTGGAAGAAGAGTTCAACAAGGAAGCGCGCGTCGAAGGCGTCATCTTCGGCCGCGTCAAGGGCGGCTTCACCGTCGATCTCGGCGGCGCCGTGGCGTTCCTGCCCGGCAGCCAGGTCGACATCCGCCCCGTGCGCGACGTCGGCCCGCTCATGGACCTGCCGCAGCCCTTCCAGATCCTCAAGATGGATCGCCGCCGCGGCAACATTGTCGTGTCGCGCCGCGCCATCCTGGAAGAAACGCGCGCCGAACAGCGCTCGGGCCTGATCCAGAACCTGGAAGAAGGTCAGATCATCGAAGGCGCCGTCAAGAACATCACCGACTATGGTGCGTTCGTCGACCTCGGCGGCATCGACGGCCTGCTCCATGTCACCGACATGAGCTACAAGCGCGTCAACCACCCGAGCGAAGTCATCAACATCGGTGACACCGTCCGCGTCCAGATCATCCGCATCAACCGCGACACGCAGCGCATCAGCCTGGGCATGAAGCAGCTCGAAAGCGATCCGTGGGAAGGCGTCGCCGCCAAATATCCCGTTGGTGCGAAGCTGTCGGGCGTCGTCACGAACATCACCGACTATGGTGCGTTCGTCGAACTGGAAGCCGGCATCGAAGGCCTGGTCCACGTCAGCGAAATGTCGTGGGTCAAGAAGAACGTCCACCCCGGCAAGATCGTCTCGACCAGCCAGGAAGTCGACGTCATCGTCCTCGAAGTCGACAGCGACAAGCGCCGCATCTCGCTCGGCCTCAAGCAGGCCCAGTCGAACCCCTGGGGCGCGTTCGCCGAAACCCACCCGGTGGGCTCGGTCGTCGAAGGCGAAGTCAAGAATGCTACCGAATTCGGCCTGTTCGTCGGCCTGCCGGGCGACGTCGACGGCATGGTCCACATGTCGGACATCGCCTGGGGCATCTCGGGCGAGGAAGCGCTGCACCTCCACCGCAAGGGCGAGGCCGTGCAGGTCGTCGTTCTCGACGTCGACGTCGAGAAGGAACGCATCAGCCTCGGCATCAAGCAGCTTGAAAAGGGTGCACCCGCCGTTGGCGGCACCGGCACCGCTGCCGCCGGCTCGGTGAAGAAGAACGACGTCGTCACGGTCACCGTCCTCGAAGTCCGCGACAATGGCCTCGAAGTCCAGGCCGGCGACGATGGCGCCACCGGCTTCATCAAGCGCGCCGACCTCGGCCGCGACCGCGACGAGCAGCGCCCCGAGCGCTATCAGGTCGGTCAGAAGTTCGACGCGATGGTTACCGGCTTCGACCGTTCGAAGAAGCCCAGCTTCTCGGTCAAGGCGATGCAGATCGCCGAAGAGAAGCAGGCCGTCGCGCAGTACGGCTCGTCGGATTCGGGTGCCTCGCTCGGCGACATCCTCGGCGAAGCGCTGAAGGCCGGCAAGAAGGGCTGATCCAGCCCCTCATACCCGAAATGAGACAGAAGGCCCGCCGGATGCGTCCGGCGGGCCTTTTGATTCCGCGATATATTTTGCGCCCCTGCTGATTCATGTTAGTCTCCGCGTTGCGTTGGGAGGGGTCTCACGCAAGGGGCCGGCAACGACCGGTAGCCTGCATCGTAAAGATGCGCGTCAACGATAGGGGAAGCTGATGATCCGGTCGGAACTGGTTCAAAAGATCGCTAGCGAAAACAGCGATTTACGCCTCGAAGAGGTGGAAAAGATCGTCGATGTTTTCTTCGATTCCATCGTGGACCAGCTCGCGTCGGGCGGCCGCGTCGAACTGCGCGGCTTCGGCGCCTTTTCGACCCGCAGCCGCGACTCGCGCACCGGCCGCAACCCGCGCACCGGCGCAGCGGTCGACGTGCAGGCGAAGAGCGTGCCCTATTTCAAGCCCGGCAAGGAAATGCGCGAGCGGCTCAACGGCAGCTGACGCCGGCCGTATGAGGCCCGGCTCAGTTCTTGAGCCGGTAGCCCGTCCGGAACATCCAGAAGATCACGCCGAGGCACAGCGTCAGGAACAACGCGACCGCGCCCATGCTGACCTCGATGCCGACATCGCCCCGCCCGAAGAAGGTCCAGCGGAACCCGCTGATCAAATAGACGACGGGGTTGAACAGCGTCACCGTCCGCCACGCCGCGGGCAGCATGTCGAGCGAATAGAAGGCGCCGCCGAGGAAGGTCAGCGGATAGACGACGAGCAGCGGGATCACCTGCAACTGCTCGAAGCTCTGCGCCCAGATGCCGATGATGAAGCCGAACAGGCAGAAGGTCACCGCCATCAGGATCATGAAGGCGACCATCCACAGGGGGTGCGCGACCTGGACGTCGACGAACAGATGCGCGGTCGCAAAGATGATCGCGCCGATGATCACCGACTTGGTCGCCGCGGCGCCGACATAGGCGATCACGGTCTCGAGCGGCGACAGCGGCGCCGACAGCATCTCGTAGATCGTGCCCGTCCATTTGGGCATGTAGATGCCGAAACTGGCGTTGCTGATACTCTCGGTGAACATCGTCAGCATCATCAGCCCCGGCACGATGAACGCGCCATAGGGGACGTTGCCGACCTCGGTCATGCGGCTGCCGATCGCCGATCCGAAGACGACGAAATAGAGCGCCGTGGTGATCACCGGCAGCGCCAGGCTGGTCCAGAAGGTGCGCCCGAAGCGCGCCAGTTCAAACATGTAGATCGCGCGCACGCCGCGCCAGTTCGCGGTCATGCGGCTTCTCCCTTTGCGTTGTTGCTGTCGTGGACGAGCCCCACGAAAATATCCTCGAGCGAGCTCTGCCGCGTGTGCAGGTCCTTGAACGCGACCCCGATGTCGGTCATCCGGCGCAGCAGCGAGGGAACGCCCGTCGCCTCGGCGCGGCTGTCGAATTCATAGACCAGCTCGTTGCCGTCGCCCGCCAGCTGGAGCTTCCACTGCGCCAGTTCCTCGGGGATCGCCGCCAGCGGCTCGGCGAGGTTGAGCGTCAGGGTCTTGCGCCCCAGCTTCTTGATCAGCTCGTCCTTCTGCTCGACGAGGATCAGCCGGCCGCCGGTGATCACCCCGACACGGTCGGCCATTTCCTCGGCCTCCTCGATATAGTGGGTGGTGAGGATGATGGTCACCCCGCGCTCGCGAAGCCCGCGCACCATGTTCCACATGTCGCGGCGCAGCTCGACGTCGACCCCGGCGGTCGGCTCGTCGAGGAAGAGGATCTCGGGTTCGTGGCTCAATGCCTTGGCGATCATCACGCGGCGCTTCATCCCGCCCGACAGCTCCATGATCTTGGCGTCGCGCTTGTCCCATAGCGTCAGGTCGCGCAGCAATTGTTCGATGAAGGCGGGGTCGCGCGGCTTGCCGAACAGCCCGCGCGAGAAGCTGACCGTGGTCAGCACGGTCTCGAACGCGTCGGTGTGCAATTCCTGCGGTACCAGCCCGATCATCGCGCGCGCCGCGCGATAGTCGCGCTGGTGATCGTGCCCCGCGACCGTCACGGTTCCCATGCTGGGCGTCACGATGCCGCAGACGATGCTGATCAATGTCGTCTTGCCCGCGCCATTGGGGCCGAGCAGCGCAAAAATCTCGCCCTTGTTGATGGTGAGGTCGACGGACGACAGCGCGGTATGGCCGCCCTTGTACGTCTTGCCGAGTCCGGCGATGGTGAGGACAGCTTCCATCCGGCCCCTCTAGCCGGTCCGCCCGAGGCGGTGAAGCGGCAAAGATCGCTTGACCTCTCCGCGCGCCTCGGCTTGACCGGCGAGGCTGGGCGGACGTGGCGAAATCGGTAGACGCAGCAGACTTAAAATCTGCCGGCCTCGTGTCATGCGGGTTCAAGTCCCGCCGTCCGCACCAGCAACAATGCCATGCGCCTCAGCGCCGGAGCAAGGCCTTCACCCGCGCGCGCAGCCCCAGCTGGTCGAGCCACGCCTTGCCCTGCGCTGCCGCCGCATCGACGCCCCGCATCACCGCCAGCGCCGCGCGATTGCGGAGCGTCCGGCGCAGCACCAGCACATCGGCGCAGGCGATCGATTCGCGGCCGGCCTGCGCCTTGTGGGCGCCATCGCCCTCCGTGAAGTCGAAGGCGCGGAAACGCCCTTCGGCAAAGAGCGCGCGCATCGCTTCGACATGGAGCACCGTGCCCGGCGACAGCTCGGCGAAATCGGGATCGTAGCCGAGATGCGCATAGACCAGGATGTCGCGCGCGACCGGCAGGTAGAGATAGGCGATCGCCCGGTCGCCGACGAACAGCAGGAAGGCACGAACATCGCCCGCGTCCGCTGCCGCGGCCGCCGCGGCGATATCGGCCTCGCCGTTCGGCAGCCCCGCCTGCATCCGCCGCGCCTGATAGGTGCGTTCCGACAGCGGGGCCGCCAGCGCCATGAAGGTACGGATTTCAGCGGGGCTGCGATAGCCGCGCACCGTAAAGCCGCCCTCGATCTGCGCGGCCAGCTTCCGCCCCTTGCGCGACAGCGTCGAGCGCGTCTTCGACGAAAAGCCCTGCCACCAGTCGTCGAAGCTCCGCCCGTCCATCGCGATATAGTGGCGCGGATAGTGCTGGCGCACCGCCACCAGCCAGCCGTCCAGCTCCGCCGCCACTTCGGGCAGCCGCGCGGCGGGGAGCGAGCGGAGCAGCCAGCCGTCATGCCCCGCGGGCGGCATCGCGGCCGGCGCCCCGGCGAGCACGGCGTCGAGGTCGTGCGCCACGACGCGCAGCCGCCGCCGGACATGGCCGAGCGTCCGGCCGCCGATGTCGATACGCAGCGCGACGACCTCGCCGTCCTTTTCCTCGCCCTCGCCGTGCATATCCTCGCCAAATACCCCCGGAGCCCTATTCCCGTTTCGCAGCACTTGGTTATGATTGGCTTAGTGGGTGCAGCGAAAAAGGCGCGGAATGACGGCAGCAGGCAGATATGGACGCATCGCGGCGGCAACCGCGGCGGTGGCGAGCCTGGCGTTGCCGCTGTCGGGCTGCGGGCTGTTCGGTGCGCGCGGCCCGGTGACGATCGCCGCGATCGGCACCCTCAACGGCAGCGTCAGCCCCGTGGGCGGCGAGCTCAACGCCGCCAATGCCGCGCTGCTCGACGCCAGCTCGCAGGGCCTCGTCAGCTACGACGGCGAGGCGCAGATCGACGTCGGGCTCGCCGAGCGCTGGACGGTGACCGGCGATGGGCGCAGCTATATCTTCCGCATCCGCGAGGCCAAATGGGCGAACGGGCGCAAGGTCACCGCGGGCGACGTCGCCGCGATCCTGCGTTCTTATCTCGGCCCCGGCAGCCGCCACCCGCTGCGCGGCGATTTTCCGGAGATCGAGGCGATCCGCGCGATGACCGACACGGTCATCGAAATCCGCCTATCGGTCGCGCAGCCGGGCATGCTCGAATTGCTCGCGCAGCCGTCGATGGCGATCGTCAACCGCGGCAACGGCTGGGGACCGATGCGCGCCAAACGCGTCGGCAAGGCGATGCTGCTCACGCCGGTCGCCGACCCGCTGGCCGAGGATCCCGAAGCCGCCGAGGCGGCCGCGGCCGATCCCGCGGCATCGATCGAACTCGTCGGCACCTCGGCCCCAAAAGCGCTCGCGCGCTTCAAGAACGGCTATGCCGACGGCGTCATCGGCGGCCGCTTCTCCACCCTGCCCTATTTCGCCGCGTCGAACATCGGGCGCTCGCGGCTTGTGGTCGATCCGGTCCCCGGGCTCTTCGGGCTGAGCTTCGTCAACACCGACGGCTTTATCGGCATCCAGGCCAATCGCGAGGCGCTGTCGCGCGCGATCCGCCGCGACCGGCTGATCGCTGCCTTCGGTCTTCAGGAATGGCAGCCGCAGCTGACCCTGCGCCCCGACCTCTACACACGCGACGTCGGCCCGGCGCCCCTGCTCCCCGCCTGGGCCGACTATGACGACCAATCGCGCCTTGCGCAGGCGAAGCGCGCCGTCGATGCCTGGCGCGAGGGGGGTCACATCGTCGAACCGCTGCGCATTGCGGTGCCCGACTCGCCCGGCGGCCGCATCCTCTATGCCTATGTCGCCGCCGACTTCGCCCGCATCGGCATGCCCAGCCGCCGCGTCGGCATGACCGCAACCGCGGACTTGCGGCTGATCGACGAGCTGATGCCCAATGACGATGCCCTTTGGGGTCTGCGCCGCCTGTCGTGCCGCGCCGACACCATGTGCCACCGCGACGCGCAGGAGAAAATCGACGAGGCAGTAGCGGCGATCAGCGCCGCCGAACGCGCGCGGCTGATCGGCGAGGCCGAGGAGCTGCTCGCGGGCTATTCGCCCTTCATCCCGATCGCCACCCCGCTGCGCTGGTCGGTCGCGTCGCAGCGGCTGACCGGGCTGCGCGCCAACGGCCGGGCGCAGCACCCCTTGAATCACATGATTGCCCTACCCAACTAATACAGTGGCGCTCAAGATCGGGCGCTGATTGAAAGGACCCAAGGATGGCCCCTTCGACCCCCGATACCGACGCGATCTTCGACGCGTTGATCCAGAATCGCCGCGATCCCGCCGCCCTGCGCAAGCGCGTCGAGACGCTCGAGATCATCCTCGAGCGCAGCTTCGTGATCCCCGGCATCAACCGCCCCGTCGGTCTCGACGCGATCGTCGGCCTCGTGCCCGTCGTCGGCGACGTCATCGCCGCGGCGATGGGCGCGTATCTGATCTGGGAGGCCCGCAACCTCGGCATGCCGAAGTGGAAGATCTGGCGGATGATCGGCAACCTCGGCGTCGATACGACGCTGGGCGCGATCCCGCTCGTCGGCGACGCCTTCGACCTGTTCTTCCGTTCGAACACGCGCAACCTCAAGATCATCAAGAAGCACCTCGACAAACATCATCCGGGCACGATGATCATCGACCAATAGCGGCGCTTCCCTCCGGCCGTCCGGTGGTGCTAACACAGCAGCATCGGACGATTTTCGGAGAACCAGATGATCCGCGCTACCCTCGCCGCGCTCGCCCTCGGCTGTTCCTTCGCAACCCTCGCCGTCGCCGCCGAGACCGAGGAGAAGGACCCCTATCTCTGGCTCGAGGAGATCGAGGGCAAGAAGGCGCTCGACTGGGTGAAGGCGGAGAATGCCGAAACCGACAAGCTGATCCTCGGTCGCCCCGGCTTCGAGGCCGACCGCAAGCGCGCGCGCACCATCCTCGACGACGACCGCCAGATCGCGATGCCCGGCGAGGTGATGGGCGAGACGATCACCAATTTCTGGCGCGACGGCGCCAATCCGCGCGGGCTGTGGCGCCAGAGCTCCCTCGCCGCCTATCTCGCAGGCAAGCCCGAGTGGAAGACGCTGATCGACGTCGATGCGCTCGGCAAGGCCGAGAAGCAGAGCTGGGTGTGGCACGGCGCCGACTGCCTTGCGCCCGAATACAAGCGTTGCCTCGTCTCGCTGAGCCCCGGCGGTACCGACGCCGATATCGTCCGCGAATGGGACCGTACGACCGGGACCTTCGTCGATGGCGGCTTCGCGCTGCCGCTCGCCAAGAGCAGCGTGACGTGGGAGGATGCCGACAATCTGCTCGTCGCGACCGATTTCGGCGCGGGCAGCATGACGACGTCGGGCTACCCGCGCATCGTCAAGCGCTGGAAGCGTGGCACGCCGCTGTCGGCGGCCGAGACCTTGGTCGAAGGCGAGACCGCCGACGTCGGCATGGGGGTCGGCGCCGAGATGGACGGCGACACGCGCTGGCCGATCATCAGCCGCAACAAGAGCTTCTACACCACCGACTTCTACCTCCCCAAACCCTATGAGGGCGGCGAATATACGACGACGATCATTCCCGAGACCGCCGAATTGCGCGCGGTGATCGACGGTCAGGCGATCGTCTTCCTCAACGATGCCTATGCCGACTTCCCCGCGGGGTCACTGATCGCGATGCCGCTGCTCGAAATGGCGCGGAACGACCAGGTGCCGATCATCCCTGTGATGACGCCCTCGGCGTCGCAAGCGATCGAGAATGTTGCGGCGGGCGACGACGTCCTCTGGGTCAAGGCGCTCGACGATGTCGAGGGCAAGCTGTTCGCGCTGCGCCGCGACCAGCCTTATGGCCGCTGGAGCCAGAAGGAGGTGCCGCTCGCCGAAAATGCCACGGTGCAGATCGCCGGGGTGATCGGCAAGACCAACCAGCTACCGGCGACCGCCGAGACGATGCTGCAGCCGCCGACGCTCTATGCTCTGGGCGAGACGGGCGCGCCGCAGACGATCCAGAGCCTGCCCGCGGTGTTCGACGCGAAGGACATGAGTGTCGAGAAGCGCTTCGCAACCTCGAAGGACGGGACGAAAATCCCCTATTTCCTGGCGCGCAAGAAGGGCACGACCGGACCGGTCCCGGCGCTGGTCCACGCCTATGGCGGGTTCAAGGCGGCGCAGACGCCGGGTTACCTGACCGGCCAGCCTTATCGCGCCGGGCCATTGGGGCTCTTCTGGGTCGAGGACGGCAACGCCTATGTCCTCGCCAACATCCGCGGCGGCGGCGAATATGGGCCGGCGTGGCATCAGGCCGCACTCTACGAGAAGCGCCAGAACAGCTTCGACGACCTGCACGCGGTCGCCGAGGATCTCGTCGCGACCGGGGTCAGCCCCAAGGGCAAGATCGCGATCTCGGGCCGCTCGAACGGCGGCGTCTTGGTCGGCGCGGCGATGGAGCAGCGCCCCGACCTTTATGGCGCGGTGATCTCGGGCTCGCCGCTCAAGGACATGAAACGCTATACCAAATTGCTCGCGGGCGCATCGTGGATGGACGAATATGGCGACCCCGACGATCCGGCCGACTGGGCGTATATCTCGAAATATTCGCCGTACCAGAATCTGAAGAAGGGCGTGAAATATCCGCCGATCTTCCTCTACCTCTCGACCAAGGACGACCGCGTCCACCCCGGCCACGCGCGCAAATTCGCGGCGCGGCTGAAGGAATATAAGAACAAAGTCTACTACCACGAATATCTGGAGGGCGGGCATTCGGTCGGCGCCGACCATGCCGAGGATGCCGTGCGCGCGGCGATGCTGCATGCGTTTTTGCTGCGGGAATTGGTGGAGAAGAAGTAGGGGGCAGGGTGCTCTCTCCCCTTCAGGGGAGAGAGCTTAACAGCTCAACCCTCAAAAAACGACCACCACCTTCGTCCCCGGCTCGGCATCGCCGATCTCGAGCATCCCCTTGTGCAGCGCCACGATCGCCGCGACCAGCGCGAGCCCCAGCCCCGTCCCCGGCGCCCCCGCGGTTTCGGGCACGCGGAAGAAGCGCTCCTTCACCCGCTTGCGATAGGCGGGCGCGATGCCGGGGCCGCTGTCGGCGATCTCGATGCGGATGCGGCCGCCCTTCGTGCTCGCCGCGACCAGGATGCGCCCGCCCTCGCCCGCATATTTGACCGCATTGTCGAGCAGGTTCGACACCGCCTGGAAGATCAGATTGCGGTCGCCCTCCATCTCCAGCCCGTCGGCGATCGCGCTTTCCAGCAGCTGCCCATGCGCCTCGACGTCGGGGCTGTGCAGCTCGATCGCATCGGCGAGCAGCGCGGTCAGGTCGACGCGCGCGAAGCCCGCGAAATGCCGTCCGCTCTCGATCCTTGCGATGCGCAGCAGCGCGTCGAAGATCGCCTGCAGCCGCGCGGCCTCGGCGATCGCCTGTTCGGTCAGCCGCTCGCGCTCTTTCGCGCCCTTCGCCATGCGCAGTTCGTCGAGGTCGGCGTGCAGCCGTGCGAGCGGCGTGCGCAGTTCGTGCGCGACATTGTCCGACACGCGCCGCACCGACTCGACCGATTCCTCGATGCGCCCGAGCATCAGGTTGAGCGTGTCGGCGAGTTCGTCGAAATCGTCGCCGGTGCCGCTGAGCGGGATGCGCTCGGTCATGCTGCCCGCCATCACGCGCCGCGCAGTGCGCGTCACCGCATCGATACGGCGCCCGACTGCGGCGCCCATCGCGAAACTCCCGCCGATCGCGAGCAAGGCACCGATGAGCACCAGCCACGCCGAACTCACCGCGAAGAGTTCGTCGCGGTCGTCGATATCCTCGACGTCGCGCCCGACGATCAGCCGCGCGCCATCGCCCAGCCGACGCTCGACGACGAGCGCCTCATAGTCGATCTCCTCGCCGCTGGCGTAAAGATCGGCTTCGATCAGCCGCCAGCCGCGCACCGCCTCGTCGGGCCAGCTCGGCAGGTTGCTGCTCAGCGTGTTGCCGTTCGCGTCAACCAGCGCATGGAAGGCGTGGCGATGCCCCGGGGTTCGCTGGCGCGCATCAAGCGCGGCGATCAGCGCGCCGCGGCCCTCGTCGCCATCGACCGACGCCAGCTTGTTCGCTTCGGCCACCACCGCATCGGCCTCGCGCAGCAGCGGCTGATAGACCCCGATCCAATAGGCGGCTCCAAACAGCGCGAGCATCGAGGTCAGGAACAGCGCCACGTAAATCAGCCCGAGCCGAAAGGTCAGGCTGCGCGCCATCCGCCGCCATCGCGGCGCGCTCATCCGCCAGCTCGCATCATATAACCGGTGCCGCGCACGGTGTGGATCAGCGTCGTATCATAGCCCTTGTCAACCTTCTGCCGCAGCCGGCTGACATGCTGGTCGATGATGTTGGTCTGCGGGTCGAAATGATAGTCCCACACATGTTCGAGCAGCATCGAGCGCGTCACCACGCGCCCCTCGTTCTGCGCCAGATAGACGAGGATGCGGAACTCCCGCGCGGTGAGGTCGATGGGCTTGCCCTGCCGCTTCACCTGCTGGCCGAGCAGGTCGATGTCGAGGTCGCCGACCGACAGCCTGGTCTCGGCGACGATCGCGGGGCCGCGGCGCGCGAGCACATCGACGCGCGCGAGCAGCTCGGACATGGCGAAGGGCTTGGTGAGATAATCGTCGCCGCCCGCTCGCAGCCCCGCAACGCGCTCATCGACTTCGCCAAGCGCGCTCAGGAACAGGATGGGAGTGGCATCGCCCGTCGCGCGGATCGTCCGGACGATCGTCAGCCCGTCGACCTGCGGCAGCATGCGGTCGACGATAATCAGGTCGAACGTATCGGCGGCGGCACGCAGCAGCCCGGCGCGGCCGTCGCTTTCTTGCGTGACGACATGCCCCGCGGCCTTCAGCCCCTTGCCGATATGCTCCGCGACGCGGGCGTCGTCCTCGATCACCAGGATTTGCATGCCTTCCCTTAGGCAAGCCGCGCGCCGCCCGCCACCGCCGCGAACATTTGATTTTCGACATGTTCGGTCTCGGCCGGCAAACATGGCCAAAATCAAATCTTTGCGCCACCCGCCCGTTAAGCCCGCCCGCCATGGCCCTGCCCAGCAAAGGAGCAGCTCATGGGTCGGGCACAAATCATTATCGCGGCGACGCCGCAACCGGACGTCGCGCGAGCGAAGATCCGGCTATCGATCTTCGACCTCGACCGCACGCTCAGCATCCTGCCGACCTACACTCCTTTCCTCTTCTTCGCGGCGCGGACGCGCGCGCCGTGGCGGCTGCTGCTCGTGCCGCTGCTGCTGCCGTTGGCCCTGCTCTATGCGCTGAAGCTGCTCCCGCGCTGCCGGATGAAGCAGGCGATGCATTGGGTCGCCTTGGGTAGCGCGCTGCCCGAACGCGAGGCCGCGCGGCTCGCCGACCGTTTCGCGAAGCATCTGGTCGAACGCGGCCTCTATCGCGAAGGCTTGGCGCTGATCGAGGCTGAGCGCGCCGCCGAGCGCCGCGTGATACTCGCGACCGCCGCCCCCCATTTCTACACCGCCGCGCTCGCACGCCGGCTGGGCATCGCGGATGTCGTCGCGACAGCCTCGTCGTGGAAGGATGGCCGCCTGATTCCCGCCATTGACGGCAAAAATTGCTACGGAGCCGACAAATGCGCGATGGTCCAAGCCTTCATGGCGCGCGCGGGCATCGCGCGCGCGGACGCGCATATCCGCTTCTATTCGGACCATGCGTCCGACCTGCCGCTCTTCGAGCTTAGCGACGAACCCGTCGCCGTGAACCCCTCGCCCAAATTGGCGAGCATCGCCGCCGCGCGCGGCTGGCCGCTGCTCGACTGGCGCCAGACAAAGGCCTGACCCCATGCGTATCGGTTTCCTCTTCAACCACAGCGCCGGCCATCAGGTCGCGCATTCACTCCCCGTCGCGCTCGCGCTGCGCCGCCTGTCGAACCGCGCCGACATCCGCATCCTCGTGTCGCAGGGCAGCGAGGCCGAGGTGACGCGAATGCTCGACCGCGAGGCCGGTCCGCGCCCCGATATCGTGCGCCTGGCGCCGCCCGCGCCCCTTGCGCGCGCCGCCAAGCGCGCCACCGGCGGCGCGGTCCCCGCCGACACGCTGTCGGTGCTGCGCCGCAACCTCGACCATTTCCGCGACCTCGACGCGCTCGTCGTGCCCGAAAAGACCTCGCTGCTGCTCAAGACGCATTTCGGGCTCGACAATCTGAAGCTCATCCACACGCGCCACGGCGCGGGCGACCGCGCGATCGGTTTCGACAAGGCGAGCGGGAAGTTCGACCTGGTGCTGATGTCGGGCGCGAAGATCCGCGACCGGCTGTCGGACGCCGGGCTGCTGCGTCAGGACGGCCATGCGATCGTCGGTTACCCAAAGTTCGACCTGCCGCCGCGCAGCCCGCGCCCGCGCCTCTTCCCCAATGACCGCCCGACCGTCCTCTATAACCCGCACCCCTCGCCCGCGCTGTCGAGCTGGTACAGCATGGGGCCGCAGATCCTCGACTGGTTCGCGAAGAGCGACGAATATAATCTCATCTTCGCGCCGCACGTCATGCTGTTCCAGAAGAAGCTCACCGCCTCGCTGTCGCCCTTCGCCCTCGGCTGGAACCGCCTGCCCGACGTCCGCCACTACGACCTCGACCATATGCTGATCGACACCGGCAGCGCGGCAAGCGTCGACATGACCTATACCGACGCCGCCGACATCTATCTCGGCGACGCGAGCAGCCAGATCTACGAGTTTATCCGCCGCCCGCGCCCCTGCGTCTTCCTCAACCCGCGCGGCCACGCCTGGCGCGGCGACGCCGACTTCGCGCATTGGCAGGCGGGCCCGGTGGTCGAGACTTTCGACGATTTCGAGGCGGCGTTCGAAGAGGTGCCGATGCTCGATCCCGCCGACCGCCAGCGCCAGCGCGACCTCTTCGCCTACAGCTTCGACCTCGACGCGCGCCCCTCGTCCGAACGCGCCGCCGCAGCTATCCTCGACTATATGGGCCGCGCCTGATGACCGGCCTCGCCGCCCCCTCGCCGCTCGGCGCCTTCGTCGAATATGGCCTCATCAAGACGCTCGCCAAATGGCGCGCCCGCGCGCTGTCGGCGCTGCGCCCGGTCAGCGACCGCCCGGTGCAAACGCGCTACGGTGTGACGATGCACGCCAACTGGCGCGACCGGACTTTCCAATATTGCTATCATGGCACCTACGGCCCGGTGCTCGCCGACTATCTCGCGAAGTGGCAGCAGCCCTTCGCCTTCGTCGATATCGGCGCCAACCAAGGCCTCTACAGCCTGATCGCCGCGCAGAACCCGCAATGCGCCGCGGTGACGGCGTTCGAACCCGTCGCCGCGACCTTCGCGCGCCTGACCCGCAATATCGCGGCCAATGCCGGCGCGGCGAAAGTGGCCGCCATCGACGCCGCCATCTCACGCGAACCCGGCAGCGCGACGATCGCCACCGACGGCGCCCACAGCGGCACCGCGAGCCTGCGCCACGCCGACGCTAAGGGCGAGACGATCCGCATCCTCGGCGCCGCCGAATTCGACCTGCTGATCGACGCGCGCTTGCCGCTGGTCGTGAAGATCGACGTCGAGGGGCATGAGGAGGCGGTGATCGACGTGCTGATGGCCTCCACGCATCTCCCGCGCATCGCCGCGATCTTCTACGAGGTCGACCGCCGCTGGACCGACGCCGCCGTCATCGAGGCGCAGCTCCGCGCCGCGGGTTTCGCGCGCTTCACCCGCTATGGCTTCGGGCGCCACTACGACATGCTCGCAGAGCGATGAGGCGCGGCGCCCGGAAACCCCAAGTTAGAAAGCGGCCGTAACGCTCGCCACCACCGCCGCGTCGGCGATTGAGCCCGTTCCGTCGCCGCCCTTGCTGAAATTGGGCTGCAGCCGCGCCGCCTCGGCCCTGCCGATATCGGTATCGACGTAGGAAAGGTTCAGCGTCAGGTTGCGCCAGTTGGCATCCACACCCAGCGACCAGTCCCAATAGCGGCCCGTCGGCGCGACGCTGGTGCCGTTGGGGCCGAGCCCTGGATTGCCGTCCGAATAGCCGATATGCGCCTTCGCGGTCAGCGACGTACCCGCAATGGCCAGCGCGCCGTCGCCCCATAAGTAGAGATTGTCGTCCTTCTGCCCGCGGCTGTTCGGCGCCGCCGACACATTGGCGAGCGCCTGCTGCTTGGGCGCATAGGCGACGCCCGCGGTCAGCGTCGCGGGGCCGGTGGTGCCGGTCAGCTTGACATAAGGCTCGGCGAAATCCGATTCATCGGCGCCGCCCGGATACATGTACCAGACCAGCCCGACGTCGAGCGTGGCATTATCGGCCACGGGCAGCTTGTAGCCGCCGATCAGGTCGAGTTCCATATTGGCGCCGCCGAAGGTGCCCCAGCCGGCGAGGCTCGAACCCCACGCACCGGCGTAGAGGCCGCTCTCGTGCGTCAGGGTGATCCCGCCCTGTACCGCCATCTCCATGTCCGACTGCGACACGCCGCGGAAACGATAATCCGAAGCGATCGTCGCCGATCCCGCGACGGTGACGACCGGCTTTTCTTCCTCCTGCGCCAAGGCGGCGGCAGGCATCAGGGCGGCCGTGAAAAGCGCGGCGGGAAGGATATGTTTCATCTTGTCCTCTTGGGTCTCGCCCCGCCGGAATGGCCCGGGCTCATGAGGCGGCCCCACTAGATCGGGCGCGTGTTGGAAATCGAGAGGAGCCGGTGCGCGATCGCATAGTGTTTTTCCTATGCGCCGCGGGTCGGCCGGGAGCTGCTTACCAGCCGTGATCGCGGTAGTTCGGCGCGTCGGCGATCGTGTCCGGCAGCCGCCGCCAGCGCTCGGACACCTCGACCGTTTCCCAGAGCCCCGGGCCGACGAACAGCAGCGCGCTCCCGGCGCTGCCGCAGAGGAATATGATCGCCGCGAGCAGCATCATGGTCGGTGAATGATCGCGCGGCGGAGCGGCGAGCGCGAGCTGGTGAAGCCGCGCCGCGAACCACCAGCCGATGGCGAGCACCGCGATCCCGCCTGCGCGCAGGCCGATATTGAAGGAAAGACTTTGTTTCATGAAAGGCCTCCGAAGGAGGTGCTTCACCTACGCATCGCCGCATAAAGGTTCGAGAGCGGCAAATCGCAGGCGGCATTGAGATTGCATATGATCGGAAGCTAGCCCGCAGGACCGGCGACATAGGCGATCACCGCGACGATCGCGCACATATAGACCGTCAGCAGCAAGGGGCCTTGCGCGCCCAGCCAGTCGACGATGCGGTCCCATAGGCGCCGGTCTCCGGCGGCGCGGCTTTCGATATCATGTCCGGTCATGCCGTTCATCTAGGCGCGGCCGCCGTTGGATTTCGAGAGCGAGCGGCCGGCATTTCCATAGCAATTGCATAGGATCGCCGGGCCGCACCCGCTCAATGCCCCGCTTCGCCGCCCTCGCTGGCCACGCGCAGCCGGTAGCCGATCCCGAGTTCGTTGGTGATGATCTGCGGTTGCTGCGGATCGGTTTCGAGCTTTTGGCGCAGCGTCCGGATCAGCACGCGCAGATATTCGATATGATGTTCATGCTCGCGCGGCCACACCTCGGCCATGATCTGTTTGTGCGTGATGACGCGGCCCGGAAAGCGCGCGAGCTGCGCCAGCACGCCATATTCCTTGGGGGTCAGATGCACCTCCTTGCCGGCTTTGGTCACGGTGTGCGCGACAAGGTCCATCGTCACGTCACCGACCGCGAGGGTAAGATTGCCGCCGTCGCGCGTCAGCCGGTTGCGCAGCGCGACGCGCACGCGCGCCAGCAGTTCGTCGGTGTCGAAGGGCTTGGTCAGATAATCGTCGGCGCCGAGGTCGAGCGCCGCGACCTTCTCCTCGGTCGCGTCGCGCGCCGATACGACGATCAGCGTCGTTCCCGACTGCTGCTTGAACAGCGGCACGAGTTCCAGCCCGTCGCGGTCGGGCAGGCCCAGGTCGAGCAGGGTGATGTCGGGGCGCTCCGCGTGCAGCTTCTCGCTCGCCTCCCGCGCATTCTCCGCCTCGACGATCGCATAGTCGGCGCGTTCCAGCGCCGCGCGGATCAGGCGGCGGATATGGAGTTCGTCGTCGACGACGAGCACCTTGTGACGCAGCTTCATGGGATATCCTTGTCGGTCAGATTCGTGATGATCAGCGCTTCGGGGATGCGGATCGTGAAGCAGGCGCCGTGCGGTTCCGCATTGTTGCTCGCCGCAACCGTCAATCCCATCGCCTCGGCAAAGCCCTTGACGATCGCAAGGCCCAGCCCCGTGCCATGTTTGGCCCGGTCGCTGCCCTCGAGCCGGGTAAAGGTCTCGAAGACGCGCTTTTCGTTGCCCGGCGCGATGCCCGGCCCCTGATCGATCACCGACAGTTCGATCGCATCGGCGGTGCGGCGCGCGCGGATGGTGATCGGCGTCGCCGCATCGGCGTAGCGGCCGGCATTGTCGAGCAGGTTGATCAGGCAATGGTGCAGCAGCACGGGATCGACGCGAACGAGCGGGATGTTCGGCGAGATATCGACCTTGACCTCATGCCCCGCGAGCGATGCGCGCGTGTCGTGCGCGGCGCTCGCGGCGGCGTCGAACAGGTCGGTCGCCTCGACCTTCATCGGCAGCGCGCCGGCCTCGACGCGCACCATGTCGAGCAGGTTCGAGACGAAGCGGTTGAGCCGCCGCGCCTCGGCCTCGATCGTTTCGGCGAGGTCGGGCGAGGGATGGCGCTGCATTTCCTGCGCCGCCGACAGGATCGTGGTGAGCGGCGTGCGCAGATCGTGGCTGACCGACGAGAGCAACGCCGAGCGCAGCCGGTCGCGTTCGTCGACCTGCCGTGCGCGAAGCGACGCTTCCTCGAGCTCCATCCGGTCGAGTGCGATCGACGCCTGGTCGAGCAGGCTCATGAGCAGCGGCACCTGGTCCGAGCGCACCGGCTCGCGCGCATCGTCGCGGGTCAGCCCGAGCACGCCGAGCACCCCGCGCGTCGTGCGCAGCGAGTGGAAGAGCCAGTCCGAGGCGGTGAGCGTCGCCGATCCGCGCCCCGCGGGCTGCGCATTGTCCATCGCCCATTGCGCCGCCGCGCGCTCGATCTGTTCGAGCCGGTCCTCGGGCGGCACCGCGGCGCGCAGTGTCGGGCCGTCGGCCGAGGGCAGCAGGATGACCGTGCGCACGTCGAGCAGGCGCCCGACCTCGGCGCAGATCGCCTGCATCAGCGCATCCTGGTCGGGCGCGGCGGTGAGGAGGCGCGAGAAGCTGGCGAGCGCGGCATTCTGGCGCGCGCTCGATTGCGCCAAGTCCGCCTGCGCCCGCACGCGCGCGGCGAACTGGCTCGTCACGATCGCGACGCCGAGCAGCACGAGGATGCTGATGACATTCTCGGGGTTGTTGACGGTCAGCGTGCCGGTCGGCGGCAGGAAAAAGAAATTATAGGCGAGGCTCGACGCGAGCCCCGCGAACAGCCCGGCGCGCAGGCCGAAAGTCGCTGCGGCGAACATCACGGGCACGAGATAGAGCAGCGAGATATTGCCCAGATCGATGACCTCGATCAGCATCCGCCCGAGCGCGGTCATCGCCGCAACCATCGCGAGCGACCAGACATAGTCCGAGGGCTTGCCCCAGCGCCCGGGAACGGCGATCGCGCGGCGCCCGGCCGCCTTCGCCTCGGGCTCGCCCGGCAGGACGTGCACCGCGACATCGTCGATCGTGCGCACCAGCTGGTCGACGACCGAGCCGTGGCGCATCTCGAACCACCAGGGGCGCGCCGACTTGCCGATCACGATCTGCGTCGCGCGCGCGTCCCGGGCGAAGGCCTGCAAGCCTTCGACGACGCTCGCCGCGGGCACCGTCGCGGTCGAGGCGCCGAGCCGCGAAGCGAGCGCCAGCGTATCGGCGAGCTGCTTGCGGTCGTCGTCGGTCAGCGACTGGCTGCGCCGCGTCTCGATATAAACTGCGGTCCAGGGCGCGCGCAGCGCGTCGGCGAGGCGCTTGCCCGCGCGGACGAGTTCGGCGGCGACGGGAAGTTCGCTGACCGCGACGACGATCCGCTCTCCGACCGCGAAGCTGCCCGCGAGCGCGTGGCTGCGGACATGGTCGAGCATCTGCGCATCGACCGCCTGCGCCGCACGCCGCAGCGCAAGCTCGCGCAGCGCGGTCAGGTTCGATTTGGAGAAGAAATGGGTGAGCGCGCGCGTCGCTTCCTGCGGGATATAGACTTTCCCCTCGCGCAGCCGCTCGATCAGCTCGTCGGGGGGAATATCGACGACCTCGATCTCGGCCTGTTCGAGAATCGAGTCGGGCACGGTCTCGCGCACGCGGACGCGGGTGAAGGACGCGACGACGTCGTTCAGGCTTTCGACGTGCTGGATATTGATCGTCGAATAGACGTCGATGCCGGCACCCAGCAGTTCCTCGACGTCCTGATAGCGTTTGGGGTGGCGGCTGCCGGGGGCATTGGTGTGCGCAAGCTCGTCGACGAGTACAAGTTCCGGCCGCCGTTCGAGGATCGCGTCGATGTCCATCTCGCCGAGGCTGTGGCCCTGATGCTCGACGTCGCGGCGAGGAACGATCTCGTGGCCGTGGACCAGCGCCTCGGTCTCGCGCCGCCCGTGCGTTTCGACCACGCCGATGACGACATCGACCCCGGCCTCGCGCCGGTGGCGTCCGTCGGTCAGCATCTCCCACGTTTTGCCGACGCCGGGCGCGGCGCCGAGAAACACCTTGAGACGGCCGCGACCTTCCTGCGCCGCTTGGCGCAGGAAGGCCTCCGGAGATGGTCGATCGCTCTCTGTCACGCGGCGGGTTTAGCCCCAAAGGCATCGAGTCGTCGATTGAGCTCGAACACATTGACGCGCGGTTCGCCGAGGAAGCCTAAGAGCGGCGTCTCGACGCTCCGTTCGACCAGCCCACGGACCGCCGCCGGATCGAGCCCGCGCGCCTTGGCGACGCGGTCGACCTGATAGAAAGCGGCCTCGGGCGTGATGTCGGGGTCGAGCCCCGAACCCGACGCCGTCACCAGATCGGCGGGCACCGCCTTGCCGGGCACGGCTGCCTTCAATCTTTCGACGTCCCCCTTCACGCGGTCGACGAGGACCTGCGACGTCGGGCCGAGGTTAGACCCCGAGGAGGCGAGCCCGTCGTAACCGTCGCCGGCCGCCGAGGGGCGTGTGTTGAAATAGCGTTCGGAGACGATGGCCTGCCCGACGACGGCCGAGCCGATGACCTTGCCGTTCTCGCGCACGAGGCTGCCGTTTGCCTGCCCCGGGAAGAGCGCCTGTCCGACGCCGGTCATGGCGAGCGGATAGGCGATCCCGAGGAGGAGCGCGAAGAGCAACGTCATGACGAGCGCCGGACGCAGCGAAGAGATAAGATCCTTGTTCATATCTATTTCCTCAGACCAGACCCAGGCCGCCGACGGCCAGGTCGATGAGTTTGATGCCCACGAACGGCGCGACGAGGCCGCCGAGCCCATAGACGGCGAGGTTGCGCGCCAGCAGCGGCCCCGCGCCCATCGGCTTGTAGGTCACCCCCTTGAGCGCGAGCGGCACGAGCATCGGGATGATGAGCGCGTTGAAGATGATCGCCGACAGGATCGCGCTCTCCGGACTGGTCAGCCCCATGACGTTGAGCACGCCGAGCTCCGGGTAGAGCACGATGAACATCGCGGGGATGATCGCAAAATATTTGGCGACGTCGTTGGCGACCGAGAAGGTCGTCAGCGCCCCGCGGGTCATGAGCAATTGCTTGCCGAGCCCGACGACCTCGATCAGCTTGGTCGGGTCGCTGTCGAGGTCGACCATATTGCCCGCCTCGCGCGCCGCCTGCGTGCCGGTGTTCATCGCGACGCCGACGTCGGCCTGCGCGAGCGCCGGGGCGTCGTTGGTGCCGTCGCCGCACATCGCGACGAGGCGGCCGCCCTGCTGTTCCTTTCGGATCAGCTCGAGCTTGTCCTCGGGCGTCGCCTGCGCGAGGAAATCGTCGACCCCGGCTTCGGCGGCGATCGCCGCGGCGGTCAGCGGATTGTCGCCGGTAATCATCACGGTGCGGATGCCCATCGCGCGCAGTTCGCCGAAGCGCTCGCGGATGCCCGCCTTGACGATATCCTTCAAAAAGATCGCGCCGAGCAGCTGCCCGTCCTTCGCGACTGCCAGCGGCGTGCCGCCGGCGCGCGCGATCTCGTCGGTGATGCGGCGGAGTTCGGTCGCAGCCGCAGTGGTGTCGGCGCCCGGATTGGCCTTGAGCACCGAGTCCACCGCGCCCTTCTGGATCACGCTCTCGCCGACCTTGATCCCCGAAATGCGCGTTTGCGCGGTGAAGGGGATGATTTCGGCCCCGCCCGGCAATTCGCTCACCGTCTGGCCGAATTTTGCGCGCGCCAGCGCGACGATCGAGCGGCCCTCGGGCGTCTCGTCGGCGAGGCTGGCGAGTAGCCCGGCTTCGGACAGCACGGCCACCGACTGGCCGCCGACCGGCCGAAATTCGGTCGCCTGGCGGTCGCCGACGGTGATCGTGCCGGTCTTGTCGAGCAGCAGCACGTCGACGTCGCCCGCCGCCTCGACCGCGCGGCCCGACTTGGCGAGCACGTTGAAGCGCACGAGGCGGTCCATGCCGGCGATGCCGATGGCAGAGAGCAGGGCGGCGATCGTCGTCGGGATCAGCGTGATCAGAAGTGCCGCAAGGATCGCGACGGGGATGCTGCCGCCCGCATAGGAGGCGAAGCCCGGGATCGTGCCGACCGCGATCAGGAAGATGATCGTCAGCCCGACGAGCAGCAGGGTCAGCGCGATCTCGTTCGGCGTCTTCTGCCGCTCGGCGCCTTCGACGAGCGCGATCATCCGGTCGAGGAAGCCCTGCCCCGGATTGACCGTCACCTTTACGCGGATTTCGTCCGAGATGACGCGCGTGCCCGCGGTCACCGCGCTGCGGTCGCCGCCCGCCTCGCGGATCACCGGCGCGCTTTCGCCGGTGATCGCGGCTTCGTTGACCGAGGCGACGCCCGCGACGACTTCGCCGTCCGACGGGATCAGGTCGCCCGTTTCGACAAGCACGACATCGCCGACCTTGAGCGCGCTGGCGGGCACATTTTCATAGGCCTTCCCTTCGCCCTTCACGCGTTTGGCCGTGAGTTCGGCCTTGGTCGCGCGCAGCGACGCGGCCTGCGCCTTGCCGCGCCCTTCGGCGAGCGCCTCGGCAAAGGTGCCGAACAGCACGGTCAGCCACAGCCAGATGACCAGCTGGAGCTTGAAGCCGGTGGCGAGCCCGTCTTGCCCGACGACGAGCAACATGGTGAGCAGCGCCGCGACCACGGCGGTCGTGAACATCACCGGGTTACGGATCAGTTCCTTGGGGTTGAGCTTGCGGAAGGCGTCGCCGATCGCCGGAACGATCAGGTCAGCCGTGAACAGGGACTTGGTTTGGGACCGAGCCATTTTGCGTAATCCTTAGAAAAGCTGGCCGTTGATCATCGCGAGATGATCGGCGATCGGACCGAGCGCGAGGCTGGGCAGGAAGGTCAGGCCGCCGACGATCAGCACGATGCCGATCAGGAGGCCCGTCCACAGCGGCCCGGTGGTCGGGAAGCTGCCCGCGGTCGCCGGCGTATATTTCTTCGCCGCCAGGCCGCCCGCGATCGCCAGCATGGGCACGATGACGAAGAAGCGGCCGAGCCACATCGCTATCCCCAGCAAGCCGTTGTAGAAGGGCGTGTTGGCGGTGAGGCCCGCAAAGGCCGACCCGTTGTTCCCGGTCGCGCTGGTGAAGGCGTAGAGAATCTCGGAAAAGCCGTGCGGCCCCTTGTTGAGCGGCCCGGCAAGCCCCGCCTCGGTGACCGAAGCGATGGCGGTGAAGCCGAGGATGATGAGCGGCAGCACCGCGATCGCGAGCACCGCGAGCTTGACCTCGCGCGCCTCGATCTTCTTGCCGACATATTCGGGGGTGCGCCCGACCATCAGGCCCGCCACGAAGATCGCGAGGATCGCGAAGAGCAGGAAGCCATAGATGCCCGCGCCGACGCCGCCGATCACGACTTCGCCGAGCTGGATGTTGAACAGCGGGATCATGCCGCCCAGCGCGGTGAAGCTGTCGTGCATTGCATTGACCGCGCCGCACGATGCCGCGGTCGTGACCACCGAGAAGAGCGACGAAGCGGCGATGCCGAAGCGGACCTCCTTGCCCTCCATATTGCCGCCCATGGCGCCGAGATTGTGGAGGATGGGGTTGCCCAAGGCTTCCTGCCAGTAGGTGACCGTCACACCCGCGAGGAAGATCGTCACCATCGCGGCGAGGATCGCCCAGCCCTGGCGCGGATTGCCTACCGCCTTGCCGAAGGTCCAGGTCAGGCCGAAGCCGATCGCGAAGATCGACAGCATCTGGACGAAATTGGTCAGCGCATTGGGGTTTTCGAACGGATGCGCGCTGTTGGCGTTGAAGATGCCGCCACCGTTGGTGCCGAGCATCTTGATCGCTTCCTGGCTGGCGACCGGACCCAGCGCGAGCGTCTGCTTCGCGCCTTCGAGCGTGGTGACGTCGACCGAAGCGGCCAGCGTCTGCGGCACGCCGTTGGCGATCAGGAAGATCGCATAGACGAAGCACAAAGGCAGCAGCAGGTAGAGCGTCACGCGCGTCATGTCGGCCCAGAAATTGCCGATCGTCTTCATCTCGCGCCGCGCGAAGCCGCGGAACAGCGCGAAGGCGAGCGCGATGCCCGCCGCCGCCGAGAGGAAATTGTGGATCGTGAGGCCGAGCATCTGGCTGAGGTTCGACATCGTCGATTCGCCGCCATAGCTTTGCCAATTGGTGTTGGTCGTGAAGCTGATCGCGGTGTTGAAGGCGAGGTCGGCGCTCGTGCCGTCATAACCCAGCGGGTTGAGCGGCAGCACGCCCTGCAGGCGCAAGATCGCATAGGTGAAGAGCAGCAGCACCGCGTTGAAGATCAGCATATGCACCGCATAGCGGCGCCAGCCCTGCTCCTCGGCCGGGTCGATGCCCGACAGGCGATAGAAGCCCGCCTCGATCGGGCCGAGCAGGCGGTGCAGCGGCGTGCGCTGGCCGTCGTAAAGCGCGTAGAGCCAGCGGCCCATCGGCTTGGTGATCGCCAGCAGGATGCCGACGAAGACGATGATCAGGAGCCATCCCTGAAAAGTCATGGCGCGCCTCCTTTAGAAGCGTTCGGGCCGCGCGAGCACGGCGACGAGATAGATGAGAAGGCCAAGCGCGGTGATCCCCGCGAGCCAGAGGTCGAGAGTCATGCCATCGCTCCTTATGCGTCGTCGCACAGCCGCGCGTAGCCAAGGCTCGCGGCGACGAGGATGAGGATGAGGCCGACCCAGATGAGATCCTGCATGGGTTTGCTCCGGCAGGACGCTGGCCGCGGGGCGCGGCACGAGTCGTCTGCGGAGGCTCAAATAGGTGCGGGGCGCATTTGAATGCGAGACAGCGAAAACTATGGCCGCATAGTATTTGCGTATGATTTTGCCGTTTTCGGCATCGCAGCGCCTTGCCACCCCCCACCGGACATAATGAAAATACAATGGCCGGTGCCTTTGCTCGATCTCGAATCCCTATGTCTGCCCCAATAAATTGCCGGGATCGGATCCCGATTTCCGGGCTCCGGTTTTGAGCAGCCAAGGAGCATCTCACCATGATTTCTGCGATTTCCGCGGAGCCCGACCTATCGAGCCTGACCTTTGTTCGTCGGGCGCGATACGGCCGGTCACTGGCTGGTTCAGGGCTGTAAAGGACAGCTCGAGGGCCGCTTCATTTCGCAAGGCGCCGCCTGGGCCTTTGCCAGGTCCGAGTGCCGCGGCGTCCCCGGCGCGATCGCCCTCGCCGCGCTGCACCCGCTGGTCCCCGCCATCTCCTTCGCGCCGCTGCGCGCGGACGAGATCACCATCGCGCACGGGGCATGAGGAGGACGGGATTCTGTGGGTCGGAAGCAGCCACCTGCTATGGCCATGAAGTGCTACACGTTCACGGCATCTAATGGATGCCCCCGATAGCCGGGCCGCGCGCGGCGCGACTCCGCCCTTTGGCACCGTAAATTTTCACAAGCCGTCCTATTCGAAATCCGATGCACGCGGCCTCTTGAAACCAAAAAAATGGCTTCCTAACTTTTTTCCCGGACCCCGGATTGTCCGGGTCCGAAGGACATAGAGAGCGCCGGCTCTAAGTCCCGGCGCATCTCATGCCCGAATTGCTTCAATCAGGAGGATTTGGAAATGAGAACCGACTTTGACTTCACCCCCTACCGACGTTCGACGGTGGGTTTCGATCATCTTTTCGACCTGCTCGAGAAGGGGCAGCGCGGCGAGACGTCGGACGGCTTTCCCGCTTTCGACATCGTGCGCGACGCCGATGACCGCTTCCGCGTCACGCTGGCGGTCCCCGGGTTCAAGGCCGACGAGATCGAGATCGTCGCGCAGCAGAACCAGCTCAGTGTCTCGGGCAAGCCCGCCGATGAGGACCCAAAGCGCGTCTATCTCCACCGCGGCATCGCCCGTCGGCCGTTCGAGCGCCGCTTTCAGCTCGCCGACTATATCGAGGTCGGGAGCGCGAGCTTTGCGGACGGGCTGCTCACGATCGAACTGAGCCGCGTCGTCCCCGAGGCGATGAAGCCGCGCAAGATCGAGATCGGCGGCAGTTCCGGTAAGCCGCAGCGGATCGAAGCGCCGAAAGACAAGACGCTCGAGAACGCCTAAGCTCGACAAGGGAGGTACGCCAATAGCGTGCCTCCCTTTCTTCATGGACGCGCGATACCCGACGACCGCGTCCGCGCACCGCAAGCGCCCAAATTTGCCGCTAATCGAGCGATCGGATGATATCTGCCGCGCGCCACTCGGCGGGTCCGATCAGCGCATCATGCGCTATCCGCACCGAGTGGAGCGCGGCTTCGATCTGACGCCGCCAAAGGCCCAGAAAATCGAACAGCACCGGAAAGTCCGGCGGCAGGTCATAATCCTGCCAGACGAAGAGCTGGAGCAGCGAGGGATAGTCGGGCCGGTAATAATGAATTTCGGCGGTCGTCAGCCCATAGCCGTCCAGCCGCGCGAGCAGCGCCCGGTCGGTCATGTGGCGCGCGCCGCGCCGCCGTCGAGCGACCGGAGCGCGGCGAACACATCGTCGACCGGCACGGCGCGCTTCACTCCCGGGGGTTTGCGAAGCGCGGGCTTGTTGCGGACCGCCGAACGATCCGATGCCCAAGATGCGAGGAGGGCGCGCTTGACCTCGGGCTCGAGGCTCGGGTGGCGCGCAACGTCGAAGGGATGAAGAAAACGGGAAAATGGCTCGGACATGATCGTGCCTCCTTCCTTTAAGCCTTTCCTTTCCTGTCGTGCGGCAGGGTGCCGCGACCAGAGATTTTGGAAAGGAAGCGAGTCGAGTCAAGAGGTCCCAGTCCCTTGATAAGGGGCATTTGTTTCTCAGCCGATCAAGCGCCAAGAAAATTTTCGCCGGACCTCTTGAAGCCAAAAAAATCGCTTCCTAGCTTCTCGGCGCCGCGCGTCCCGGACAGGCGCGCCGGCTTATCATATCGTTATGCAACATGGAGGTTATGCATGCATTTCCGTCCCTTGCACGACCGTGTGGTCGTCCGCCGCATCGAAGCCGAGGAGAAGACTTCGGGCGGCATCATCATCCCCGACACCGCCAAGGAAAAGCCGCTGGAGGGGGAAGTCGTCGCCGTCGGCCCGGGCGCCCGCGCCGAGGATGGCACGGTCACCGCGCTCGACGTCCAGGCGGGCGACCGCATCCTGTTCGGCAAATGGTCGGGCACCGAGGTCCGCATCGACGGCGAGGAACTGCTCATCATGAAGGAGAGCGACATCCTCGGCGTCATCGAACAGGCCGAGGCGCTCAAAAAGGCGGCCTGACGCCGCATGCATCCAGCAACTGAAAGGACATCAAGAAGGAGGTAAAAATGGCTGCCAAGGAGGTGAAATTTGCGTCGGACGCGCGTGATCGCATGCTGCGCGGCGTGGATACGCTTGCGAATGCAGTGAAGGTCACGCTGGGCCCCAAGGGCCGCAACGTGGTGATCGACAAGAGCTTCGGCGCGCCGCGCATCACCAAGGACGGCGTCACGGTCGCCAAGGAAATCGAGCTTGCCGACAAGTTCGAGAATATGGGCGCGCAGATGCTGCGCGAGGTCGCATCCAAGCAGAACGATAAGGCCGGCGACGGCACGACGACCGCGACCGTGCTCGCGCAGGCCATCGTCCGCGAAGGCGCGAAGGCGGTCGCCGCGGGCATGAACCCGATGGACGTCAAGCGCGGCATCGACCTCGCCGTCACCACCGTCGTCGAAGACCTCAAGGCCCACGCCAAGTCGGTCGAAGCCAACAGCGAGATCGCGCAAGTCGCGACGATCTCGGCCAACGGCGACGAAGAGGTCGGCCGCATCCTCGCGGAAGCGATGGAGAAGGTCGGCAATGAGGGCGTGATCACGGTCGAGGAAGCGAAGATCCTCGCGACCGAGCTTGAAACGGTCGAGGGCATGCAGTTCGACCGCGGCTACCTCAGCCCCTATTTCATCACCAACGCCGAGAAGCTGAAGGTCGAGCTCGACGATCCGTACATCCTCATCCACGAGAAGAAGCTGTCGAACCTGCAGGCGATGCTGCCGCTGCTCGAAAGCGTCGTGCAGTCGGGCCGACCGCTGCTCATCATCGCCGAGGATGTCGAGGGCGAAGCGCTCGCGACGCTCGTCGTCAATCGCCTGCGCGGCGGGCTCAAGGTCGCGGCGGTCAAGGCGCCGGGCTTCGGCGACCGCCGCAAGGCGATGCTCGAGGATATCGCGGTGCTCACCGGCGGCAATGTCGTCAGCGAGGAGCTGGGCATCAAGCTCGAGAGCGTCACGATCAACATGCTCGGCCGCGCCAAGAAGGTCGTCATCGACAAGGATAATACGACGATCGTCGACGGCGTCGGTTCGAGGTCGGATATCGACGCCCGCGTCGCGCAAATCCGCCAGCAGATCGAGACGACGACCAGCGACTATGACCGCGAGAAGCTGCAGGAGCGGCTCGCCAAGCTCGCGGGCGGCGTTGCGGTGATCCGCGTCGGCGGCGCGACCGAGGTTGAGGTCAAGGAGAAGAAGGACCGCGTCGACGACGCGCTCCACGCGACGCGCGCGGCCGTGGAAGAAGGCATCCTTCCCGGCGGCGGCATCGCGCTGCTCCGCTCGCTGAAGGCGCTCGAGGGCCTGAAGGCCGCGAACGATGATCAGCAGTCGGGAATCGACATCGTCCGCCGCGCGCTCCGCGCACCGGCGCGCCAGATCGCCGACAATGCCGGCGAGGACGGCGCGTGGATCGTCGGCAAGCTGCTCGAGAGCGAGGAGTATAGCTGGGGCTTCAACGCCGCGACCGGCGAGTATCAGGACCTCGTCAAGGCCGGCGTCATCGACCCCGCGAAGGTCGTGCGCACCGCGTTGCAGGACGCGGCTTCGGTGGCCTCGCTCCTCATCACAACCGAGGCGCTCGTCGCCGAGCTGCCGAAGGAGGAGAAGGCCGCGCCGATGCCGGCGATGGACTTCTGATTGCAGGAGGGCGGCGGGCGACTGCCGCCCTCACCCAGCGATGCCAGCCAAGCTGTCCTTCCCGCTGGTCAAATGGATTTAGTTTGTAACGGCGCGCGACCGCTTCTAAATATTCCGCACCGGGGCGAAGCAACCTCCCGGACAAGCGCAGCGGGCGCTCAAGCGTTGCCTTTTGGTCCCCGCGTGCGCGGGGATGAGGAGGTCTGTTTGAAGCGCTTTTCTTTTGCCACTCTGCTGCTCGTCGCTACCCCTGTCTATGCGGAAGACGGTTTGACGCTGAGCGCCAATACGCGGTTGCGCTACGAGACGATCGAAGGGCAGCCGCGCGCCGGCTTCAACGAGTCCGACGATCTCTTCAACATCCGCACGATCGTTACCGGCGAGTATCGCACGGGAAGGCTGAGGCTCGGCGCCGAGCTCTACGACAGCCGCGTCTATGGTGGCGATGCGGGGACGCCGATCACGACCGGCGAAGTCAACACGCTCGAGCTGGTGCAGGCTTATGTGGGCTATGATCTGCCGGACGCCTTTGGGACCGGTACGAAGCTCGGCCTCCAGGCGGGCCGCTTCACCCTCAATCTCGGGTCGCGCCGTCTCGTCGCCGCCGACGATTATCGCAACACGACCAACGGCTATACCGGCGTCCGCGCCGACCTCGGCCTGCCGAACGATCTGTCGGCGACGCTCATCTATACGCTGCCGCAGGTCCGGCTTCCCGACAACCGTCCCGATATCGTCGACAACCGGGTCAAATTCGATCGCGAGAATTTCGACCTTGTCCTCTGGGGCGGACTCGTCACGGGGAAGCTCGCGGGGAAGCGCGGTGCCGTCGAGCTGTCCTATTTTCATCTCGGCGAGCGCGACTCCCCGAAGCTCGCGACGCGCGACCGTTCGCTCGATACGGTTGGTCTGCGCGTCTACCGCGACCCCGCCGCCGGACGCGCCGATTTCGAGAGCGAGACCATCTATCAGACCGGATCGGTCAGGGCGTCGCTCGCGCCGACCGCCGCCAGGCTCGACGTCTCCGCTTGGTTCGCGCATCTCGAAGCAGGCTATAGCTTCAAGCACCCCTGGTCGCCGCGGGTGGCGATCGAGTTCGACTATGCGAGCGGCGACGGGCGCGGCGGCAAGTTCACCCGCTTCGACACGCTGTTCGGCATGCGGCGGGCGGATCTCGCGCCTGCCGGTCTCTATAATGCGGTCGGGCGCGCCAACATTGTCGCGGCCGGCCTGCGCGTCGAAGCGACACCCTCGAAGCGCCTCGATGCCTTCGCCGCTTACCGCCCGCTGTGGCTCGCTTCCCGATATGACAGTTTCTCCGCCACCGGCGTTCGCGACGTTTCAGGAAACTCAGGGCGGTTCGCGGGGCACCAGTTCGAGGCACGCGTCCGCTATTGGCTGATCCCGAAGCGCCTGCGACTCGAATGGAACGGCCTGCTGCTCGCGAAGGGACGCTTTCTTCACGATGCGCCAAACGCACCGCCGGGACGCAGCACCATCTACAACAGCGTCAACGCAACAATCAGCTTCTAGAGGTCGATCGCGCGCCCGCCCGCCGCGCGCCTAGAATCATGGCGTCGATCTCGCCCCCATGCTGGAAGCTGAGGATCATCAGATAGATCGACAGAAACAGCATCCCGCCGAATACCGCGACCAAGCCAAGCGCCAATCCGCCCAAGGTGAAGTCGTTCCGCCAGGCGGTCCAGAGCCCCGAGAGCAGCAGAAAGGTGAAAAAATCGAAATTGAACTGCCCCGGCCATGCCATGGCAGCCATGTCGCCGAAGAATATCGGCAGCAGATTCCATCCGTGCGCGCTGATCGTGACACCCGTGTAAACGAGGATCGACAGCGTACATGTGATGAGAAAAGCCCTGAACCAGACCATCACACCCTCCCCACTTGAGCTACGTGCGGGCGAGCGGATCACAGATCGGGCCGGCTGACAACTACCTGCCAGTTCAAATAGCTCCAGCTAGCCGCATGGCCATCCTCCAAACCAATGAATTGCTCGACTTTGTTTCGGCCGTGAACCTCGAAGTGGTCTGACGCTTCGGAGCGGCTGGTGGCCGATCCACACGATCGACCGGATGCGGGGCTCAAGCATCCGGCCGATCGTGGCGGGCCGTGCGTCGGGCTTCACATGCGATGATCCGTCCGAGAACCGCCGCGCTCGTCGCGCCGCGAACCAAGGTGGCTTATCGCCGACGACATCGCCGATCGAAAGGATAGCAGCATCGCCGCAACCGCAACGAGCGAACATTATCGCGGGCAAGCTGCGCGCAGCGAGACCGACGCAGCCGCCTCCGACCTCATGGAAGTGCGCGATCGGGACAAGCGCGCACTTTCTCCAACCCATCGGATATTTCCGATAGGAATTGACGAGCGCCAATGCATCGGGTAATCCCGATGTATGAATACTGATTCCGCGCTTCCCGCTCTAGCCGCTCTCGCCCATCCGACGCGCCTCGAAGCCTTTCGCTTGCTTGTGCGACATGAACCGGACGGCCTTTCGACCGGCGAACTCGTCGATGCATCGGGCCTGACACAGAGCACATTCTCGACGCATCTCGCGGTTCTGGCCAAGGCAGGCTTGGTCAAATCCGAGAAGCAAGGCCGGCAACAGATACAGCGCGCCGATATCAACACGCTCCGGGATCTGATGCTCTTCCTCGCGAAGGACTGTTGCCAAGGTCGCCCCGAGCTGTGCGAGCCGCTGCTCGCCGAACTCACCTGCTGCTGAAGGAACCGGCCCCGTGACAGACATCATCATCTACCATAATCCCGACTGCGGCACCTCGCGCAACACGCTCGCGCTGATCCGGAATGCCGGGATCGAACCGCATGTCGTCGAGTATTTTAAGACGCCGCCGTCGCGCGCGTTGCTCGAACAGATGATCCAGCGCGCCGGGATAGGCCCGCGCGACCTGCTACGCGAAAAGGGCACGCCTTACGCGGACCTCGGCCTCGGAGATGAAAGCCTGAGCAATGACACCCTGATCGATGCGATGATGGAGCATCCTATCCTCATCAACCGCCCGCTCGTCGTGTCGCCGCTCGGGGTCAGGCTCTGCCGCCCGTCAGAAGCCGTGCTCGACCTCCTGCCCGCACGGCAGCTCGGTGCCTTCACGAAGGAAAATGGCGAGCAAGTCGTCGACGCCAACGGTAACCGCGTCCAAGCGTGAGGACAGCATCATGACTGTCGCAAAGCCCGAACGCCTGTCGTTCCTCGACCGCTATCTGACGCTCTGGATATTCATCGCGATGGCGCTCGGCGTCCTCTTGGGGTCAACCTTCAAGGGGTTGCCTACCGCGATCGATGCCATGTCCGTAGGAACGACGAACATCCCGATTGCGATCGGCCTTATCCTGATGATGTATCCGCCACTCGCGCGCGTACGGTACGATGAGTTGCCGCGCGTGTTCGAGGACAAGCGCGTCCTCGCTATCTCGCTGATCCAGAACTGGATCATCGGGCCGGTGCTGATGTTCGCGCTGGCGGTCATTTTCCTTTCGGACAGCCCCGAATATATGACCGGCCTGATCCTGATCGGTCTCGCCCGCTGCATCGCGATGGTGATCGTGTGGAACCAACTCGCCAAGGGCGACAATCAATATGTCGCGGCGCTCGTCGCCTTCAACTCGATCTTCCAAATCCTCTTCTTCAGCGTCTACGCCTGGTTCTTCCTCACCGTGCTGCCGCCACTCTTCGGCCTCGAAGGCAGCGTCATCGACGTAAGCTTATGGACCATCGCCGAGGCGGTCCTCATTTATCTCGGCATCCCGTTCCTCGCAGGATATCTCACGCGCCGCTTCCTCGCGAAGGCCAAGGGTGACGAGTGGTACGAAACCCGCTTCCTGACCAAGATCGGCCCGATCACGCTCGTCGCGCTACTCTTCACCATCGTCGCGATGTTCAGTCTCAAGGGCGGTGAGATTCTGACCATCCCCGGCGACGTGATCCAGATCGCAATCCCGCTCACAATCTATTTCATCGTACAGTTCCTCATCAGCTTCTGGATGGGCAGGCTGATCGAGGCGGACTATCCACGCACGACGGCCATCGCCTTCACTGCCGCGGGCAATAACTTCGAGCTGGCAATTGCGGTCGCTATCGCCGCCTTCGGCCTCGCCTCGCCGGTCGCCTTCGCCGCCGTCATCGGACCGCTCGTCGAAGTGCCCGTCCTCATCCTGCTCGTCGGCGTCGCTTTCCGTCTCGGACGCCGCTGGTTCCCTGCGAGCACGCCTTCACAAGCCTGAGTATCATGACAGAACAGACCCACAGCCGTCTTCGGACACTCTCCGACCCGGACCATCTTCCGGCGCTCAGCCCCGAATATCTTCGCGCGCAGCCCGCGCTCGGCCTCGGACCGCTCGATCGCGCTCCGCGCATCCTTTTGCTCTACGGCAGTTTGCGCAAGCGCTCCTATTCGCGGCTGGTCGTCGAGGAAACGGCGCGACTGCTCCAGCTCTTTGGCTGCGAGACACGCATCTTCGACCCGTCCGACCTCCCCCTGCCGGACCTGATTGCCGATGACGACCATCCTGCCGTGGAGGAGCTTCGCCAACATTCGCTCTGGTCCGAAGGCCAGGTCTGGTGCAGTCCCGAACGCCACGGTCAGATCACAGGCATCATGAAGGCACAGATCGACCATCTCCCCCTCGCCTACAAGGGGCTGCGCCTCACGCAGGGCCGCACACTCGCGGTAATGCAGGTCTCGGCGGGATCGCAGTCGTTCAACAGCGTCAACACGCTGCGCATCCTCGGTCGCTGGATGCGGATGATCACCATCCCCAACCAGTCGAGCGTCGCCAAGGCATATGCGGAGTTCGACGAGGTCGGCCGGATGCTGCCTTCGAGCTATTATGACCGGATCGTCGACGTCGCGGAAGAATTGGTGCGGTTCACCGTGCTGACGCGAGGCCATGCCGACCAGCTTGTCGACCGCTATTCGGAGCGCAAGGATCGGAAAGAGCCAGTGGTGACGCCAGTTGAATTGGCTGGAATTCCGGGCGCTCGCTGAACGATTCTGGCCGGTCGGAGACAGTCCGGCTGTAGGGAGGCAAGCAGAGAGAGCGGACGTTCCGAGAAAATCGAGATCGCTCGCTCTCTGGGTTATCGAGATTTGAAGGCTATGAGCGCGTCGCCACAGCGATCCGGTCCTTGGCCCGCGACCCGGAGTTCGAATGAGCCGCGCGCTGAGCATCGCGCTGCTCGAGAGGCAGGTTCACGTCTCTGCATTCTTCAAAGCCTCAGTATGAGCGCGATCGAGCCGCTCTGATCCGACGACATTCGGCAAATTTGCACTACAGCGCCGACGCGGCGGAAATAGACGTCGGAGCTTGGCCGATTGCGACCGGCAGCTTTTGCAAAGAAGATGAGTTGGCGGAAATTTCGCTATCATGAAGAAGGTCAGTTCATCCTCCTTATTCACGTAATAGCTCTCGGCCTCGAATTTGACGTCCAGCATGCCACGGCTGGATTAGGCACTGATCAAATCGATCTGACGAAGGAGGCCCGCCTCCCCGCAGACGCCCCATCGGATCATCCTGCGCGGACCGTTTTGGGGCGGAACGAACGGAGTACATAGCGCCCCTTTGCCGTAATCTCGTTCAAAACGCCCGCACCTGCGAAGAGGGTCGGCGTCGGTCGACACGCCGAGAATGCGCTGCCAGCGAGCGACGCGGCGACACCGGATTCCATTTCCGACATCCGGTTCCGCCATGCGTCATCCCGACGTCGAGGCCATGCGGCCCTTCTCCCGTTCGATCGAGGCGTCCCTCGCCTCCCGAAGGCGTGCGAAAACGGTCTCTTCGAGGGTCGGCCCCTTTGGTCCTAACATCGCGCCTAGCCGCGCGTGGAGAAACAATGCGCCAATGACACCGATCACAAGCGATCCCAAGCCCTTTATGAAAATCCATCCGAAGTCCTCGTCGCCGGGACCGAAGGCGCTCCAAAGCTTGTAAACGAGGATCGGGCCCGCGATGACCATGGCTATGCCGATCACCATGCCGAGCAGCCCGACCGGACCGCTGAGCCGCTGGCGCACGCTGTTGTTGAAAAGCGTGTGCTTGGCGGTGGAGTGATTGATGAGGCCGACCAGATTATCCCTGTCGGTGCGCTGGCTATCCCGGGTCGATGCGAGATAAATCGCCGATACCCGGTGCCCTTCCCGAAAACCGAAGCCGACGCCGTGAGCCCTGATCTCGAACTCGTCCCCGGCGTCGTCGCGCACGAACAATCTGAGCTCTTCGGTAGAGGTGGTCGAGACGTCGATATCGCTGCGGCCGTGGCCCGTTGCCGCATCATGGGTCGCGGTTGTCCGAACATTCACGTTTGATCGCGACCAGTTCTGGTTTCCCTCGACTATGCCCGTGCGAACCTCGACAACCGCTTCTTCCAGATTTGCAATCTTACCCGCAACCGCCATGCCGATTCCCCATCAGACGCACCGATTAGAGACGACGCGATTTACGGCGTCAAGGCAGGGCATGGCGAGAAACAGGACGGATTCTGCGCAAATTGGCCAGCCAGCTCAAGATCATGCAATCAACAGGCCGCGAACCGGGCGCGGCTAGCTGCTCGTGGCATTCCACTGCAACGTCATGAAGCAGGCATCTTGGAAACATGGAATGAGCCCGATCGCGTCCGCAGGAAATTTGTGGTGATCGCGCTGAAAACATGCATAAAGTTTTGCCTCCGGGACAGGAGGAGAGAATTTATGCGGGCCATCGATCGAGCGACCGTCGCGCTAGCCGGCGCTGCAGCTATCATCGTCGCTTCGCCCGCCCACGCCGCGGGCGCGCTCCCCATCGAATAAGGAGTGTATGTGGACGTGAGCGAGGGTTGCGCCAGAGCGAGTGCAATCTTCTTTTATGACGGTGCGAGCTTCGGGCAGGTGTTCCCCGGTGGTCCGGGCTACAAGGCGACTGCGCGGGTAAATACGATCCAGCGCAGCGGCCCTCCGCCGAGCGGCGGCCAGAATGCGGCAACCAGCAAATATTATCTGGGATATACGCTCGCCTGGACGCAGGAAGACAGCGGGCTTTACGGAAGTCTCGCGGTGAAGGCGACCGCGCCTGGCAAGTTCACGATGCGGAGCGTCGATTTTCGGAACGGCACCGGCGGCGTCGACATCAGCGACACGCCTTATCTGAAGTGCGACTTCGCCCAGCTTCCGGCGACGATGCAGGGCGCAATCCGCGCGGCACGGCCGCAACTGGTTGGAGTATCGAGTGCCGCGCCGGCCGCCGCGCCCGGGCTGCCGCCTCCCATGGCTCCTTTCAACATCCGTCCCGGCCACTATCTGCCTGTCGCTGCGACCTGCGGTTCGAGCCAGGAGCTCATCCTCTATTATGATGGCAAGCGGATCGGCTGGATCGACATGCAGGCGTTCAATCCGAACAAGATGAACGCCGTCGCGGGCGCGAAACGGCGCGGCGCAGGTTGGATCACGGACGCAGCTACCGGCGAAGCGTTGAGAGTAATGGGTCCAGACCGGATCGCTATAGGCGACCCGGAGTTTGGCGAGGAAATAATGCGCTGGTGTCCCGCAACCGAAGTGCGCGCATCCGCACGGCCACGCTAGCTGTGGCCGATATTTCGACTGGCATTCTCGATCTCTAGGAGCCGAGCTCTATTATCTGGCCTATCGAGCGCGCGTCTGCGGTACGCCGCCTTCCGCTAGGCTGTTCAGGAATTGTGGACGTCTGTCCCGGCCCGATCAGCATTGGTCGCGGTCGACGATATCCGGTTTAAGAACCGAAATCAGCCGATCTACATTTCGCAAGAATCGAAAATAGAGCACCGAAGATAGATTGGGAGCAAAGCGTCGACACAGGCAGGCAAGAGCGCGCGCCCTCGCGTCGAGACTGGCCGGTTGGAGACGTCGGCTTCACGCTCGGCAAGTTGCCAAAGCAGACATACCCAGTTGGTCGAGCTGTAACACCGGCTGCGTTCAACTTCAGCGATTGCATAACTTAGGCGAGTTGAAGAACGCCAGCTAACCGGGGAGCAACCCAACCCGAGCAAGTCTCAGTCGTAACGCGGGCCATCCACTTTTAGGAGATGCCCTCGGACCGGAGGGTGGTGGCAGGGCTTGTATCGAACGCAAAAATTAGCGTCTAATTTAACAATAGGTTAGGTCGTCAAGAGGTCTTAATTCCCCCACACTTTCCCCCACACTTTCGTTCATTAGGCGAAAAGATTCGAACGACCGTATATCAGAAGCGCATCCATTTTCGTGGAAAATCTCGTCTCGATCAACCCCCGTTTCGAATGAGAGAACACTCGCTCGTCTGAGCAATGCAACCGATGAGAATGAGCCCGAGCGGCCACAGCGTTGCTCCGGCCGGAACCCCCGTCGACGAGCGGGCAGCGAGAGCCCGCGATAGATTTCTGCTGGGGGAGTGTTGCGGCGACCATTCAGGCAGGCACGAGCGTTGCGGCGACCACGCGGACCGGATGATGCGCCGTATGGAGACAGCCGGGCAGCGCTTGTCGCGCGCGCGCCCGAGACGCTGTTTGAGTGCGGCTTGGCGACGACCGAGCCTTATCGTCAGGCCAATCAACTATCGATCCGGGTGAGAAGGCGCGCGGCAATCTGCTTTCAGATGTCGGCTCGGTAAGAAGGTGGGTCCTCGATCCATTGATCAAGCTGGGATTCACGCCAGCCGACCGAGCTTTTGCTCAGACGGATTTGCTTCGGGAAAGTCCCTTCAGCGATCTTCTCGTAGATCGTCGATCGCGACAGTCCCGTTCGCGAAATAACCGTCGGGAGGCGTACGAGTCTGTCCGTTCCGCCGCTCATGCTTTCCTCCGGCGTTGTTTGCTGAACTCCCGATCACTTCCGATGAACCGTTCCACCATCGGCGCGATTAGCTTTTCGGGCGCGAGCGGGGTCGCCAAGCCGGTCAATTTTGCGTGGATGACCGCATAGTCCGCAAGGTCGCGCATGAGGGATCCTGGCAGCTCGACAGTCAGCTTGACCGGCCGCTCCTCGACGACCGGACCGAGGCGCAGCTTGCTCATCGCCGGCTGCTCGCCAGCTGTTCCTCAAGAATAAGATCTCGGGTCACGATCACTCGCAAGGAGAAGCCCGGCCGCACTGTGAGCGTCGGCGGAACGGAAAGTTCGCGTTCGACTATCCGACGCCCGGCCTCGTTGGTGCTGTCCTGCAAACCCGAGCGTAGGGCCCGGACGAGGTCACCATCGCCGTCCGCGGCAAGCTCCGTTCCGATCCCAAGGAACGATGACACCAACGCTGCCCGAAGCATCCGGCCCCAGTGATTGTTCACCCGGTCCTCGGCACCGGCCATACCTGAGGCGTCGCCCGCCGGCTGGCGATCGAGCCGGATCGACCCGCCGCCCGGAAGAATGAGACGATCCCATGCAAGCAGGACGCGGCGCTGGCCGACTGCGACGTCGCTGTCATACTCGCCGACAAGCCGCGCACCTTGTGGAATGAGGAGCAGCCGCCCAGTCGGGCTATCGTAAACATTCTGCGTGACCTGCGCGGTAATCTGGCCGGGGAGGTCGGACCGGATTCCCGTAATCAGAGCGGCGGGGATAACCGTGCCAGCCTGAACCACGGCCGCCGAACTCGGCGCGACGACCCCTCAGAGCTTTCGAACGCGCGCTGCGCCCCGCCGGCGAGAAAGGCCTTGCGCGCCGCCGTAGGCGTACCCGTCTCCCTGTCCGGTTCCGCGGCTGTCGGCTGGGCATCGAGAATTTCGGGCGCGGCGGCCACTGCGCTGCCGCCGCCCAGAAACAGGCGGCTTCCCTCGGCCGCCTCGCGCTCCTGCAGCGCGCGCTGCCTCGCCTGCTCCCGCGCGATTTGCCGGGGATCAGGCGTTGGCGGCCCCATCGCCGGGACGGGAACAGGATCGCCCGCCTTTTGCGCCGACACAATCGGCCGACCGAGGTCCCCGGGGAGCGGCGGCCCGAGCTTGGGCACGGCGCCATAGTCTGCGGGCGCCCCGGTCACGGCCTCGGACCGGTTCGGCGACGTAACCTCGTAGAGCTCCTGCGCCGCCTTCGGATCGACCGGGCGCAGCGCCCAGAGAAGCGCGCCGCCGATTGCGATCCCGGCGGTGCCGCCGAGCACCGCAAGCGTCTTGCGCGACAGGCGCATGACGCGAGGCAGTTCGCCCTCAAGACGAAAGCCGTCGGGGCTCGCAGGCGCTACCACTGCCGCGTCAGGTGCCATTTCAGCGGTCGGAGCCTCGCCTTCGGCGTCCTCGGGCCGGCTCACGGGCGTACCCGCGCAGCCGACGCATCGCGAACGATACGGACCTTCTTCGCCGCCTTTCCGGCGCCGAGGCGAAGCTCGCCGCAATCGAACAACCGGTCGACGATCATGAAGCGGCCGTCGACACGGTAGTTCAGAAGCTCGGCCACGCCCTTCTCGCCGACCGCAAAGAGCGGCGGCATCTCGCCGGTCGCGATCGAAGGGCTGAACTCGACAAAGAGCTGTCGGCCGTCGTCGAACGCGCGCACCGGGCGCCATGGCACCTTGTCGCCGCTGATCCGGTAGGCGAAGTTGAGCGACGGCAGATTGATCCCGCTGGCGACGGGCGCGGCCCTCACACGCTCGGCTTTGGCCGCGCGAAGCGCGATCAGTTCGTCCTGCGGATAGCGCCACGAGACTGCGGCCATATAGGTCGAAGGCGTCGCGCGCAGTTCAATGTGGTAAGTTCGGCGGCTCGTGTTGATGATCAGATTTGTAACAATGTCGGGCCGCGTTGGTTTCACGAGGATATGAACGCGCCGCGTCGCGCCCTCGCCGCTCAGCGTGTCGCCGATGATCCACCGAACCGTATCGCCCGCGGCGACCGGACCGGGTCCGACCAGCTCCTCTCCTTCCTGCAGCGCGATGTCGGTCACCTGCCCCGGTGCCGTATAAACCTGGAACAGCGCGCCTTCGCCCCAGGCATATTGCTGAATCGCATTGAGGAAGGTCGTGCGCTCGGGCTGCACGCGCGCCGCGTCATTGGCGCGGCCGATCTGAGCGCGCGGATCGCCGGGTGCGGCATGAAGCGGAACGGCGAGCAGGGCAGCACTCGCAAGCAGGGAAATCCTCATCATTGATTGAGCTCCTTCGAAAGATTGATCGCGGTCACCCAGAGACCGAGGGGATTTTTCTGCAAGGCTTCGGGGGTGCGCGGCGGCACGATCGTGACCGTCACGATCGCCGACCAGCGCGAGGTCTCGATGAGGCCGCCGTCCTGATAACGGCGCTCGGTCCACGCGATGCGGAAGCTGTCCTTCGACGCGCGGATCACGCTCGATACGTCGACTGCGACCTGCCGCTTACCGACTTCGGCGAACGGGTTGTTGTGCCGCGCATAGTCGTTGAGCGCCTGCGCCCCCGAAGTAGCGGCAAAATCATAAGCGCTGAGCCAGTTCGCACGCAGCACCACGGGATCCGCGGGGATCGAGCGGATATGCTCGATGAAGCGAGCGAGATGGAAGGCGACCTGCGGATCGGTCGGCGCATAGTCGGCATCCGCCGGCGCGACCGTCCTGGCCTCGCCGAGCTTGTCGACCTCGACCACCCAAGGGGTGATCGTGCCGCGGAGCGACTGCCAGACGAGCGCCGAGGCGAGCCCGCCCGAAAGCGCGAGGCAGCCGAAGAAGGCGAGCCGCCAGTTCTTCGCCTGGATCCGCGCGGAGCCGATGCGGTCGTCCCAGATCTGGGCGGCACGCTGGTAGGGCGTCACCGGCTCGGGCGACTTGCCATAATGTTGTTGGGGTCGTCGAAACATGATCTCAATCCTTCTGGCTGATGTCGGGGGCTGAACCGGCGCCGTGGCTGTCACCTTGCTTCAGGGTCTGCGCGCCGATCGTGGCGCCCGAGGTGATCGCCTGCCGCCGCTTCATCGCGGCCGCCCAGGCCGGCTGACCGGAGGTCTCCGCCCCGGCAGCTGCGGGCGCGGCTTTCCTGGCCTGCCCCTCGGCATAATTCTGGCGGAGCTTGGCGGCCGCCTGCCGCAGCGGCGAGCCAGCGCCGCTCGCAGCGTCGCGCGCGACATTGGCCATGCCCGAACCGAAGGCCCGCATCCCCGACTTGCCGGCAGCGCCGCGGGCATAGGAGGCCGAGGCCGCACCGGCGGCCCGAGAGGCTCCCGCCGCTCCCTTCCCGGCCATCGACGCGGCGACACCTGTTGCAAGCGTGGCCCCGGCGGCGCCGGCGGCGATCGTCGCACCGGCGGCGAGCGTGGTTCCGGCGGCGGCGCCTGCACCGAGTTGCGGTCCGCCGGCAACGATGCCGTTGGCGACGCTCGGACCGAAGATGCCGAGACCGAGCAGCGTCAGCGCGCCGAGTGCGATCGCCATCACCTCCCGAATGTCGGGTTCGGTGCCGAGTCCGGCCTCCATGAAGCGCTCGAACAGGGTGACGCCGATGCCGGTGATGACCGCGAGGACGAGCAGCTTGATACCCGACGAGATGACATGGCCGAGCACACGCTCGGCCATGAAGGCCGTGCGGTTGAAGAAGGCGAACGGCAGCAGAACGAAGCCCGCGAGCGTCACGAGCTTGAATTCCAGGATCGTGACGAACACCTGCACCGCGAGGATGAAGAAGGCGAGCACCACGATTACCCACGCGATCAGCAGGATCAGGATCTGGACGAAGTTGGTGAAAAGCCCGACCGGGCCGACGAGATCGGCTGTTGCATCGAGCAAGGGTTCGGCGGCATCGAGCCCCGTCGCAGCGATCATGCCCGGGCGCATGAAGTCGCCGATCGCCATCGCCCCGCCGCTCGCCTTCAATCCGAGGCCCGCGAAGCTTTCAAGCAGGATGACGCTCAGCGCCTGGAAGTTGCCGATGATGAAGGCGAAGACACCGATATAGAGCGTCTTCTTGACGAGCCGCTGCAGCACATCCTCGTCAGTACCCCACGCCCAGAAGAGCGCGGCTATCGTCACGTCGATCACGATCAGCGTCGAGGAGAGGAAGCCGACCTCGCCGCCGAGCAGCCCAAAGCCGCTGTCGATATAGGTCGAGAAGACCGACAGGAAATTGTCGATAACACCGGTGTCGTTCATTGCTCGGGCTTTCCAGAACGGAAGAAAAGGCGCCGTCTCGCTTCCCACGCCGCCTCGCACTCGGGATCGGTCTCGGTGGCGGTTCGGCAGCGGCGCAGCGTGTCGCCATAGTCGGGGGGTGCGTTCGCTCCGGATATCTGGGGAGCGGACGCACGGGGCGCGGGCGGTTTGAGCGCGGCGATGAGGGCAAGGGTGAGCGCAAGACCCAGAACGATTGCCGCCATCACCAGCCCGCCCGCCCGGCCCATCTCAATTGCCCTTGCGGAAGCGGCGGAAGCGTTCGCGGCCTTCGGCTTCGGCAGCGGCCGCGCGCGCGGCATCGAGCATCTCGGCGCGCCCCTGCGCCGTCATGACGGCGGCAAGGTCGGTGATCTGCTGCGACTGGATCGCCAGCAGCTGATTGCCCGCCTGCGCGGCCTGCAGCGCGCCGGTGGCCGACTGGCTGGCGCCGACGACAGTCGAGATCGACGTCCGCGTCCCGCCCATGTTCGAAACGATGCCGGCCTGCACCTTCATCGCGTCCTCGAAGGCGCCGACGCTGTCCTTCCAGCGCGCTTCGGCGTTGGCGACGAGCGCCGACGTCGGGCCCGAAAAGGCGGTGCCCTTGTAGCGCTGCTCGAAGCCCTTGCGGATGTCGGCGACGTCATAGGCAATGCCTTCGGCCTCGCTCAGCAGCTGCTTGGTCTGATCGATCTGTGCCTGCAGTTCGCCGAGCGTCGACGTCGGCAGGCTCTGGAGGTTGCGCGCCTCGTTGAGCAGCGAGGTCGCCTGGTTCTGGAGCTGCTTGATCTGGTTGTTGATCTGCTCGAGCGTGCGCGCGGCAGTGAGGATATTCTGCGAATAGTTGCGAGGATCGTGGACGACGCCGCCGACCTGCGCGCTTGCCGGCGCCGCGACCATCGGACCCGCGGCGGACGCGAGCAAGGCGGCGGCGAGGCCGCGGGCAACATATTTCTTCATTTGGAGGACTCCTGGTTGGGGGCGGCGGTGGGGGGAAGCAGCTCGGCCGCCCAGTCGAGCTTGCGGTGGGAGAGCCAGGCGGCTGCGAAACCCTCGCGGCCGTGCGCGGCGAAAAGCTCGCCGATGCGCGTCTGGTCAGTCTTGGAAGAGGCGGCCGTGAAGGCGAGCGCGATGTCGCCAAGACCCAGGTCGAAGAGGCGATTGCCGCGGCGCGACTGGCAATAATAGTCTCGCTTCGGCGTCGCCCGGCTCAATATCTCGACCTGCCGGTCGTTGAGCCCGAACCGTTCGTAGATGCGGGCGATTTGCGGCTCGAGCGCACGCTCGTTCGGTAAGAAGATGCGGGTAGGACAGCTCTCGATGATCGCCGGCGCGATGCTCGACGTCTCGATGTCGGCGAGGCTCTGTGTGGCGAAGACAACGCTGGCGTTCTTCTTACGGAGCGTTTTGAGCCATTCGCGAAGCTGCGCCGCGAATGCCGGGCTGTCGAGAACCAGCCAGCCCTCGTCGATGATGATGAGCGTCGGCGAACCGTCGAGGCGCCCGGCGATGCGGTGGAAGAGATAGGAGAGCACCGCGCCCGCTGAAGCCGCGCCGACGAGACCTTCGGTTTCGAAGACCTGCACGCGCGCCTCGCCGAGCTTCTCCTCGTCGGCGTCGAGCAGCCGCCCCCAGGGACCGCCGACCAGATAGGGCGCCAGCGCCTGCTTGAGCTCGATCGACTGGAGCAGGACCGCGAGCCCGGTCAGCGTGCGCTCCGACATCGGTGCGGTTGCTAGCGAGGTCAGCGCCGACCAGAGATGCTCCTTCGCGGCCGGATCGATCTCGACGCCCTCGCCCGCGAGCATCGCGGCGAGCCATTCCGCCGCCCAGCTCCGCTCGGCCGCCTCGTCGATCCGCGCGAGCGGCTGCAGCGCCACCCCGCCTTCGCCGTCGTGCAGCGCCCCGCCGAGATCCTGCCAGTCGCCGCCCATCGCGAGTACGGCGGCGCGGATCGAGCCGCCGAAATCGAAGGCAAAGATTTGCGCTCCCGGATAGCGGCGGAACTGCATCGCCATCGTGGCGAGCAGCACCGACTTGCCGGCACCGGTCGGCCCGACGACGAGGCAATGCCCGACGTCGCCGACATGGAGGGAAAGGCGGAACGGGGTCGAGCCTTCGGTCTTGCCGTACAGCAAGGGGGCATCACCGAAATGCTCGTCCCGTTCCGCCCCCGCCCACACTGTTGAGAGGGGGATCAGGTGGGCGAGATTGAGCGTCGAAATCGGAGGCTGGCGGACATTGGCATAGACATGGCCGGGCAGGCCCCCGAGCCAGGCCTCGATCGCGTTCATGCCCTCGATCGTGCAGGTGAAGTCGCGGCCCTGGATGACCTTCTCGACGAGACGCAGTTTCTCCGCCGCAAGCGCCGGATCGGCGTCCCACACGGTCACGGTGGCCGTCACATAGGCGATGCCGGCATGGTCGGCCCCGAGTTCCTGCAGCGCGACATCGGCATCCGCCGCCTTGTTCGAGGCATCGCTGTCCATCAGGACCGACTGCTCGTTGGTCATCACCTCCTTCAGGATCGCCGCGATCGACTTGCGCTTCGCGAACCACTGCCGCCGGATCTTCGTAAGCAGCTTGGTCGCGTCGGTCTTGTCGAGCATGATGGCGCGGGTCGACCAGCGATAGGCGAAGGCGAGCCGGTTGAGCTCGTCGAGCAGCCCCGGCCAAGTCGACGACGGGAAGCCGGTGATCGTCAGCGTCCGCAGATGCGCCGACCCAAGCCGCGGCTCGAGCCCGCCGACGAGCGGCTGATCGGTCAGAAGCGCGTCGAGATAGACCGGCGTTTCGGGAACGCGGACGCGCTGCCGCTTCGTCGAGACGGTCGAGTGAAGATAGGTCAGCGTCTCGCCATCATCGAGCCATTTGGCCTCGGGCATGAAACCTTCGACGAGATGAAGCACCCGGTTCGTCCGGTCTGTGAAGCTCGCGACATGCTCGCGCGGATCAACGCCCGAGCGCGCCATGCCCTCATAGAGCCACCCTTCCGCACGCGAGGCATCCTCGGCCGGCGGCATCCACAAAAGCGTGAGAAAGTAGCGGCTCTCGAAATGCGCGCCCTCCTCCCGGAACTGCTCGCGGCGCTCCATATCGACCAGCGCCGAGGCCAGATCGGGAAAGTCCGATTGCGGATAGTCGCTCGCCGGCAGGCGCTGCGCCTCGACGAATACCGCCCAGCCCGAGCCGAGGCGCCGCAGCGCATTGTTGAGCCGCGAGGTCACGGCGACGAGTTCGGCGGGCGTGGCGCTGTCGAGATCGGGACCGCGGAAGCGCGCCGTGCGCTGCAGCGATCCATCCTTGTTCAGCACCACGCCCTCGCCCACCAGCGCGACCCACGGGAGAAAATCGGCAAGGCAGGCGGATTTCGAACGATATTCGGCGAGGTTCATCATGGCCGCATCCAGACAGGATATTTGAGGTGACGCCGGGCGACGTCGACGAAGAGCGGATCGCGGCGCGCCGCCCAGACCGAGAGCGCGTGGCCGATCGCCCAGAGGGCGAGGCCCGCGATCCAGAGCCGGAGGCCGAGGCCGATCGCGCCCGCGAGTGTGCCGTTCACGATCGCGAGCGACCGCGGCGCGCCGCCGAGCAGGATCGGCTCGGCGAGCGCCCGGTGAACAGGTGCGAAGAAGCCAGGCACTTCCCCTTCCCGGTCCATCAGACCAGCGCTCCGCCGCCGAAGGAGAAGAAGGAGAGGAAGAAGCTCGACGCGGCGAAGGCAATCGACAGGCCGAACACGATCTGGACCAGCCGACGGAAGCCGCCCGAGGTGTCGCCGAAAGCGAGGCTGAGCCCGGTCACGATGATGATTATCACCGCGACGATCTTGGCGACCGGCCCCTCGATGCTCTCGAGAATCGATTGCAACGGCGCTTCCCAAGGCATCGACGATCCACCGGCCCGCGCGGGCGCCGTGTAGATGAGGCCGGCAGCGGTGATGGCAGCCGCGCCGAAGCGGTCGAGCGTCGTCCCGCCGAGCAAACGGCGCTTGGTATCCTTCTTGTTCATGCTGGCACTCCTTCAGGGGGGATGAGCGAATTGAGGCGGTAGTCGCCGGTCGCGGCGTCGAGCCCGTCGACGTGAGCGAGTTCGGCAAGGCGCCGCCCGGCGCCGTCGCGGACCAGCACAGCGACGAGATTGATCGTCTCGGCGAGCAGCGCGCGCGGAACGGTGATCACGGCTTCCTGGATGAGCTGCTCCATCCGGCGGAGCGCACCGATCGCGCTGCCGGCATGGATCGTCCCGATGCCGCCTGGATGGCCGGTTCCCCAAGCTTTCAGAAGGTCGAGCGCCTCCGCTCCCCGGACTTCGCCGATCGGGATGCGATCAGGCCGCAGCCGGAGCGAAGAGCGGACGAGGTCCGCGAGCGTCGCCACGCCGTCCTTCGTTCGCATCGCGACGAGATTGGGTGCGGCGCATTGAAGCTCGCGCGTATCTTCGATCAGAACGATACGATCCGATGTCTTCGCAACTTCCGCGAGCAATGCGTTGGTAAGCGTAGTTTTTCCGGTACCAGTGCCGCCGGCCACCAGGATGTTCTTCCGCTCGGACACTGCGCAGCGGAGGATCTCGGCCGAGAGGTCCGACATGATACCGGCGGTGGCATAATCGTGAAGGGTGAACACCGCGACGGCGGGCTTCCGGATGGCGAAGGTCGGCGCTGCCACCACCGGCGGCAACAGCCCTTCGAAGCGCTCGCCGGTCTCCGGGAGTTCGGCAGAGACGCGCGGGGAGCCAGCGTGGACCGCGGCGCCAACATGATGCGCGACGAGGCGAATGATGCGTTCGCCATCGGCGGCGGCAAGAAGGATGCCGCTGTCGGCGATGCCGATGCCCAACCGGTCCACCCAAAGACGGCCATCGGGGTTAAGCATGATCTCAATGACCGAGGGGTCGGCGAGCCATTCGGCGATGGCGCCGCCAAGCGCGGTCCGGAGCATGCGCGCGCCGCGTGCCTGCGGCTCATTGCCGGTCGATGCTGCGCCCATCGGAGTCCCCGTTCATTGGTCCGGGCAACGGCGCCCGGCTCGACGGGGACGAGTAAGAGACGCAGAAAAGTCCCGGCTTCAACAGGGATTTACGCGCGTCAAACCATCGGAAAGAATGACTAGCCATTGCCTATGCAGCCGGCCCGGTCTGCAGCCATCTTACCGCGACTCACTCCGATGACGCTTGCGCGCGGCGCTATTTCGACAATCATGTAAACATGAATGATTCGGGGTCGCACCCACTTGACGACGAAGCTCGATGGAACCGCCTGACAGAGAAGCAGCGCGCGTGCCTTGACCTGCTCATCGAGCACAAGACCTCGAAAGAGATCGCTCGGCTTCTCGATATTTCGAAGCACACCGTCGATCAGCGGTTGAATCTGGCGCGCGACACACTTGGCGCGCAGGACCGGAACGAGTCCGCCTTCATCTACCGTCAGATGAAGGAGAAATACGACCGAGTGACATACGACGCGGTGGAGGTTCCGGCGACGCCGGCATTGGTGCGATCCGAGTTTCCGGACGGCGGCTCGCCCAACCTCATGGAACTGCACGACAGTTCGGCGTTGCGGGGCGGGTCATCGGGAATTCGCCCGCCGTTCAGAGGTCTTTTCAAGCGCGATCATAATTCGGCAAACCGGCTTTGGATCTATCTCGCCGGACTTGCCGCTGCGGTCTGGATTGTCCTGGGTGGTCTCGGCGTTGCCCAAGCGCTGAACCAGCTGATCCAGAACTGACCTCTCTTCAAATCGGTCCAATTGGCTGAGGCTCTGCGGCTTCGGCGAAGGAGAACCTATGTCTCAGAATATTGCCGCAATGGCGGCCCGGCTGCATCGCGACGTTCCAAACGCCGAAGGAAGTATCGACGACGCCCTGATCGCCGTGGCTTCGCTCACGACCAGCGTCGTTATGGCACGGCGAGCGATCGGCGCGCCGGCGAAGACCGGCCAAGGAACGATCATGCGCCTGGTCGAGGCGCAGATGTCGCTCGTCAAGGTCAGCGGCAGCATTCTTCGTGCGCACAATGAACTGGCCGAGATCGGCAAGGAAACGGCCGGCTACGATCTGCGCGAATGCCCGTCCGTTGCCGGCACGGAGGTCGGTCCGCTTTCGTCGGCTGCATGAAGCGAATTGACCGAGAGCGATCCGCATGAAAAGTCACGAGAATGCGCATAGCCATTTTCGCCACGATACTGCTGATCGCTCTCGTCTATGCGGCGTGGAAGGGGGGCGGCCCGGAGCGAGCGATGGTCGGGATAGCCGTTACCATTGTGGTCTGGGATCGCTTGTTGGTCGCTTCAGGGCTGGTCTCATATTATGCGCTCGATATTGGATATCTCGCGCAAGACGCATTCGGCGCTCTCTCGACGCTAGCCTTGGCGATGATCGCGTACCGCTTCTGGACCATTCCCGCGGCGATCCTTCATGCTTTACCACTGCTCGCCCATCTGAGCCGAGCCGTGGACCTCTCCATCAGTCCTGTCGTGTATCTGACGATGCAGGTCGCATCGTCCTGGCTGGTACCACCCCTGCTCATCCTTGCAACCTGGCATCACCAGCGTCGCCTGAAGCAGTTCGGCAGCGATCCGTCCTGGCACATCTCGTGGAAATCGCAGCCCCGGGACGCGGCGCAGCAGTCGCCAACGCTCTCCTAGACGAATTCCAGTCGCTCGGCCGCCTGTGGGCACAAGAGCCCGAGGCCATAGCGAGGATCGTCGGCAGCAATTCGCCAGTGGCGTCCCTGATCCTTCATGCCCGCGACGCCGCAATCGCGGCGGCGAGTTCCGACATCCGCGGAATTCGCATCGATCCGTTCGCAGCTGAGGTCAGACAGTATCTGATCCTGTCGATGGGCAGCCTTGCCGACGAGCGCTTCCGCATCCTTTTTCTGGATTCTTCGCACCGCCTGATCGCCGACGAAGAGATGCAGCGCGGGACGATTTCCCAGATCAGCCTCTATCCGCGAACCATCTTTCGCCGTGCGCTCGAGGTGAACGCCGCCGCGATCATCCTCGTGCACAATCATCCGAGCGGCGATCCCAACCCAAGCGCGGAAGATATCGAGGTGACGCGGCGCCTCGACCAGATAGGCCGTTCGCTCGGGATCGAGGTGCTCGACCATATCGTCGTCACCGCCGCCTACACACATCACCTCATCAATCGGGATCCGACGGCCAATCGGGATCCAGCAGCGCCTTTCACGCTCCGCAGCCCCGACAACCAGCAGACCTCGGACGACGAGGACTTGGCGCTCGCCAATGCCCGAGCAATGATGCGGAGACGGCTGCTTCGCCAGCAATTACTCGGCGCGCCCGAACTCTTCGGCGATCCGGCCTGGGAGATGTTGGTCGACCTCTTCATCCACGAATGCGAGCGAAAGCCCATCTCGGTAACCTCGCTATGCGTCACACCCAGCATTCCCATGAGCAGCGCCATTCGCCTCTGCCAGAAGCTTTGCGACGCCAACCTCATCCGGCGAAAGCCTGACCTCTACGATGGTCGCCGCGTCTTCGTCGAGCTCAACCCCGACGTGTCCCACCGCCTCCGCGCCTATTTCCTCGCCGGGTCCGATTGAGCTTCGCCGCGGCTCAATTCTGCCGCCAGCTTGGCGCCACCATCCATCCGCTTCGCGAGTGCATCGACAAATCCCTCCCACCGCCGCTTGCCGGTCGCCTGCGCCGCAGCGAGCGCGGCGTCGGGAAGCGGTGTCGTGCTGTTAAGCCAGTGCCGCACAAAGAGCGCCAGCGTCTCGTTGGTGAGGTCGGTATGCCATTCGAGGCGTTCCAAGAGCCGGCCCAAGCGGTCGAGGCGCCGGATCAGCAAGGCCTCGGCACGGTCCTGATCTTGGGGCAGCAACAAGGCGGTAAGCGCGGCCTCCACGACCTCGGTCTTGGTGGTGCCGCGCTGGCGGGCCCGATCTTCCACGCTTCGCACGAGGCCAGCGTCGAGGCGGAACGTCTGCTTGATATGGGCGCGGCTCACAGGTCGATCCCGTCACCGGGATCGAGCGAGGCATTGCGCGCCGCGCGCGACAGGCGGCGATCGGCAGCGGCGCGGGCGCGGGCTGCGTCGCCCTGTGCGTCGTCGTCGGCATAGTCGAACTCGCCCTGCACAGGACGGCTTGGCGGCGCGACATCTTCATGTTCCGGAAGCTGGGGTTCCTGCCGGATCCCGCTATTCGCAGTGTCGCTCTCGCTGTCGTGCTCCTTCGCTTCAGGCGCGGGCAGCGCGAGACGAGCCGGAGCGGGCGCAGCTTCTTCTCTCCGCGCCCAGTCATGAGGCTTCATCGGTCCGGCCTTCCGATCGGGCGGCGCAATGATCCGAGCACGAAACCGGGCGTCGAGAAAATATCGCGCCTTCCTCGCCCGGATCGGCGCAAGACCCGCGACCATCACGATCTCGTCGTCGGGCGGAAGCTGCATCACCTCGCCGGGCGTGAGCAATGCGCGGGCCGTCTCGGTACGCGATATCATCAGGTGACCGAGCCAGGGCGAGAGCCGGTGGCCGGCATAATTCTTCATCGCTCGCTGTTCGGTGGCGGTCCCGAGTGCGTCCGATATGCGCTTGGCGGTTCGCTCGTCGTTCGTCGCGAAACTGACGCGGACATGGCAATTGTCGAGGATCGCGTTGTTCTGGCCATAAGCCTTCTCGATCTGGTTAAGCGACTGCGCAATCAGGAAAGCCTTGATGCCGTATCCGGCCATGAAGGCCAGCGCGCTTTCGAAGAAATCGAGCCGCCCGAGCGCCGGGAATTCGTCGAGCATCAGCAATAGCCGGCGCGGCCGCGCCGCGGGGTTGAGCTCCTCGGTAAGGCGCCTTCCGATCTGATTGAGGATGAGGCGGATCAGCGGCTTGGTTCGACTGATGTCTCCCGGCGGTACGACGAGATAGAGCGAGACCGGGACATCATCCTCCATGAGGTCGGCGATCCGCCATTCGGACGATCCGGTGACGGCGGCGATGACCGGGTCGCGGTAGAGGCCGAGAAAGGACATGGCGGTCGAGAGCACGCCCGACCGCTCATTCTCGCTCTTGTTGAGCAACTCCTGTGCCGCTGCAGCCACCACCGGGTGAACCGATGTACCGAGGTGCTTCGTCGTCTTCATGCGCCGCAGCGTCGTCTCGATCGGGCGGCGCGGGTCCGACAAGAAAGCGGCGACGCCCGCGAGCGTCTTGTCCTCTTCGGCATAAAGGACATGAAGGATCGCACCGACGAGGAGTGCGTGGCTCGTCTTCTCCCAATGGTTTCTTTTTTCGAGGCTGCCCTCGGGATCGACGAGCACATCGGCGACATTCTGCACGTCGCGCACCTCCCACTCGCCGCGGCGGACCTCGAAGAGCGGATTATAGGCGGCCGACGCCTTGTTGGTCGGATCGAAGAGCAGCACGCGGCCATGCTTCGCCCGAAAGCCTGCCGTGAGCTCCCAATTCTCGCCCTTGATGTCATGGACGATGCAGCTACCGGGCCATGTGAGCAGCGTGGGGATGACGAGACCGACGCCCTTCCCCGACCTAGTCGGCGCGAAACAGAGCAGATGCTCGGCGCCATCATGGCGCAGATAGCGTTTGCCAAGCCGCCCGATGATCACCCCGTCCTCGCCGAGCATGCCGGCGGCGCGAACCTCGCGGTCGCTCGCCCAGCGCGCTGAGCCATAAGTCTCGGCGCGGCGCCGCTCGCGGGCGCGCCAGATCGACATGAAGATCGCGACGATGATCGACAGGAAGCCGCCCGACGCCGCGATTGCCGCGCCGCGATAGAAGACCGGCGGCGCATAGGCATCGAAGGCGAACCACCACCAGAAGAAGGCCGGCGGGGGATAGACGGGATAGCCCGATAGGCGGAACCAGGGATCGCCGAGCGCCGCTTGATAGCCAAGCTCCCATGCCGTCCACTGCGTCGCGGTCCATACCGCGCCGAGGACGATCAGGAAGATGACGGTGATTTGTCCCCAGAGGATGCGGTCGTTCATGGGCTTTCTCCTGTCCGGTCAGATGCCGATCCCGCGGCCGCGGCCGAGTGACCAGTCGATGCCGCCGGTCGCTGTCGCGGTACCGCTGATATGCTTTCCGAGGTGCGGCTCGAGCGCTGGCCGCCAGGGCACGAGCTGGAAGCCGAGCCCGTCGTCGATCATCGCGAAGCGTCCCGAGGCGAGCAGCACGCGCTCGCGGTAGATACCGCTCACATGCTCGCCCGGTGCCGATGGCCGATGCTCGAGTCCGGTCCGCGCCGCGATCGCGTCGACGGCCGCGTCCAGCTCGCTGCGGCGGAGTGTCTCGATCCGCTCCCGGGATGACCGGCGCTCCAAACCGCGCGGCAACAATTCCTCGCGCTCGAGAAAGGCGGTGCGCGCCTTCATCGCATCCCGGACCTCGCGGCCGAACCCTTGCGAGCGCATCGACCGGTCGGGCGCAGCAAGCTGCCGATCGAGCCAGGTCGCGCCGCGGGCCTCCACCTGCTCGCCGAGCGGGAGGTCCGAGCGAACCGCGAGCGAGATGTGGCGGGCGCCGTCGCGGCCGTCCCAGTGCCTCAGCTCGACGATTGCGCCAGGCTTTGCGTCGCCAGTCCACTCGAGGTCTGGAAAGCGGATATGGTGGGTTCGGCCATCCACCCCGTCGACGATCGCGTAGGCGGAGCCCGCGAGTTCGTCGTCGAGCCCGCGTGCGACGAGGCGGCCGATGACTGCCCGTTCGCCCTGTTCGCCGATTGCCAGGGCCGAAGGATCGAATGCGATCCCGCGCGCCGACATCTCGCGGTGCATGGTCTTGATGATATCGCCGCGTTCCCCGATGGCGCGAAGCCGCTCCTCGGCCGCCGGATCGATGAGATATTGGGCGGGGCCGATGCGCGAGGCGAGCCCCAGCGCTTCGAGCTTCGCGACGCGCCCCAGCAGGTGCTGGTTGGTTCCCGCCTCGCGCCCCGCGACCGGACGGAGGTCGACGATTTCATTCTCGCGCGATCGCCGCGCGAGTTCGGCGTCGAGGCTGGTCCAGCGCTCGGCCTCGACTTCGCGGTGCAGCGCCGCATCGACCTGAAGCTCGCTCCTGGGGCCAAGCTCCAAGGTCGCGATCTCCGACGCTCGGCCGCGCACACCCTCTGCCATATAGCCCCGGTCGACGACGAGATCAGTGCCATCGGGCGCGACCCCGCGCAGCAGGACATGGATGTGCGGATTGTCGGTATTCCAATGATCGACCGCGACCCAGTCGAGGCGCGTCTCGAGATCGATCTCGAGCTGGCGCATCAGGTCGCGCGTGTAGCCGCGCAGGTCTCCAAGCTCGGCCGCATCCTCGGGACTGACGATAAAGCGGAAGTGGTGACGATCGCCGCCGCAGCGCTCAGCGAAGGCTCCGCGATCGGCCTCATCGCCGGCGGCATCGAACATCGAGGCGTCGCGTCCGTCGTGGGTCACGCCGTCGCGTTCGAGATAGGCTATGTGACGTCCGAGCGGAGCGGCGCGAAACCCCGCCCCGCGATGCCGGACGATCCGCGCCATCACGGTGACACGGCGCATCGCCGCGCCGCGCCGGATGACCGCAAGCGCCCGGCGACCACGCCCGTGGCGGCCGGTCCCGCCGCGCGGAGGCCCGGCGCGCCGGAGCCGCGTGGCGCCGGAACGCGCGGCCGCGCGCCGCACTTCCGCCGCGAGCCGCTTGCCGCGGGCAGCAGAACCCGCCCCCGCGTCTCTCCCCCGTCCCGGCCTGATCCGGAAATCATTGTCGTCACCGCTCATCGACTGCGTGCCAGACGGCAAGCCGTTGAAAGGAAGACATATCCCGCATCAAAGATGGCGCGGCGGGCGACGTGCCATACGCAAAAGCCGAGACAAGCCAACCGCATACCGCCAGCGAGCTGGCCGGTCTTTTATCTTGCCATGCCCCCTTCTCCTCCCAGCCGAGCCAAAACCCCCGAGCCAACAGGTCCCGGCAAGCCATCGAAGGCGAGGCGCGATGGGTCATTGGTCGCGGCCGGAAAGCGGAACGAAGAGCGCCGCAGGCGCGCGAGGTGATGCACCTTCCGCTGCATTTGCGCTGCGCCCGGATTGCAGCGGAGTTGCACCGGGCTGCGCAGCCGCATCGTCGCCGGAGCGTTCGGTGAACAACGATGCGCTGCGCCAGGACGGTGCCGTCGGTGTCGGCGCGGGGGCGAGCGAAGCGATGCCCGATGCGCCGATCGCCGGAGCAATCGCGGCAACATAAGCGATGGTCTCGGCGGGAAGTCGGCGCCGTCCGGCCACATAGGCGTCGGCGCGGCCGGGACCCGCATTATAGGCGGCGAGCATGAGCGAGACGACGCCATATCGGTCCCACATCATGCGCAGATAGGCTGCACCCGCATGGATGTTCGCGCGCGTATCGAAGGGGTCTGAGCCCAGCCCATATCGCGCAGTCAGCATGGCCCAGGTCGCGGGCATGATCTGCATCAATCCCATCGCCCCCGCGTGCGACACGGCGCGCGATCGGCCGCGGCTCTCCACATGCATGACGCGCCATATCCATGCCTCGGGAATGGCGAACCGCTGCGAAGCCTCGCTCACATGCGGTGCATAAGGTTGAGCGGCAGGCGCGGCGGTGGCAGCATCGCGCGCTGCCGCCGGAACGGCAGGCAGCGCCGCGGGCGCCAGCAAGGCGGCAGCGGCGATGCGCATGGCGCGGAAGCGCGCCGAGCGAGCCGAAGGCCGCATCGCTCAGCCCTTCGCCTGCGGTGCCGGGCGCGACCACAGAAGATGATATTCATCCTCGTTTCGCGTGGAGCGAATGAGATTGGCGCGAAGCGGTGCCGGCAAGGCCGGGTCGTCGATCTGCAGCGCGATATAGGAACCGGCGCGCTCGCCGCTCCGGTCCCAGCCCGCTCTGATCTCGACGCCATCGTCGGCCTCGACTAGCAGCACCCGCCAGCCCGGCGCATTTTCCGCGTCGGACGGCGCAGCCGGAACGATCGCGATCATCGCGTCGAGCAGGAGGGTCCGGATCGATCCTGCGTAGCCCTCGCCTGCGGTTTGAAAGCTTCCGATCATCATGATGTCTGTTCCTCGTCCGGCAAGTTGGTGGAATGCCGCGCGCCGATCCGGCGCCAGCGAAGCGGCGCGCCGGAAGCGTCGCGGGTGAAAATGGGATGCGCGGTGCCGATGACGGCGGACGCCGGCAGCGGCCCGAAATATCGACCGTCGAGGCTGTCGGGAGACAGGCCGAGGACGAACAGCTCGCCGCGCTCCAGCCGGCGGCAGCCGAGCCAGAGCGGCAGCGTTCGTCCCATACGGTCGGCCGATCGCGCGCGCGCCGCAGGCGCGCCGTCGATCGTGACGAAGACGCCGCTGCGGCAGACGAGCGCGCCGTGCGTTGCGGCGACGCGCTTCAGAAGCGGCACACCGCGCGGCAGATAGCCGCGCTTCGAAAGCCAGGTGGAGAGCGGCGCGGGCGGCGCAATGGCGACGAGGTCGCCGCGCGCAGGCTTGGCGCCGACGTCGATGGCGTAGAGCCCCACCGGCACGCTCGCGCTCGCGTTCCATATGAGCCGCGGCTGCGGCGCGAGGATCGCGGCCGCGCCGAACAGCCCGCAAAAGAACGCGCCGCAGGCCGCGGTCGCGCGGAGCCACCGCCGGTTCATGGCCGGGCCTCGCCGCGGCGCAGCCACGCGGTATGGCGTTCGGCCGAGTAGGAGCGGAACGGCAGCGCGGCGGCGAGCCGCTGCCCGATATGGCGCCAGTGATCGGGCGACACGTCGCACACATCGACGCCCGAGGCCTCGATCATGTCGATCTCGCGGCACACCGCGCGGATCAGTTCGGGGTCGGAAAGGCTGAGGAGAATTTCCCCTCCCGGTCGAACACCCGGATGGGTACCAAAGGGCGCACCGGGCGCGACTGACCTGATGATGGCAAGGCTCCAGAACACGTATCCGAGATCGTTCACGGTGCAGCCGATCAGCCCGAAGCTCGCCCCCGGTCGGAAAGATGCGATGCGCTTGTGCGGACCGCCGGACCGCTCGGCGGCAACCCGCCCGAAGCGGAGCTGCTGTTCGAGACGGCCCTCGATCCAGGTCAGCTCGACGTCGGTCAGGCCGCTTGCGGGCAACCGGAAGCCGACAGGCGGAGGGGGGGCCGCCGGCATGGGCGACGGCAAAGCCGAGGCCATTCGCGGGCGCATCAGCGGCGACCCGGGCGCAGCGGCGAAATATCGCCAACGCCGGGATCCGACGTCGATGTCTTGCGTCCGATCGCCGCCCAGGCGTCGAGATCGGCGATTGCATAGACAACGCGGCCGCCAAGCTTGTGATAGCGCGGCCCGGTCCCGTAGCAGCGATGCTTCTCGAGCGTTGCCGCCGAGAGGCTCAAATGGACGGCTGCTTCCGGCGTCCTCAGATAGCGGGCGACAACGGGCGTGGGACGATCGGACAATGGGGCCTCCTGCCAAGGACCGGAACCCGGATCAGGGTTCAGGAACGAGGAGGCGTTCTTGGAAAATCAAGCGGAGGATTCGGAACGGACAAAGCGAAGGGCGTCGGAATGTCCCGATCAGGCTGCGCCGAGCAGCGCGTTGAACCCGCCGTCGCGCATGGCAACGGCGGCGCGCTGCCAGCGCGCAATGCGGCGACGTTCGCTCGATGCGTCCCATTCGGCGGCGGAATAGTCGCGCGCCTCGGCGAGCAGCAGCGCCGCCGCCATGTCGCGGGCCGATGCGCCCTCGGCCATGGCGTCGAGAAGGCGAAGCCATTGGACGAGGCGCCAGTGCTCGGTCGCGCCCGGGACGCTGTCCGGCGCGGGACGAGCGCCACCCGTATCGAGGAGTTCACGGTGCAGCGCCATGATCAGCGAGGCACGGAGGCCGGCCTGCGCATCGGCGGGTGTGAGATACGCCAGCCGCTCGTTCGCGCGGCAGCGCCGGATCAGCAGACGATAGCGCCGTCCGCCGGCGAGCAGGACGACATGCCAGTCGCGGTACGAGAGAAGCTCGGCGGCAATCTCGGGTCCGTCGACAATCTCGGCGAGGCGCAGCGCGGCAAAGCCCTTGGGCGCCGGCCGTGCGATCGTGACGAAGGCGCAGGTCTGCGGCCGCCACAGGGCGGGTGCGGCCGCGGCCGGAAGATCAGGATCGAAGGCGAAAGACCAACCCCCAGCGGCTGGCGAGCCGCCGAAAGAGCCGCGTGCGGTCGGCGCCCGGCGCCGCCGCGGCGGCGGCATAGGCGCCGCGATAGGCGGGGCTTCGCCGCAGGAATTCCTGCGCGAAGTCCGCGCGATCATATCGCTCGAATATTTTCGGAAAATATGGCGACTGCCATCCGACTGCCTGATCCATTCGCACCTCCGACCCGTTTGAGGAGAATAAACCGCCGCGTTCAGCCAATACTGCCTCGCCCATGGCGGCGTGGTTACCGGCGCATACATCATGGACTTAGCGCAAAAATATCCGAGCTACGCACGCTAAAGCCCTCAAATTGGATATAACATCGCCCGGCCGAAGCCGGGCGATGGGTGCCGGATCAATTGTCGTTGCGGCGATTCTGACGGCTCCAGACCAGGTCATATTCGCCCTCTTCGCCAGCGAAGAGCTGCGCGAAGATCGGGGCGATGAAGCTCGGGTCGTCGAGCTTGACCGAAAGATAGGGACGCTTGTCCTGGCTCGTCTTCGACCAGGCTGCGCCGACCTCGGCGTCGCCGACGAACACGCGGTGGCTCGGGGCGTTGCCGCTGTGGTTCCGCTCGGGGACAATGCGGACCGATCTGGCCTGCACCGAAAGCGTGACGATCTCGCCCTGATATTCACCCGAGACGAGTTTGAAGCTGCCGATCTTGCTCATGACGATGTCCTTTGCTGCATGTCGGGCCGCACCAGCGCGGCCTCGATGCGCATCGACCGCCGGCAAGGGAGCGCGCCGCAGCCGCCGGGCCCGCAGCGAAGCGGAGGACGGCGGGCAAAGAGTTTCTTGGCTCGCGAGGAACGGCGGAACGCCGGGGGAAGAAAGTCGCAGGCCCCCCGTTGCGGCCAGCGATCCAGCGTCAGCGGCTTGCCGGCAGATGGCGCAGATCGGAGGCCGGGCTGGTGCGGGGATGCTGCGAGGCTTCGACGCGAGTTCGGGTATTTGAGCGGACCCGGTTTGATAAGAGATCAGGCTCAAGCTCTGCCGATCGCTCCGTCGCGCGTGCGATGCCTCTCGGCTGTCCCGAGTCCCCGCCAGGCTGCAACGGCTGCCGCGAGAGCGCCCGCAAATCCGAGCACCTCAAGCGCATATCCTCCGCCGATCGCGAGCCCGGCCAGCCCCTTCGCGGCCTGATAACCGGCAAAGCCGGCGGGACCGGCAAATACTGCCGCGACGATCGCGCGATAGAAGGGCGGCAGGACAGCGCAAAGTGCCCGTCCGGCAAAGAGAATGAGAGCCCCCACCAGCAATCCCGCCGCGATCGAGGCCGGATAGCCGAAGTCGCGGCCGATGAGGTAAATCGAAATGCCGATGCCGGCGTAAAGCGGAAGTGCCACCGCAGCCAGGCGAAACATCAGCATGGCGATATAGATGGCGGCCGCGCCGCCAAGGAGGAAGATGAAGGTCACGGGCGTCCTCCTGTCGGACGCGCTCTCCACCACCACCACAGCGCAATCTGCCCGGCGAGCATAGCGAAATCGCCCCGAAGGTGAAACCGGAACCGGGTCCACCCTGGAGCGAAATCCCGCGCGATATCAGCGGCTGAACGGGTCATATTCGCAGACGATGCAAGCGGGATCGCCGTCGAACTCGTCGAGCGGCATGACCGAATATCCGGCCGATGTTTCGATCAGGACGATGATGGTCATCATCGTGCGGGCGAGATTCCAGCCGAGCGATTGGGCGGTGGTAAGCGACATGTCGGAGCTCCTGCATCGGGAGCGGGACCATTCCCGCTCGACAGTCGCCCCGCCGGACGGGGACAGGCCGCAGTCACCGCGGCAAAGCCGCGGCCCAAGCTTGCGCAGGGACCCTGAAAGGGTTGACTGTAGGAGGCCGGGCCTCGGCCAAGGGAATAGCGGCAATCGAGAGCGGGACTGGTGCCGCGGCGGCAGTAGCCGTGCCGTGCCCCTCCTCCCGGTTGCCGTTGAAATATGGCGATGGGTGCCCGATGATGAGGCGGACCGATGTTGCCGCACAGGCTTGTTTCGCGCTGCTCGACTGGAAAGGCCGACCCGATGGATGACAATTTGCGCCAGGTGCTCAGCTCGCTCGTCCGCATCCGCGATGAAGGCAACCTGGTCGACCGCGCCAGCGATAAAGGCGGCTATATGTCGCAGGAGCTCGAGGATATTCTCGACGCGATAGAGGCCGCGCTCGACAAAGCGTGATGCGAACATGCGAATGCGGCCCCGCCCGAAGGCGGGGCCGCGATGCTGTCCGGTCAGTTGCCGGGGGCGTTCCAGATCAGCACCTTCTTCGAGGGATCGTCGCCCGGCGCGTTCGCGACGTTGCAGAAAATCTCGCCGAGTTCGGGGGCGGAGAGCGACACCGAGATATATTCGGCGCCGGTCGAGCGGGCGGTCTTCACCCAGCCGCCGCCGAGTTCGAATCCGTTCCGCCGGCTGACGACGCGAAAATCGGGCTCGCTTTCCTTCATCTTGCGGCCGTTCGGGACGATTGCGATCGGCACGGTGACCATCAGGGTCGCGAGCGTGCCTTCATAGCTGCCGTCGTCCTTGAGGGTCAGATTTCCGATGGTGGTACCCATGTTCAGTCTCCTTTGATGCTCGGGGACCATCCCCGATGGCGCCAGAAGGAGGGGCCGTGAGCCGCCGTCACCGAGCGCATGCGAGGGCGAACCCCCGCAGGGGGTTGACGGCATTAGGCGAGCCGAGCCCCGCAATCAGGCAGCCAATGAGGGAAAGGTCCCATGCAACGGGAGCCGATGGGTTTCAGCGGAAATCATGACTCAGGATGCGAAAGCCGGGCTCACGGCTGCCCGGCCCACCCCCGCTCCACACCCCGTCCCCTAGTCCCGGCGTAATGCCCCGCACCTTCGATCTGTCGCACCGCCGGCTCGTATCTCCGCCCCGCGGCACCCCCCGGCACCCTCGCTTTCCGGCTTTTCATCCACAGCGATGATATCGCTTCGCCGCAGCGCGCCTTGACGAAGAGCAGGCAATGAGAACAAAGAAGGAACATAAGGCCAGCTTACCGAGTTATCCGCACCTATGCGCCAGTCCGCCATCCTTGAAGAAATTCGCGCCAAAATCGCGCAAATCGAAGGCGTGGGCGCACGCCATGACGTCATCCCGTTCGGGATCGATGATCTCGACTCGCGGATTCCCGCGCGCGGAATCGCCACCGGCGCGCTCCACGAGCTCGCCGGCAGTCCCGAACTGGCCGACGATGCGAGCGCCACGATCTTCCTCGCCGGCATCCTCGCCAGGAGCGACGGCCCGGTTTTCTGGTGCCTGCGCTGGCGTGATCTCTTCGCCCCCGCGCTCCATCTTGCCGGGCTCCATCCCGACCGGCTGATTCATGTCGAAGCGGGCAGCGACACCAACGTCCTCCTCGCGATGGAGGAATGCCTCCGCCATCCGGGACTCGCCGGGGTCGTCGGCGAGGTCAAGAAATACAGCACCACCGCTTCGAAGCGGCTGCAGCTCGCCGCCGAGGCCTCGGGGGTCCCCGCCTTCATCTTCCGCCGCGCCTGCAAGGCCGGCGAGCCTGCCGAAGGCAGCGCCGCCGTGACCCGCTGGCGCATCACCGCGAGTCCGACCGAGGATCTCGGCATCCCCGCGATCGGACGCGCGCGCTGGCGCGTCGCGCTCGAGCGCGCGCGCGGCGGCAATCCGCACAACTGGATCGTGGAGGGCTGCGATGCGACGGGTCGTATCGCTCTTCCTGCCGCACTGGTCGACCGACCGGCTGCGCAGGAAGATGCGCAAGCCGCAGCCTGACGGCAGCGTCCCGCCCCGCCCGCTCGTTACCGCGATTCCCGACCATGGCCGGCGTATCGTCGCGGCGACGTGCCGCGAGGCGCGGATACTTGGCATCCAGACAGGCATGACGATCACGAAAGCGCGGGCTTTCGCGCCCGAGCTCGATGTCGTCGACGGCGAGCCCGAAGCCGATCTCGACGGGCTGCGGCGCCTCGCCCTCTGGGCAGGCGCGCGTTATTCGCCGATTGTCGCGCCCGATCCGCCCGACGGGCTCTGGCTCGACATTACCGGCTGCGCGGCTATCTTCAGCAGCGAGCGAGCCTTGCTCAAGGATCTTCACCGCCGCGTCGCAGCCTTCGGTCTCAGCCTGCAAATTGCGGTCGCGGACACGGCCGGCTGCGCGCATGCGACCGCGCGCCATGTTCCCGCCGGGCGGCCCGTCACGGTTGAACCCGGAGCGCATCGCAAGGCGATCGCGCTCCTTCCCGTCGCAGCGCTCCGCCTGCCGTCCGCCGATGTCGAAGGCCTGCGCAAACTCGGCTTCGAGCGGATCGAGCAGCTGATCGGAAGTCCCCGCGGTCCGCTCGCGAAACGGTTCGGGCGCGAACTGCATCGCCGGCTCGACCAGGCACTCGGCACGCTGCCAGAGCCGATCGAACCGCTCTTCCCCGAAGAGCTGCCGCAGGCCAGGCGCGGCTTCATGGAGCCGCTCGCGACGGCGGATGCCTTGGCGCAGGTGATCGGCGACCTTGCGCACGATATCGCAGGCCAACTCACCCGCGCCGGAACGGGTGCGCGGCGCCTCGACTGCTATTTCCACCGCGTCGATGGGCAGACCCAGGCCATCCGCGTCGGAACCGCCTCCCCCTCGCGCGATCCCAGGCATCTTGCAAAACTGCTCGCCGCGCGGATCGAGAGCGTCGATCCCGGTCTCGGGATCGAGGCGATGACGCTGGTCGCGGCGCTCGCCGAGCGGCAGCAAGGGAGCCAGGCCGACGCGCTCGAAAATATCGGACGGCGCGGCCCCGATCTTCCCGCGCTCGTCGACACGCTCGTCAACCGCTTCGGGCAGCGGGCGCTCCAGCGCGCGGCGCCGCGACCGAGCGCAATGCCCGAGCGCTCGGTCGCCGCCCTCCCCGCGCTCGCGCCCGGGACAGGCGAGAGCTGGAGCGACTGGCCGCGCCCCTCGCGTATGCTCGCGCGGCCCGAACCGGTCGATGTCGTCGCCTTGCTTCCCGATGATGCGCCGCGCCTCTTCATCTGGCGCCGCAAACGCTACCGGGTCACGCAGGGCGACGGACCCGAGCGACTGCAGGGCGAATGGTGGCGCGAGGGCGGGATTGAAGGCGAAACCCACCTCACCGTCCGCGACTATTATCAGGTCGAGACCGAGACGGGCGGCCGTTACTGGCTCTTCCGCCTCGGCGACGGGGTCAATCCGGCCACCGGCTCCATGCGCTGGTTTATTCACGGAGCATTCGCTTGAGAATGCGACAGGCATCAAATCGCATTCGCTTGAGAATGCGGCCGGCATCAAATCGCATTCGCTTGAGAGTGCGGCCGCTCAATAGCGGCGCCTTAGCATGACCGATGAAGGACCGGCCTATGTCGAGCTGCAGGTCACGACGCATTTCAGCTTCCTGCGCGGCGCCTCCTCGCCCGAGGAGCTCTTCACCGCCGCTGCAATGCTCGGCCTACCCGCGCTCGGCGTCGCCGACCGGCACAGCGTCGCCGGGATCGTGCGCGCGTGGGACGCCGAAAAGGTTACCGGGGTCCGCGCGCTCACCGGCACGCGCCTCGATCTTGCCGACGGCACCGCCCTTCTCGTCTATCCGACCGACAAGCTGGCCTATGGCCGGATGTGCCGGCTGCTCAGCATCGGCAAGACGCGCGCCGGCAAGGGCTCCTGCCATCTCGACTGGCCCGATCTCGAGGACTGGACCGAAGGCCTGCTTGCAATCCTGCTTCCCGACCGCGCCGATGGCGCAGCCGAGGCGGCGATCGCTCGCGCAAGGCGCATCTTCGACGATCGCCTCTATCTCGCCCTCACGATCCGGCGCCGCCCCGGCGATGCGATCAGGCTGCGTGATCTCGCAGCATTGGCCGCCAAAGCGAAAGTGCCGACGCTCGCAACCGGCGACGTCCTTTATCATATGCCCGACCGACGCCTGCTGCAGGATGTCGTCACCTGCATCCGCGAGAAATGCACGATCGACGAGCTTGGCGATCGCCGTGAACGCTTCGCCGACCGCCACATCAAGACGGCGGCCGAGATGGAACGCCTGTTTCTCCGCTACCTCAAGGATAGTTCGCCGGTCGCGCGCACGGTCGATTTCGCGAAGCGTTGCAACTTCAGTCTCGAAGAGCTGCGCTATCAATATCCCGACGAGATTCAGGCTCCCGGACGCACGCCGCAGGAGGAGCTAGAGCGACTGACATGGGAAAAGGCCCCGCTCCGCTACCCCGAAGGCGTCAGCCCGGCGGTCCGTACCCAGCTCGAGCATGAACTCAGATTGATCGGCGAACTCGATTACGCACCCTATTTCCTGACGGTGCACTCGATCGTCGCAGAAGCACGTCGCCGGGAGATCCTCTGTCAGGGCCGAGGCAGCGCGGCGAACAGCGCGGTCTGTTACGTCCTCGGTATCACCTCGATCGATCCGGTGCGGTCCGAACTCCTGTTCGAGCGATTTGTCAGCGCCGAGCGCCGGGAGCCGCCCGATATCGATGTCGACTTCGAGCATGAGCGGCGCGAGGAAATTATCCAGTGGATTTACGAAACTTATGGCCGGACCCGCAGCGCACTGACCGCGGTTGTCACGCGTTACCGCTCGCGCGGCGCCGTCCGCGAAGTCGGCAAGGCGCTCGGGCTTAGCGAAGACATCACCGCGGGGCTCGCCGGCGCGGTCTGGGGCTATAGCCGCGAGGGCGTCGAGGAAAAGCATGCCGAAGCCCTGAACCTCGATCTCGGGGACAAGCGCCTCGCGCTGACGCTCGAGCTGGCGCGCACGCTCATCAACACGCCCCGCCACCTTTCGCAGCACCCGGGCGGATTCGTGCTGACGCGCGACCGGCTCGACGAACTCGTGCCGATCGAGCCCGCCGCGATGGAAGACCGGCAGGTCATCGAATGGGACAAGGACGACATCGACGCCCTCGGTTTCATGAAAGTCGACATCCTTGCTTTGGGGATGCTGAGCTGCATGCGCCGCGCTTTCGAATTCCTGCAGGATCACAAGGGACTGAAGCACGATCTTTCCACCATTCCCGCGGAAGATCCCGCGACCTACGCGATGATCCGCAAGGCCGACACGCTCGGCGTATTCCAGATCGAGAGCCGCGCGCAGATGGCCTCGATCCCGCTCATGGCGCCGCGCACCTTCTACGATCTCGTCATTCAGGTCGCGATCGTCCGGCCGGGCCCGATCCAGGGCGACATGGTCCATCCCTATCGCCGCCGCCGAAACGGACAGGAGGAGGTCACGTATCCGACCCCCGAGCTACGGCGCGTGCTCGAGAAGACGCTGGGCGTCCCGCTCTTCCAGGAGCAGGCGATGCGCGTCGCGATCGAATGCGCCGGCTTCACGCCGAGCGAGGCCGATCTCCTCCGCCGTGCGATGGCGACCTTCAAGCTCACCGGCGGGGTCAGCCATTTCCGCGACAAGCTGATCGATGGCATGGTCGGCCGCGGCTACGACCGCGAGTTTGCCGAAAAGACCTTCAAGCAGATCGAGGGCTTCGGCTCCTACGGATTTCCCGAGAGCCATGCCGCGAGTTTCGCGCTCATCGCCTATGCCTCGTCGTGGATGAAATGCCATCATCCCGACGCATTCTGCGCCGCGCTGCTCAACGCCCAGCCGATGGGCTTTTACGCGCCCGCGCAGATCGTCCGCGATGCCCGCAATCATGGCGTCGAGATCAGGCCCATCGATGTCAATCACAGCCGCTGGGACTGCACGCTCGAAGAGACTGCCAACGGCAAATATCATGCGGTGCGTCTGGGCCTGCGCATGGTCCGCGGCCTCGCCAACGAAGATGGCGCCGCGATCGCCGCGGCCCGTGCCGGCGTACCCTATAGCAGCGCCGAGGAAATCCAGCGCCGCGCACGCGTCGGGCGCGGAGCGCTCGACCGGATCGGCGATGCGGACGGCTTCGCCTCGCTTGGAAGCTCGCGCCGGGAAGGGTTGTGGGAGGTGAAGGGCTTGGGACCTGCCGCCCTTCCCCTCTTCCAGGCTGCCGACGAACGCGCCGGACGGCTCCAGCGCGAAGCGCTGGAACCAGCGGCGCTGCTCGCGCCGATGGGCGAAGGCGCCGAGGTCGTCGAGGACTACAGAGCCTCCGGTCTCTCCCTGAGAGCCCATCCGCTTGCCTTCCTCCGCGACGAGCTTCGCGCGCGAAAGATCATTACTTGCCGGGAGCTTCAAGGCATCAAGGACGGCCGCTGGGTCAACCTCGCCGGGGTCGTCCTCGTCCGCCAGAAGCCGGGCTCGGCGAAGGGCGTCATGTTCATCACCCTCGAAGACGAGACCGAGGTCGCGAACCTCGTCGTGTGGACCAATGTCTTCGAGAAATATCGCCGCGTTGTCCTTGGCGCCGCGATGATGGGTGTGCGCGGTCAGGTTCAGCGCGAGGGCGAGGTCATCCATATCGTCGCGCAAAGGCTCGACGACCTCTCCCCGCTGCTCGCGAGTGTCGGGCAACGCAAGGATATTGCCGATATCTACAGGGTCGGCCGCGCCGACGTCGTCAAGAGCCCCGTCGGCCCCGACCCGCGCGATCCGGAAACGAAGCCGCTCGGACGCAATCCGCGCGACATCTATATTCCCGACCTCCGCCTTGGGTCGGGTATCATTCCCGGCCAACCCACCGAAGGCGTCAAGATCAAACCTCGGGATTTCCGTTAGCTTTCAAATGGCAGGGGGCGGAACTCGACATGGTTTCAGGGGTCTAGATCATGAGGGGCCAGCGCATGCCCCGCCAAGTCGGCCCGGCACGCAACCAAATGGAGTGATGCCGATGAACCGCCTGATGATCCTTCCTCTCGCCGCCGCGACCGCCATGGTCGGGGCCTGCGCCTCGACCGGCAGCAGCTATGCCTATGACGATGGCGGCTATGGCTATTATGATCGCGCCTATTACGACCAATATGGCCGCTATGACTATGATCGCCCCGACCCGCGCTACAGCGGCTATTATGCGGAGAATTATTATCGCAACGACCGGCGCTATCGCGAACGCCGCCTTAGCGACAACGACCGCATCTATCGCGGCCGCGACAACAAATATTATTGCCGCCGCAACGACGGATCGACCGGCCTGATCGTCGGCGGGATCGCGGGCGGCGTGCTCGGCAACGTGATCGCCGACGGCAGGTCGGAAACGCTCGGCACCGTGATCGGCGCGCTCGGCGGGGCAGCCGTCGGGCGCGAAATCGATCGCAGCAATGTGCGCTGCCGATAACAAAAATCGACGCCCATGGGAACAATCCTCCCGCCTGCGCGTCAATAGGTTGCAAGCTCGGGTCTCAGGACCCGACTTCAGGAAAGCCCCGCCGCCTTGTGCAGCGGGGCTTTACCATTTTAGGCATCGAGCGCCCCGTCCTCAGCCTTGTTAACGCTCGCGGTCTAGGCTGAAAGCGTTCGGGATTTCAGGAGGTTCGGCCGTCCGCGGGTGGGGCCGGTCCTCCACGGGCGTTCGACATCGATCGGTTACCTTGTCTGCGACGACCTGTCGCGCGACCTTGAACAATTGATCAGCCTCGCCGACGAGGCGCTCTACACCGCAAAGCGAAGCGGCCGCGGCATATGCCGATATCAGGACGCTGCCGAGGTACAGGCAGCGGCTTAAAAACGGCCCGGGAGCAGCAACATCCGTTCACGTCGCGCGTTGGTGCTGCGAGGGGGATCGAGGATAAATGATGCCCCGTATTCTATTGCTCATGACGTCCGTTCTCGCAATCGGTGCCGCCACCCTTTCGCTCCAGTCCTGCGGCAGCGAACCGGTTGAGGCCGCACCGCCGGAAGCAGCGACGAGCGCGCTCGTCACGCTGCCCGATGGATCGACGATGGCGGCAGCATCCGGATCGCTCACGCGCGAGATGGCCGATTGGCTTGCATCGCGCGATGGCCAAAGCGAGACATTCACTTTTCATGGCTTCAACGAAGACAGGCCCAAACTGACAAGCATTGGACTCGGGCGCGCCGCAGACCTCGTCACCGTCCTTCGCGCAGCTCCGGCCGCGACAATCGAAATAGCCGGCGACGAAGCCCAGATTAGCCTTCTCGCCCATTTGCTCGAGGATCGCGGGGTCGCATCCGAGCGGATGAAGGTCGTCCCCGCGGCCGGGATCGGAACCGCCACGCTGACGCTCCATCGCGGCGCGCCGTCTCCGCTGATGACGGCGAAGTCCTGAACCGCTGCCAGGCGAAAGAAGGCCGACTTTAGTCGGTCAACTCCTCGAACCACTGCGCATAGGGCGTGTTGACTGCCATGGGTCGATTGAAGTCCGGGGCTCCATCGTCCCACCACACCGGCCCACGCTCGCCAAGCGCGCGCTTCGACCGATCGACCGCGGAGCGAGCCCGCCGAAGCGCTATGCCGTCCTTGGCTGCGAGCGCCGCTCGCACGTCCCGCCGGGCAATCATCAGTTCGGATATTAGTCGCTCGCGCTGGCCAGGCTCTAACGCCGGGTTCGACATACGCCAAAGTCGGCCGCGAATGACGAAATAGCGGCCGTCCGGCGTGACATCCAGTGTGTCGGGGCGGTGCTCAGACACGGCCGATATGGCGAGAAGATATAGTCGTGTGCCGGCGACCGAGGGGTTTGTGATCGCCGGCACCCGTGAGGATGGCAAAGTCGGAAACTTCGGCCATCCCGGAAACTCAGGGCAATGTGCGGCGTCCGCGCCCGAAGACGAAGGCGACGATGAAGAGGACGACGCCGATCACGAGCAAGATCTTGGCGAAGTCGGCCGAAAGGCCGGCGATGCCGCCGAAGCCGAGAAGCGCCGCGACGAGCGCGACGACGGCAAAGATGATAGCCCATCTGAACATGATAAATCTCCCGTCTGGACGCAGTCCGCCAGTCGCCCGACCGCACTTGCGGGGGACGGTGAAGGCCGCGCCAATTCATCCTTGGTGGATGTCCGGGTAACGCTGGCTCGCTTCGAAAGTTCCGCGCCACAAGAGCATCCGCTCTCCCGAATAACCTGTGTTAATCCGAAAATTTTCTCGGGAACGCTTGCCGCCATCGGTGCGTCATTCGAGGTTGAGATGCCTTCCCCTGAACCGGCGGGAAGGCCTATCGAAGGCAAAGTACCGACAGGATCGCGGCACAGACGGGCGCGGAAATTCTGCGCCTTCTGGGCCGGGCCGCCGCTCCCGCGCGGCCCGGCTTCGCGCTCCCTCACACAGGAGACCATGATGGCTGACGACAAGAGGCTGACGGGGGCGCCCGATCGTGATCGGATCAGCCTTTCCGAAGACTATGAGATCCGCGACTGGACCGCGAGCCTCGGCGTGGGCGAGGATGAACTTCGCGAGGCGGTCGATGCCGTTGGGAACAGCGCGGACGCCGTTCGCGCCTATCTGAACAGCGGCCGATGACTTGGGACGCTGCCGCAACGGCGCCGATCGAGCGCATCGCCCGGGTCCTTGCCGGACATGAGCTCAGCCGGAACGGCGAAGGCGAACTGGAATCGGCGGCCGCTGCGGTCGACGTTCTCTGGCCGGATTACACGGCCGCGGCGCTCGCTATCCTCAAGACGATGCGGGAGCCGAGCGGGCGCATGCTGGCGGTCGGGGATGCCCAGGTCTGGGAACGCATGATCGCCGCAGCGATCGAGGACGAGACGATCTCGGAGAGCTGATCGTTCAGCCCCGCGACACGAGGCCAGCGCTAGAGGCCTGATATGTCCCTCACCACCGATCTCGCTTGGGAACAGCTCGCGATCTATGCGGCCGGCGCGGCGCTGGTCCTGATCCTGCTGTTCAAAATCCCCTATGTCGGCCGCGTGCTGCGCGGCCTCTTCTCCTTCGCGCTTCTCGCCTTCGCGATCTTCCTTATCCTTGAGCAAGCTCCTTTCGATCCGAACCTCGGCCGCCTCACCGCGGCGCTCGGTCTCGATCGACAGCAGGTCGTCGGCAGCGAGGTGCGAATCCCGATGGCGCGCGACGGGCATTTCTGGGTCGATGCCGAAATCAACGGCATCAAGCGAAAGATGCTTGTCGACAGCGGCGCCACCGTGACAGCCCTGTCGCCGGAAACCGCGCGCGAAGCAGGGGTTGAAGCCGATGCAACGCTGCTGCCGCTCCTTATGCAGACCGCGAACGGGACGGTGCGCGCCAAGGCGGGAACGGTCGATGCGCTCGCGGTCGGTGCGATCGAGGCACATCGGATGAAGGTCGTGATCTCACCCGCGCTCGGCAAAACGGACGTGCTCGGTATGAATTTCCTGTCCCAGCTCGCCGCCTGGCGCGTCGAGGGCCGCACGCTCTTCCTTGTTCCTCAACCCGCCGCAGTCGACCCTTGACCGACACGGCGCAGATTCGCCTTTGTTCCATTTTTGTTCTATGATCCTCGACCGACTCGCAGCGAAGGACCGGCCATGGGCGACGTAATCCAGTTCGACAGATCCGAAGGTGGCGACCGCATCCTCGGCCATTCGCCCGCCAATGATTTTTTCGCGCCCGGCGGTTTTCTCGCCGCGATCAATGCGGTCCATATCACCGGCGCGCATCTAGCGCGCGCGATCGAGACGATCCGGCATCTCGTGGTGAAGAGCCCGAGCGACGTCGCGGAGCATGGCCGTCTTCTTGAGCGTTTCGCGCGTGAGCATGAGCTCGGTGATTATGGCGGCGCCGCGCTCCACGCGCGCGCAATCGCCCTCGATCGCTGGGCGCAGGAATTCGACCCGTTCGGCGAGAGCGACATCAGCGGCTTCTACGCCGCCGGCGGCAGCGCCCCGCTCGTCGAGACCGAGATCGGTCTCGGATTCGAGCCGGCGAGCTTTGCGGAACAAGTCGAAAAATGGACGAAGATCTTCGCCCGACCCCCGAGAGATGAGCCGCCTCTACACCCTTTCCGCCACGGCTTCGGACGTCGCCGATCATTTCGGTGCCGGCGGCTTTACCGATATCGCCGTTCCCTCGGAGACGATCGAGGCCCTCCCCGGCCTCGTCGTCCACGAAATGAACGGCCGACGGCACCTTCGCCAGATGCTCTGGGGCTTCCCGCGCCTTACCCGCGAGATGCGGCTGCGCGGCGATCCGCCGGGCCGCATCGGTCTCGTCGCCGATCTCACCAACCCGATGTGGGAAGGTCTCGTCGTCGAGCCCCGCTATCGCTGCCTCATTCCGCTGACTCACTTCGCCAACCCCAACGGCTCGCCCGGCGAGAAAACCCGCAGCTGGTTCTCGGCCGAAGGCCAGCCGATCATGGCCTGGGCCGGCTTCGCCAAGAACACCCCCGAAATGGGTGCCGTTTACGCCGGTATGACGATGGATGCGAACGAGCTCGTGCATCCCACCAACGACCGCATGCCCGTCCTCCTCATGCCTCACGAATATGAGCGCTGGCTCCACGGCTCGATCAAGGATGTTATCGGCTTCCAGTTCCGCCCGCCACCGCCTGCGGAAAATTTCGTCGCCGAACATACCGACGATCTTTGGCGCAGCGGCAAATTGCCGCCGAGCGCGCAGCCCCAGCAAGCGCTGCTCTAGCAGAGCGCCGTTGCCGCCCATGTCCTTCCTTCCCGGCCCGATGCTGATAGACTGACGTCCATGTGCAATCTCTACACCGAGCGCAAAAGCGCGGCCGAGGTTGCGGCGCATTTCGGCGTCGACCTCCCCCTACCGGCTTTCAACAGCGCCGAGGATGTGTATCCCGGCTATTCGGGCATCGTCGTCCGCGAAGAGCAGGGAAAGCGCGTCCTTCAGTCAATGACTTGGGGTTTCCCGCGCCACTCGAAAAGCAAGAAGACGGGCCTGCCCAACAAGCCAAGTCCGACGAACAACGCACGCGACGATCAGCTCTTCAATCCTTATGGCATGTGGAGCCAATGGTTTGCCCAGCCGGCGCATCGCTGCCTGATCCCGTTCACCGCATTTGCCGAAGCCGTCGGCGAAAAAGGCGCAATGACGAAGACCTGGATCAGCGTCAGCGATCAGCCGCTCGCAGCCTGGGCGGGACTCTGGCGCCCCACCGACGAATGGGGCGACGCCTATACCGGCGTCATGGTGGACGCGACCGAGGAACTGCTCGATATCCACGACCGCATGCCGGTGATCCTCCGTCCCGAGGATCATGAGGCCTGGCTGCACGCGCCCGCCGAGAAAGCGTTCGAACTCGTGCGCAAATATCCCGGCGACCGCCTCGTGGCCCAGCATAGCAGCGACCCATGGAGCAACCGCGGCAAGACCCTGCCTCGACCGCCCGTGATGCCGACCCTGCTCTGATGTTCACCCAGGAGCGCCATCTCTGGGCCTGCGCGCTCGCGGTCGAGAAGCAGCATGGAGCGGGCGCGCCGCGCTTCGTCGCAGCGCGCATCGGCGCGCTCGCACTCGCGGGCGACGGTGCGGGCGTCGAGCGCTGGAAAACGATCGCGGCGAAACTGAACGCACTCGCAAGGACATGAAGCACGGCCCTGTCAGCAAAAGTGCCGCGGCGCAGGCCGATCTGTTTGGCCGTGCACTGCTTCCCGGTCTCGAAGCGGCCGAAGCCTTCGTCACGGAAGCCGAGGAAACGGCGCTCATAGCCCATATCGAGCATGCTGGGCTCGAGGCCTTCAAGTTCCAGCAATGGGAGGGCAAACGCCTGACCCGCTCATTCGGATGGAGCTATGATTTCCAGACGTGGGTTTTCGCACGCGCCGCGCCGATCCCCGACTGGCTCGCGCCGATCGCCGCTCGCGCCGAGCGTTTTGCAGAACTTCCGCTGGGCGCCCTCGCGCAGGCGCTGCTGATTTCATATGGCCCCGGGGCCGGCATCGGCTGGCATAAGGACCGGCCCGTCTTCGAGCATGTCGTCGGCATTTCGCTGGGAGCAGAGGCGGCGATGCGCTTCCGGCGCCGCCGCCATGACAAGTTCCACCGCTTCTCATTGCCGCTCGCGCCGCGCTCGATCTATCGTCTCGCTGGCGAAGCGCGGCACGCGTGGGAACATAGCATCGCGCCGATCGAGGAGGCGCGCTGGTCGATCACCTTCCGCAGCCTCGCGAGTTGATCGCGATAGCGAAGGCAAATATTCGCTCCTATAGAGACCGCCCGGTCGGCGAGGGGCCGACCGCATAAGGGAGAAATTGAATGAACCGTGCCGACCTTTCGGACGCAGTTGCTAGCGCGCTCGGAACCAGCAAGGCCGACGGCAAGAAGGCTGTCGACGCCGTGTTCGCCGCGATCGCCGACGCCGCCGCCAAGGGCGAGGAAGTATCGGTGAACGGCTTCGGCAAGTTCAAGGTCAAGGAAAGCGCAGCCCGCGAGGGCCGCAACCCTTCGACCGGTGAGACCATCCAGATCGCAGCCTCGAAAAAGCTCGGCTTCGGCGCGGCGAAGGCGGTCAAGGATCGCCTCAACGGCTAAGACCCGACGTCAGGCGTCGAAGGTCACATGGCCTTCGGCGTCGATCGGCCAAGCCGGATTCCACGCGATTTCCCAAGCATGATCGTCGGGATCCGCGATATAGCCCCGATAGCCGCCATGCGGCGGCGCGTCGCCTGGCCGCAGCACCCGGCCGCCTGCACCTTCCAACGCCGCGATCACCGCATCGACCTCTTCCGGCGTCCCGACATTATGCGCGAGCGCGAAGGACCCCGGGCCGCCGAACGATGTCCGCGTCATGTCTTCGGCGAGCTTTGCTTCAAGCCATGTGCCGAGGACGAGGCCATTCATCTGATAGAAGGCGACTTCCTCGTTCGCGAACACCGGCGTCCAGCCAAAGCCCTCGCTGTAGAAGCGGCGAGACCGGACGAGGTCCGCGATCCCGAGCGTCACGACTGCAATCTGCTGCTGCATGCACCTGTCTCCGCTGTAGTCCCCTCGACAACGACAAGGGGGCAGGCTTGTTCCCGCGAGCGTGAGTCTCCCAAAGTCGTTCTCCCCAACAAAAGCTCGTGGGGACCGCGAAAAATATCCAACGGGAGCATGTCTGCACGAAGTCCAGAGAACCGGAAGACAATTAGTAAAGTTGATCGAGATCAACACGATATCACAGATCGTTCGGAACAAATCCTCACGCGCGCGCATTCTTGTTTTGCCTCGTCTCTCCCCTGGTTCCCGGGAGACTAGGCTCCCTCCCGAGCTGTTATTCCTGCCAACGAATTGGTTGAAAGCGTTCGGCGTCGCGGCCAGAAGCGCCCGATGAACCAGCGCCTCCTCTTCCTCGCCGCTTCGCTCCTTTCGCTCAGCGCTTGCGCAGGGGCCGAGCAAGCCCCGCAGCATCGTCAGCTCGCAGTCCCGCACGACCGGCCGCTCACGCTGACGAGCTGGAATCTCGAATTTCTTGCCGAGCGGAACGGTGACGGGTGTCAGCCGCGAACCGACGCCGACTATGCCGCCATGCGAGAAATTGCCGACGGCCTCGACGCAGACGTGATCGCGTTTCAGGAAGCGGAGAGTGTTGCGGCGGCAGAACGTGTGTTTGATCCTGCCCGCTATGCCATCGTCATGGAAGAGCGCGCCGGCGCACCGAGCGGGACCTGCGGCGGCGAGCACAAGTCGCAGCGCGTGATTCGCCAGGCAGTCGGCTTCGCGATCCGCAAGACTATCGCGTTCGACCGCCACGCCGATGTGAAGGGCCTGATGCTCGGCAATCCACAGCTGCGCTCGGGGGTCGACATAACCCTTCGACCGGTGGGCGCGAGACCCCTTCGCCTGCTTTCGATTCACCTCAAGTCGGGCTGCTTTGCCGGAGACACAGCCAAGGCCTGCCCGATCCTCGCAGAGCAGGTTCCCGCGCTCGAGGCGTGGATCGATGCGGCTGCAGAAGCGCCCGTGCGCTTCGCCGTGCTCGGCGACTGGAACCGCAGGCTTGGCCTTGAAGGCGACCGCATCTGGTCCGAGATCGACGACGGTACGCCGGCGAACGCAGACCTCCGGCTCGCCGATGCCGGGACGCGGCCGAAATGCGATCCGCGCTATGACAGCTTCATCGATCATATCGTGCTCGACCGGCGCGCCGGCGCGGACATGCTAAGCTTTGCCGAGACGCTCTACGGGAAAGACGTCAAACATTATTCCGACCACTGTCCTGTATCGGTGGCGCTGGCGCGATGACGGGAAGAACCACCATGGACCAGGAACTTGTCGAAGCGCTTGAATTTCTGCTCGGCCGCGATGACGACGGCGCCTTGTTCGATCGCGAAGCGCCGGAAGGCGGATATCGCTCGCAAGGTCTCGAAACCGCGCTGAGGACGATCCGCCGCAAGCTTCGCGCCCGAGCGGATTGACCTTGGCCGCAATGCCGCTGGCCCGGAGGGCCGAAAACCGCACTCTTGCCGGAGCCGCAGCAGGGGCGGCGTGCGCGCGGGAGCGGCGGGCCGGACGGGGCGGAGCCGTGGCCGGAGCCGCGCGCAGCTTGGCTTGCCCGCCGTGACAGCGCGCGCCCGCACCGGCAAGAAGCGAGGCAAGTGTGCAGGCGCGGCCGGACATCCGTGCGACCCCTGGCCGAGCCTGCGAGGCCAGAGCGCGCTCGACAGATGCCGCGCTCAACCTCGGCCGAAGCAGTCTCCGATCACAGCTCTGACGACGGACAAGCGGTGCATTGAGCGAGAATGATCTGCCAGCGGTCACCCTGCTGCTTCCAGAGACGAAGATAGGAGAAGGTTCCGAAGAAGGCCGTGCCGCCATAGGATCCGGCGACATCGGTCGTCACGACGACGCTCGCCAGGTCACCATAGGGCCGAACGAGACGGTCGCCCCGAAAATCGAGTGAACTCAAGTCGAGCAGTCCCGAACGATGCGCCGCGATATCGTCGTCACGCGATCGCCTCACACCCTGTTGGTCGACGAAGATCATATCATCCGCAAGCAGCTGCTCCAGTGCTTCGGCATCGCCCGCCAGCATCGCCGTACGAAGCGCTTCGTCGCATGCCGCTATCGCTTCGATCACCTGCATCCATCTCGCTCCCTCGTTTACTACCGGCCCGAACCGGCACGGCCTTCGCTCCCGCCGTCCTATCGATCAACGAGCAAGACCGGCAAATATTGAAAGACGATTCCGAGCCCGCCGAATGCCAGCGCCAGCATCGCCGCGCGCCGTCGCCACCAGGCGAAGGGATCGCCGGGCGTTTCACGCGAAACCGCTACGAACATCCACGCCGCAGCGCCGAGAAGGACCAAGGTACAAAGCGATGCCGCGAGACGTACGCCGGTCCAGCTGCCCCCGAACTCGGCGAGGAGGTAGAGGAGGAAGAAATGCACGGCCCACAGGATGAGACCGCCCATGATGATGAGCCAGCTCTTCATCCGCCAACGCCGACCAGTCGCGAAACGAGGGTGCCCGTCGCCCCTTGGGCCGCGGTGTAGACGAGAAAGAGCATCGTGAGGTCGATGCTGTTGTTTCTCGGCTGCGCGACAAGCCCCCGTACAGCGCGCGCGGCGCAGTAGAGCGCCATCAGCATTGCGATCGCCGCCGCACAGGCCTGGAGAGCCAGCAGCGCGTAGGCGACGGCCCCCTGCCCGCTCGCGGTCGGATCGAGCCCGCTGCCCGACCAGCTTGCGTAATCCAGACCGAGCGCCGCACTTGATGCCGCCGCGGAGAACAGAAGCGCCATCACCGACCAGAATGGCGAGCGTCGAAGGACCGAGCGCGCTGCGAGCGCGAACCCGATCGCTGCAGCGTAGAGCATGAGCATCGATATCGCCTCGCCAAGGGGCGGCGGCGCCCGCCAGAAACCAGGCTGGTTCGAGGACAGGAAGGCAAGGCTGAACAGCGCCATAAGAAAGATCATGCCCATCACGACCAGCAGGATGATCATGGCCCACCAGCCATGGCTCGAGGGCCCGGTCACATAGGTCGGGACGCAAATGTCGGCGCCAATGTCGACGCCCTCGATTTCGATTGGCCGGTCGGTTTCCCAAAGCCATCGCAGGACCGAGATCACCGCGAGGACGCCGCTCACCCATGCGAACATATAGGCCTGCACCGTCAGCGCGAGGAAGAAGCCCGCAGTAAAGATCGCGGCGGCGAAGGGCGATGGCGACGGCCCCGGCATGATCTGCAGATATTGGGGCTCGGCGAGCAGCGGGCTGGTGACGATCGTCTCGCGACGGCCTGTCGCCGAGCGCGGGAGGAAATAATGCCCCTTCTCGACCTCATCGGCGAGCGCAGGATCGTCCCACAAGGGCTCGCGGCTCGTCACGACCGGGATCGAGCGCGTCGAATAGAGCTCGCTCGGCAACCATTCGAGCGTGCCGCCGCCATAGACATTTCCGGCATTGCCTTCGCCCGGCGCGAGCCGGAAATTGCGCGCCAGATCGACAAGGAAGAGGAGCACACCGAGCCCGAGCATGAAAGCGCCGACCGTCGATATGAGGTTGGGAAGTTCGAGCCCTTGCCCCGGCAGATAGGTGTAGACGCGCCGCGGCATGCCCTGCAGCCCTGCCAGATGCATCGGCAGGAAAGCGACATTCATGCCGGTGAACATGAGGCCGAACACCCATTTGGCGAGCCGCTCCGACAGCGCGCGCTTGCTCACCATCGGGATCCAGTAATAGAAGGCCGCGAACAGCGGAAAGACCATACCGCCGATTAGGACGTAATGAAGGTGCGCGACGATGAAATAGCTATCGTGCGCCTGCCAGTCGAAGGGCACCATCGCTACCATCACACCCGTCAGACCCCCCGTCACGAAAATGACGATGCTGCCCATCACGAAGAGGCCGGGCGCATTGAACTTCGGCTTGCCGATCGCGAGCGTCGCGATCCACGAGAAGACCTGAATGCCCGCCGGCACGCTGACCGCCATCGAGGCGGCCGAGAAGAAGCCCGTCGTCATCGGCGGCATGCCGGTGGTGAACATATGATGCGCCCACACGCCGAAACTGATGAAACCCGTCGCGATCATCGCAAGGACGATGAGCCGGTAGCCAACGAGCCTCTCGCCCGCGACGGTCGCGACGATCATGCTCATCATCCCGGCGGCGGGCAGGAAGATGATATAGACTTCGGGGTGGCCGAAGAACCAGAAGAGATGCTGCCAGAGCAAGGGGTCTCCGCCGCGCGTCGCGTCGAAGAAGGGCCAGCCGAACGCGCGCTCGATCTCGAGCAGCAAGGTGCCGAGAATGATGCTCGGAAAGGCGATCACGATCATCACCGCGAAGACGAGCATCGCCCAGGCGAAGATCGGCATCCTGTCGAGGCGTATGCCCGGCGCGCGCGTCCGCAGCACGCCGACGATGATCTCGATCGCCCCCGCGATCGCGCTGATCTCGATGAAGCCGATGCCGAGCAGCCAGAAGTCGGTGTTGATTCCCGGCGAATAGGCCTTGGACGTCAGCGGCGGATACATGAACCAGCCGCCGTCGGGCGCAAGCCCGACGAAGATCGAAGCGAAAAAACAAAGTCCGCCGACGGCATAGGCCCAGAAGGCATAGGCGGACAGCCGCGGGAACGGCAGATCGCGCGCCGCGAGCATCTGCGGGAGGAGGAGCACGCCTGCCGCCTCGACCGCGGGCACCGCGAAGAGGAACATCATCACCGTGCCGTGCATGGTGAAGACCTGATTATAGGTGCCCTGCGGCAGGATCTCGAGCATCGGCGCCGCGAGTTGCGCACGCATGAGCAGCGCGAGCACCCCCGCCATCAGGAAAAAGAGAAAAGCGGTTCCGAGATAATAGATGCCGATATAATTATTGTTGACCGCGAACAGATATTCCCAGCCCTTGGGCTTGCACCAGATGCGGCGGAGGTCCTCCTCCTCTTCTTTCGGCCGCTCGTCCCGGGTCGGGAAACGCTCATAAAGCGCGGGATCGAACCCCGTTTCCGATCTCATTTGAGCGAGACCAGATAGGCGGTGAGCGCCTGCAGTTCCTCGCCGCTGAACTGATGATAGGCGGGCATACGGTTCGCGGGCTTGATCTCCTGGCTGTCGGCGACCCAGCCCGCCATCGTCCCCGGATTATTGGGCAATATGCCCGCGCCCAGCGTCCTGCGCGAACCGACATGCGTCAGATCGGGGCCGGCCAGTCCACGCGCCGGCGTGCCGCGGATCGTGTGACAGGCGGCGCAGCCGCTCGAGAGAAAAAGTGCAAGCCCCTCGCCGCCGGCGCCTTGCGACGGGAGCCGCGAAGCCTGCCATCGCGCAAAGTCCGCCGGGGTGTGGGCCACCAACACAAACCCCATCAGCGCGTGCGGGCCGCCGCAATATTCGGCGCACTGTCCCTTGTAGATACCCGGCGCATCGGCCTCGATCAGCAGGCGATTGGTGCGCCCCGGTACCATGTCCATCTTACCGCCAAGCCGCGGCACCCAAAAGCTATGGATGACGTCGGCCGCCTCGAGTTCGAGCAGGACGGGCTGTCCTATCGGAATGTGGAGTTCGTTCGCATCGCGCAGCGTCTCGCGGCCTTGTCCGTCCTGATAATGGACGCGCCACCACCACATCTCGCCGATGACCTTGACGCGCATGGCGCCTTCGGGAACGCGCGCCGCCGAAAGCGAACTGGTGAGCATCAGGCCCCACACGAGCAGACCCGTGAGCACGACCGAGGGAAAGGCAAATCCCAGAATCCAGATCGCCTTCTCGCCGCCGAGCCGGGTCTTGAGCCGAGGCGATCCGCGCAGCGCGATCCAGAGTGCGCCAAGCACGATCGCCAATATCACGGTTCCGCCAGCAAGCAGCACCCAGGCAAGCAGGGTCACGGGCTCCGAATAGGGGCCGGCAGGATCGAGCACGGCGGGCGGCCAGCCTTCGGAAGGCAGCGCCAGGTCAGTCATCGAGGCTCAGCAGCCAGGCGGCGATGTCGTCGGCTTCGGCTCTTTTCATCGGTATCGCCGGCATTGCGGTCCCCGGCACCATTGCCGGCGCGTCGGTGACGAAGGCGGCAAGTTGCGGCGCGCGATTGGGCAGTTCGCCGGCGATCAGCGGGCGCGCGCCGAAGCCCGCGAGCGGCGGTCCCGCGCGCCCTTTCGGCCAGGCGATCCCGGGCATGGCATGGCAGGCGCCGCAACCAAGCCGCGCCGCCGCATCGCGCCCGCGCGCGATGGCGGCGGGGTCTGCGGGTGCCGTTTCAACCGGGGCGGGCGCGCAGGCGCCGAGCAGCATCAAGACCGAAATCGCAGCGCCCCCTTTCATAGCTGTTCACCGTCCTCGTTTCGCTTTGGGAACCACCTCGCGCGGCCATTGGTTCCCGAAGCGTGCGCAAAGCCTCCCTCCTCCTCCTGTTCCTCCTGTCCGCATGCCAAGCGCCCGCGCCGCCCGATCGCTTCCGCGCGACGGGCGAGACGATCGCGATGAGCGGCGGCGATGCCGGCGCCGAAGCGGCCTGCTTCACCTGTCACGGGCTGCAGGGCGAAGGCGACGGGCGCGACGCGCCGCGCCTCGCCGGACTCGACGCGGGCTATCTCCATCGGCAGCTCGACGATTATGCAAATGGTCGCCGCGAGCATGCCGCGATGCGCGAGATCGCCCGCAAACTCGGCGATGGCGACCGATCGAAAGTGTCGGCATTCTACGCGGCGATCAGGCCCGCGGCGTGGCCGGTCGAAGCCGGCAGTCCGACGGGTGCGCGCCTCTACGACGAGGGCGATCCCGCGCGGGGATTGCCGTCCTGCGCCTCGTGCCACGGTGTGGGCGGCGTGGGCGATGCCGCTAATCCGCCGCTGGCCGGTCAGTCCGCCGCTTATATCGCGGGTCAGCTTCGCGCGTGGCGCGAAGCGAAGCGCAATAATGACCCGCTAGGCGAGATGCGCCGCGTCAGCCGCCTGCTCTCGGACGCCGAGCTTGCGGCGGTGTCCCGTCATGCGGCGTCCTTTCCGCCCCATCCTCCGGAAGCTCGGGCAACATCCCCCGCAGCACGTCGTGCCGATCCCAGAAATGATGTTTCAGAGCCGCGCCCACGTGCAGCGGGATCATCGCGACGAGGAGAATGATCAGGAGCGCATGGATTCCCTCCGCCCAGTCGAGAATCCACCACTGAATGCCTTTTTCCAGACTGTCGAAGGGCATGTGCGGCCAGGGAAGGAGCCCCGCCACTTCGAGCGGCTCGCCGCCGACCACCGACCACATCGCCCAGCCCGAGAGCGGCAGACCGAAAAAGCAGACGTAAAAGAGTATGTGCGTCACATAGGCTGCGGCCGTCTGCCAGCCCAGCCGGTCGGCATCGTTGATGGGACCCGGCACGATCATCCGCCAGATCGCGCGCAGCGCAGCAAGCACGAGCATCAGCAGGCCGAGTTCGGCATGAACTCGAAACGCCTCCAACTTGTCGCCGCCCGCATCGATGCGGCTCATTCGCCAGCCCCAGCCGAGCTGGAAGAGGATGAGCGCAGCCATCGTCCAGTGGAATAGCTGCCCGACGGGCGAGTAGCGGCGGTCGGCGGCATAACGCGCCGCCCACGCCTGGATCGCCTCGATCATGCTGCCACCGCGGGCGGCTCGCCGAGGAGGCGCCACCCGGTCCAGAGCGCCGCGCCGAGATAAAGAGCCGCGGCAGGAGCCCACATAATGAGCCCCGCCAGTTGCTGATCTTCGAGCGGCGCCATCCCCCAGGCCATCGTCGTCGCGAGATGGGGCGCATAGAGGGGCGTGCCCGCGAAGGTGATGAGCGCCCCGAGCAGCCCCATCTGCACCATCATGGCAAGCAGCAGGCCGATCGCGAGCGGCGGCGACGACGAGCGATGCGAAGCCCAGAAGCCGAACGCGGTCGCGAGCAACGAAAGCTGCATCAACCAGAAAGCGCCGTCACTCGCCAGCGCGAGAGCATAGGGCGCCGGCGCGTGCCAGATCCAGAATGCGAGAATGTGCGCGGCCGCCCATAGCGGCGCACCGCCGCGCAGCCGAAACCGCGGCAGGCCGAGCGCGAACAGCGGAGCAGCAACCGCGGTCAGGATGATATGGTGCGCGACGCGCACCGAGAAGAGCGCCGACGACAGGGCGCATAGAGGCGACACGAACAGCAGGACGATGAGGGCGAACCCGGCCCAGAAGGGACCGCGCGCTTTCCATCGCCACGCCATCAGCGCCGCGGCGCCCAGCGCCACGAGCAGCCAGGGATCGAGATTCCAGCGCAGCATCCAGTCAGCCGGGATCGGCGCGGGACCGCAATAAGGAATCGAGGACGGATTCATCCAATTGCCAACGTCGCGCCCGGCGCGCGGGTTCCGGGAAACTATTGGGCGGTCGGCGCATTATCCAGACGGGGGCCTGCATGGAGATCAATATGGCAACGGCCCCATCGCCTCGCACCGACCCGCCCTATCGCCGACGCGCGCCCCATCCGCTGCACGCCATTCTCCTCGCCTTTCCGGTCGCCCTGTTCAGCAGCGCGCTCCTTTCCGACATCACCTATCTCAACAGCGCCGAGATGCAGTGGAGCAATTTCTCGGCCTGGTTGATCACGGGCGGGCTGATACTCGGGGCTCCGGTGCTCCTGTGGTCCGCCATAGCATTTATCCGAGGCCGAAAGCAGCTAAAGCGCGGGCCTGCCATCGCCTATTTTCTGCTGATCCTCGTTATGTGGATCGCGGGCCTCGTGAACGCCTTCAAGCATAGCCAGGATGCCTGGAGTTCGGTCGGCACGACCGGCGTGACCCTCTCGGCCCTATCCACACTTGCAGCGATTGCCGCCGCCTGGCTTCTCCACGCAGCGAAGGAGCCCCGCGCATGAACCGCCAGACCTCCTTCGGCCTCGTCGCTGCGGCGGCGCTAGCGGCCGCGCTCGCCGGCTGCGGCAAAGGCGATGAAAAGCTCGACCAGACGGGTGCCAGCCCGAGCCTGCCGAAGATCGACGAGACGCTCGTCCCACCGATGAAGATCGCCAAGCCTGCAGGCTGGAACGGCGAGCTTCCGACCGTTCCCGCCGGTTTCACGATCGTGCCGGTCGCGACGGACCTCAAGATTCCGCGACAGATCCTCGTGCTCCCAAATGGCGATATCCTCGTCGCCGAAGGGTCCGGCGGCCATGCGCCGAAGCTCCGCCCTAAGGATGTGATCGCGGGCTATATCAAGAGCCTTGGAAAATCCTCGGTGAAGGGCGGCGACCGCATCACCTTGCTGCGCGACGCGAATGGCGACGGCAAACCCGAACTTCGTACCAGCTTCATCGAGGATCTCGACGCGCCCTATGGTCTCGCGCTCGTCGGCGACGACCTTTATGTCGCCAATCAGGGTGCGCTGCTGCGCTTCACCTACACGCCTGGCGCGACGCGCATCGCGGGCAAGGGCGAGGAAGTGACCAAGCTCCCGGCAGCGATCAATCATCACTGGACGAAATCGCTCGCCGCGAGCGCGGACGGGTCGAAGCTTTATGTCGGCATCGGCTCGAACAGCAATATCGGCGAGCGGGGAATGAGCATCGAGGAGGATCGCGCCGTCATTTGGGAGGTCGATGCCGCCACCGGCGCGAGCCGCATCTTCGTCTCGGGCATCCGCAACCCGACCGCCCTCGCCTTCGAGCCATCGACGAACATCCTCTGGGCGGTGGTGAACGAACGCGACGAGCTTGGCGCCGAGCTCGTACCCGATTATCTGACCTCGGTGCGCGAGGGCGCTTTCTACGGCTGGCCCTACAGCTATTGGGGACGCCATCCCGACCCGCGCGTTCATCCACAAAAGCCCGAGCTCGTCAGGACCGCAGTCACTCCCGATTATGCGCTCGGTTCGCACGTCGCGCCGCTCGGGCTGAGCTTTGCGACCGAAGGCGGGCTGCCGGGCTATGAGACGGGCGCCTTCGTTGGAGAGCATGGCAGCTGGAACCGCCAGACTCTCGCCGGCTACAAGGTCAGCTTCATCCCCTTCGCCAACGGACGTCCTGCCGGCAAGCCGAAGGATTTCGTGACCGGCTTCATCAAGGACGGCAAAGCGCGCGGTCGCCCGGTCGGCGTCACCTGGGACCCGGCGCGCGGCGCGCTCTGGATCGCCGACGATCTCTCTAACACGGTGTGGCGCGTCACCGGACCCCGTGCGCTCGCGATGGGATCACCGGTCGCTGCTGCAGCCAGCAAAAGATAATCAGGCGGAGCCGCCAGGCTTGAAGCGGATCACGCGCCAGGTAAAATAAGCGAAGAACGCCGCCATGATCGCGCTAAGGTGTGGCACTGCCCACCTTCTTCCGCCTTCCGGCACCTTCGCGCCCCGCGGCGCGCGGTCGGCGTTAGACGCGCGCTGGGCGGCGCTGATGGAGCGGGGACATAGCGACGCGTCTCGGGAACGTGCCGCCCCGCCGGGCGTAGCTGTCCCATGACGCGTCTCATCCCCTGTCTATCGATATCGAGAGCCTGCGCGGCCCCTTGCGCCGCGATGGCGAAGGTAGCTCGGTGATAGACCAGTCTGATACGGGCAAGCCGCGCTCGAGGGCGCATCATATCAGGGCGAACATCGTGCTTTATGGTGCGCTCTTTGCCAATCTCGGCATCGCCGTCGCCAAATTTGTCGCCGCGGCGATCAGTGGTTCCTCGTCGATGCTATCGGAAGGGGTCCATTCGCTCGTCGACAGCGGCAATCAGATGCTGCTCCTCTACGGCCAGGCGAAGGCAAAGCGGCCGCCCGACAATCGTCATCCCTTCGGCTACGGCCGCGAACTTTATTTCTGGGCGTTCGTCGTCGCAATCCTCATCTTTGCCGTCGGAGCCGGCATTTCCATCTACGAAGGCTGGGTTCACTACCGGGATCCCGAGCCGCTTCGCGATCCGACGATCAACTATGTGGTGCTCGCCATCGCCTTCCTGCTCGAGGGTGCGTCGTGGACGATCGCGGTGCGCGAGTTTAACGCCGGGCGGCGCGGGCTCGGCTGGTGGACGGCGGTGCGGCGGTCGAAGGATCCCGCAGGTTTCATCGTTCTGTTCGAAGACAGCGCCGCGCTCGCCGGCCTCGCCATCGCCGCCGGCGGCATATGGCTGAGCCATGCGACAGGGGATCCGCGGATCGACGGCATCGCCTCGATGGCGATCGGCGCAATCCTGGCGGCGGTCGCGATCCTTCTAGCCCGCGAAGCGAAGGAGCTGTTGATCGGCGAGGCTGCGGACCCCGAACTGATCGCGCGTATCTGGACCATCGTCGAACGGCGCCGCGAAATTACAGCGGTCAATCATGTGCGCACGATCCACACCGCACCCAATTCGATCTTCGTCGCGGTAAGCGCCGACTTCGAGGATCGTCTCGCCATGGGCGAGGCCGAGACGCTGATCGAGGCGATCGAGGCCGAGCTCAAGGCCGCGTCGAGCGATATCAGCTCGATCTACATCCGCCCCGAAAAGCAGTCCGATGCGCTCGTCCAGCCTCGCCCGTCGGCGGCGGCCGAACCCGCGCGGCAGCCGCGCGGCGCAAACTAGACTTTGAGCTCGCCCGGTCGCAACTGGATCCGGATGAGCGCGCTCGTGCCCGGCATATCGCGCGATGCATCGACCGCGCTGTAAGAGACAGCCGCCTTGTGGGTCCGCGCCAACGCTTCGATGAGGCGCGTTCCGAGACCCGTGCCGCGCGCCGTTCCGTCGGACGGCATCCCTGCCCCGTCGTCGACAACCGCGAGTTCGAGCAATGTCTCGTCGGCCCGGCGAAGCGATATCCGAATCTCGCCATCACGGCTGTCGCCATAGGCATATTTGCACGCGTTGCTCACCCATTCGTTGGCGATCATGCCGAGCGCCACGGCCTTGTCGGTGGCCACACGCATGGGCTCGACGTCGGCGATGACACGCCGCGCGGCGACCCCTGTCGACCAGGTTGCCGAGAGATCCTCGGCAAGGCCGCCCAGATAGTCGTCCATCGCCACATATTCGACGTCTTCGGTGGTGTAGAGGCGCCGGTTGACTTGCGCGACCGTCGCGATCCGTTGCTGCGTCTTCTGCAGCGCCTCGCGGGCGGCGGGATCGGCGAGCGTCTTCGACTGGAGGGCGACGAAAGACATCACCATCTGGAGATTGTTCGCGACGCGGTGGTTCACTTCCTTGAGCAGCGCTTCCAGCCGCGCATTGGTCGCGCGCAGCTCGCTCTCCACCTCGGCGCGCGCGCGCCGAAGCTGGGCACGCTCGAGCACCTGTTCGAAGCTCGAGGCCAAGAGATCGAAGAAATCCTCGCCGACCGACTTTACCACATAATCGTCGGCACCCGACTTCAACGCCGCCACGGCGATGCGGCTCTCCTCGGAGCCCGTCACATAGACGACGGGCGGGCAGTCGCGCAGGGCGCGAAGCGCCTCGAGCGTGGCAAGCCCGTCCTGCCCGGGCATATAGTGATCGACGGCAACGAGATCGAAGGCAGTGACCTTCGCCATGTCGACGCCCTCGCCGCCGCTTGCCGCGAGGCTGACTTCATAACCTTTCCGGCCAAGCGCGCGCGACGCAAGCCGCCGCATGCCGTCGTCGTCATCGATATAGAGAATGTGGGCCAGGGCGGGTCTCAAGCCGGGTCGGGATCGGGGACCTGGATCACCGACAGGAAGAGACCGAGCTGGCGAATGGCGTCGGCGAAATTCTCATAGTTCACCGGCTTGGTGATATAGACGTTGCAGCCGAGGTCGTAGCAGCGCTGGATCTCGATCTTGTCGTCGGTGGTCGTGAGCACGACGACGGGCGTGCGGCGCAGCGGACTGCTGTCGGCCTTCAGCCTGGCGAGAATGTCGGTCCCGCTCATGTCGGGCAGATTGAGGTCGAGCAGCACGAGCGCCGGCCCGTTGCGCACCGGGCCCTCCGCCGCATCGTACAGGAACTCGAGAGCCGAGGTGCCGTCGAGAAAATGATGGATCTTGTTGGAAATGCCGGCGCGCCGGATGTTCTTCTCGATAAGGCGCGCATGCCCCTCGTCGTCCTCGATCATCACGATGTTTACGGGCAGTTGGTCAGGCATCTTCTTCTCCGCTTTGCCACACGAGGGGCAGGATCAGCCGAAAGGTGGAACCCGCACCGAGTTCGGACTGGATTTCGATATTACCGCCGAGGCGATAGGCAAGCGCGCGGGCGTGGGCAAGACCGATCCCCTCCCCCTGCTGGTCCTGGACGCCCGACCTTCGGAAGAGGTCGAACACACGTTCGTGATCGCGCGGCTCGATGCCGCGACCATTGTCGGCGACCGCCACCCAAGCGCGCCCGAGATCGGCGCCCCCGGCTATGCGAATGATCCCCGCCCGCCCCGGCTGCGAATATTTGAGGGCATTTTCGATGAGATTCGAGAGGATCTGCTCGACCGCGACCCGGTCATTGATCACGGTCGGCAGGTCCGACACTTCGACCGTCGTGCCGGTCTCGTCGATGCGGTGCTGCAGGCTGCCGACGATCGCGCCCACGACGTCGCCGAGAGCAAGCGTTTCGGGCGCGAGCGTGCGGCGACCCTGGCGCGAGAGATTGAGGATCGCGTTGATCAGCCGGTCCATCTTCTGCGTGGAGGTGCGAATGAAGCCGATCGATTCCGGCAGATCCTCCTCGATCGCGAGCCGCGTCGCGGCGTCGGGCGCCTTCCAGCCCTGCGCATCGCCCTGTTCGAGATAGCCCGAGATCGCCTTGCGCGCGGTCTCGAGTTCGGCCGTGAAACCCATCACATTGACGAGTGGCGAACGCAGATCGTGCGACACGATATAGGCGAAGCGCTGGATTTCGGCATTGGCGCGCTTGAGTTCGCCCGTGCGCGCATCGACCAGTTCCTCAAGCCCTTCGTTGAGACGGCGAAGTTCCGCGCGCGATGCGCGGAGCTCGACGAGATTGTTGCGAACGAGGAGCAGCGTGGCGGCTGCAACGACCAGCAGGAGAATGCCGGTTCCGATCAGCGTCAGGGTGAACAGCGACTGTGTGCGCTGCTGGCGTGCTTCGCGATCCTTGAGGAGGGCGAGTTCGCTCTCGAGCATCGTCTCGACGACCGCGCGCGCAGCGCGCACCTCGAGCACCCCCTTGTCGTTCGCGAAGTCGGCGATCAGTGCCGAGCGGTCCGTGCCGCGAAGGCCGAGAGTCGCCTGGTAATGACGGCCATAGGCGTCGAGATGCGCGCGGAGCCTGGCGGCGCGGCCGCGCTGGTTTGGATTGTCGCTAATCAGCGCCTCGAGCGAGGCGAGCTGGGCGCGCGACCGGTCCTCGGCCTCATCCATGATCGCCGCGAAGGCCGGGTTCTGCGTGAGGATCAGCCCGCGGCGCGCCGTTTCCATTCGTTCGGTCGCGCTGGCGAAAGCCCCGAGATTTGCCTCGACAGCGAGCGTGTGCGCCACCTTTCGGGCGTCGGCCTCATTCTGGCGCTGCACATAAAAAGCAGTCAATGCCGCCGCGAGGAGCGCAACAAATCCGATCGTCAGGAGAAGGATGATGAGGCGACTCGCCCGCGTGTCGCGGCCGAGCGACGAGATCCTGGCCGATTCCATCGATATGCCCCTCGGCCCGGTCGAACAATTTGTGCCGTTGCATGCACTGCCATGCCCTTCGTGGCAAGCAGCCTTGCTAGCCCTATCAGCCGAGATTGCAGGCGGTCTGGGTGGCGATTAACATGGATCAATATGATTTTGGATGAGGGTCGCCGATGCTCAGGCGTAGGCGCGGCACCGGGAGGACATTCACTCGGATGCCGCCGTAAGTCGAGCTTCGTGAGCGCGCCGCAAGCGCCTCGCAGATAATGCAGGAAAAATATGCCCAAAAGGATATTGGTCGTCGAAGATGATCCACTTGTCGCCATGATGCTCGAAGATGCGCTGGGCGCGCTGGGGCATGATATTGTCGGGGACGCCGGCGATATCGCATCGGCGCTCAGACATATCGCGACAGGCGAATTCGATGCCGCGATTGTAGACGTCTACCTCGAATCCGGCTTGCCTTGCGATGCGGTAGCCGAGGCTCTCGCGGCACGCTCGATCCCATTCCTTGTCGCGACGGGCGGCTTTGTCGGTCAGCCCGGCCCCTGCTGGAACGACAGGCCGATCCTCGCGAAGCCTTTCACCATCGATAGCCTCGAAGTCGCGCTCGCCAGCCTCGCTCAATAATGAACCGAGCGCGCGCCGCCGATCAGAGTCCGGCTTTCTCAAGGGCGGCGGCGACCTCATCGCCGAGCCCATCCGGCCCTTTTGGATACATGCGGTTGAGCAATGTCTGTATCCGCTTCTGGGCGACTTGCAGGGCCTTGTGGCGTACCTCGCGTTCGCGGTTCGTCCGCCAGGATCGGCTCTCACCAAGCAACGCGGCCCATTTCGCCTCTTCGGCGGCAAGCACGGCCAGAGCAAGCCGCAGACCGTCGCGCCGACCGCGCGCGTGATCGTCATTCATCGCAGCCTCCCCACCGTATTCGGCAATCGCATCGAAAGAGCCTGCGACAGATGTCTTCCTGCTCGCCGCTCCAAGAGAGGAACCTTTCCCGCGCACGCGGACTGTTTCTTAAAAGGAGAGCGACCATGAAAGACGAACCCAAGAAGGGCGACGAGGTGACGTGGAAGAGCCACGGCGGACGCGCCGAGGGCAACGTCGTGCGAAAAGTGACGAAAGCAATGGACATCAAAGGCCATCATGTCGCGGCATCGCCGGCGAACCCCGAATATCTGGTCGAAACGGCCGAAGGCAAGCGGGCGGCCCACAAGGCTGGGGCCTTGAAGCGGAAAGCGCCGCGCTAAGGACGGCTGCCGAACTCGGCTCTGCTCCCGCCTCCGATCCCGCCCGCCGGAGCGCCCGCGATCCTCGTTCACGATGCCGCATCGATCATGATCTGTAGCGCTGCGGCCACGGCCTGATCGAGCACATTGCGGCGCCCGATATCGCCGAAATGAAAATCCATGACCCGCACCGCGTTGGCGTCGGCCGCGCCAATGTAGACAAGGCCTACCTCTTCGCGGCCTTCGCGAGGGCCGCAGAACCCCGTGATCGCAATTGCAATGTCGGCATGGCTTGTCCGAAGAGCGCCAGTCGCCATCGCGGCGGCGACCTCGGGATTCACCGCTCCATCTCGCTCGGCGTCTTCTCGGGCGACGCCGAGCATCTCGCATTTGGCGTCGACCGAATAGACGATGAAGCCGCGCTCAAGATGAACTCCGAGCGCGGCATCGGCTGCGAGAACCGCTGCGAGCTGACCGCCGGTGCAGCTTTCGGCTGTCACGAAACGCAGCGTCTTTCCGGCTAGATGCCGGGCCAGCTTACGCGTACGCCGTTCGATCAGCGTTGCAGCGCTCACCCTACATCGTGGCGAGTTCGGCGGGGGGAAGGCCCGCGGTCTCGGCCTGACGCTTCAGCTCCTCTTTCCGGGCAAGCATCCTTTCGCCGAGTGCGTCGAGGTCGACGTCGGCGGCACGCGCCTGCTGGAACATATTGTCGTGCTGCTTTTCCTCTTCCTTCACATGATGCTTGATCTCTTCCGACAGCACCGTGACCTTCGCCTCGAAAAATTCGTCGTCGGGTCCCGAGGCGACGATATCGTTGATCAGGATCTTGGCGCCATCATGCTCGACATAGGCTTCCTTGAGGAGATCGTCGTCGATCTTTCCCTTGAGCGCCGGATAGAAGACCTCCTCCTCGATCTGCGCATGGATTTTGAGCTCGGTGCAGATCCGGTCTGCGATCTTCGCCTTGCGGTCGGTGCCGCTCGCCTTCTCGAATTCCTCGAACAGGGCTTCGACGGCACGGTGATCGGCCGCGAGGATATGGGTGGCGTCGGTGTCGACTTCGGTCGGTTTCATGGCAGTCTCCATCGTCATGCCCCGCGCCTGTTCAGCGCGCGGCGAGCCCGAAAGTTGCGCTCGATCCGCTCACACCGCGCCGTCGTCGGCATCGCGCTGGCGCGACGCGCCTTCGGACCGCTTGATGAAGCTGATCTTGCCCTGCGGCTCGAGGATCGCCCATTCCACGTCGGAAATGTGGGCAATGCCCGCGAGCCGCATCTCGGACTCGATCTCGTCGGCGGTAAGCCGGTCGCGGTGAAGATTGTCGCGGATGATCTCGCCCTGCTTCACCACGACGCGCGGATGGCCTTCGAGCAGATTCTTGAGCCGCGGAAAGAGATAGGTCGCCCAGCTCAGGGTGAGCGCCCAGAAGGCGAAGGTCACGATCGCGAGCAACGCGCCGGTCAGGCTGAAATCATTATGGGTGACGCCCTGCTGGATGAGGTCGCCCATCACCACGAGCAGAACCAGCTCGAAAGGCGTCATCTGCCCCAGTTCGCGTTTTCCCATGAGACGGAGGAGCGCATAGAGCAGGAAAAACATCGCACTCGCGCGAAGGACGATATCCATCAGGGCAGGACCTTGACCTCTAGCGGCATGCTGCCGAGCCGCTGCTCGCCGTCGAACAGCGCAATCTCGCCCTTGGTTCCTGCGAAGAGCGGCGGGTTGATCTGGCCATCGATCTTGACGACCAGCGTCTCGCCCGCGCGAAGCTCCCCATAGGAGAAACGATAGGCGCCGTCCTTGTAGCTTTCCTCGGCGGCGGCGGGGAGCATCGTGTTGATCGTCATGTCGGTCCAGAGCGACGGGGAGACCGCAAGCACCGCATCGGAAACATCGCGGATCGCCTCGACACGAATGCGGGTTTCGAAAAACTCGCCGTTGCGAATGACCGAGGGCGTCTTCACCTCGAGCCGCGCTGCTCCAAAATCCTCGACGCGCAGCGGACTCAGCTGGCCACCGACGAGGCCCGATAGCGCGACGGCGACGATGGCAGCGAGCAGGACGAAGGAAACGGGGCTCGCGTGGCGGTGCCAGCGCTGCCCGGAGATCATCTTTTCGCTGATTCCGTCCGGGCGACGGCTGTTCGCTGCAGCCGCGTCGCCGCCCGTCCCCTCGGGGCCCGCCGTCAAGCCAAGGGCTCCGGCCACGGCCGCGCGAGATAGGTACGAACCGCATCGGCGCGATCGCCGACTGCCGCGACCGCGATCAATATCTCGGACTGGCTGACGCCCAATATACGCGCCCAGGCGAGCATCGCGTCGGGCGCGCTTCGATCGATGCGGTCAAGTTCGAACTGTTGGTGGATCACGCCCGTCTCTCGTTGATGATGACGGGCGAACGCGTGCAGGGTACAAAAGTTGCGGTTCGGCGACGATCGCCGAAGGGCGTTCGCAGGCTTCAGGGCAATGGCCAAGCCTCGCCGTCGTCACTCTTTCATGCGCGCCGCGAAACGCCGCGATGCGGCCAAAGTTGCGCACGGCGGCGAAGATAAATCTGGGCGATCGCAGGCAACTTTCGCCCGCGTCCAAGGGTTTCTCAGACCAGAACCCACAGCCAATGGAGAGTATCATGAGCGTCAAGGGACAGATCAAGGAAGCTGCCGGCTATGTGAAGGAAGAAGCCTTCGAAAACGGCGACAGCCCCGAGGCCAAGCGCAAGGCGCAGGAAGGCCGCGACCTTCGCAACGAAGGCCGCATCGAAGACGGCAAGCCGCCGAAGACGGGTACTCCCGGCACCGAAAACTAATCCTCCCGCCAAGTTGATGGCCCCCTTCGGGTCCGCGCATGCGGACCCTTTTTTTTTGGCTGGGCGCCCCGGAGCAGCTGAGGAGAATTCGCATTGACCCAGAGCAAGTCGGCCGAACCTCTGCGCGCCCGGAGCATTGTCGCAATATGACACCCCGCATAGCCTTTGTCGGAGCCGGCCCGACCACGCTCTACACGCTGCATGCGCTTCTCGCCCACCACCCCTCGCCCTTCCGTCTTGCCGTGTATGAAGCGCAGGCGTGCGCGGGGCGCGGAACGCCCTATCGGCCCGGCTGGAACGACCCCGCCATGCTGGCGAATATCGCCAGCATCGAAATCCCGCCGCTTGCCGAGACGCTGTGCGACTGGCTGATACGTCAGCCGCCGGAGCGCCTCGCCGATCTCGGCATCGATCCCGATGCGATCGGCGAACGGACCTTCTATCCGCGCGTCGCGCTCGGCGAATATTTCCGCGACCAGTTCGACGCCGTTATCGACATGGCGCGGGCGCGCGGTATCGAGCTCGAGCTGCGCACGCGGTGCCGCGTCGAGGACGTCGTCAGCACGTCCGGCGCGATGATACTCAAGGTTCGCATGAGGTCGGGCGAACTCGCCGACGAGGCTTTCGATCATGTCGTCCTCGCGACGGGCCACCAATGGCCCGCCGAGCCCGAGGTTCGGCCAGGCTATTTCCTCAGCCCCTGGCCCGCCTCGGCTCTGGCCACGGTACCGCCCTGCGATATCGGCATTCGCGGCAGCTCGCTCACGGCCATCGACGCCTGTATCGCGCTCGCCAACATCCATGGCTCGTTTGACGAAAACCGGAACGGCGAGACGCATTATCGTCCGGCATCCGCCACCGACGCGTTCCACATGACGATGATGTCGAGGAAGGGCCTGCTCCCCGAAGCCGACTTCTATGCGCCGCTTCCCTATGAGCCGCTCGCCATCTGTACCGAGGAGGCGATCACGCGTCTCGTCGCGAGCGAAGAAGACGAGCTGCTCGATGCCGCCTTCGCACTGTTCAAGGCGGAGCTTGCCGCTGCCGATCCCCCTTACGCCGCGGGTATCGGCCTGGAGGACCTCGACCTCGAGGGCTTCTGCGAAGCCTATTTTGCGCGGCGCGCAGCGAGCGATCCCTTTGTGTGGGCCGAGGCGAATCTCGCCAAAGCGCAGCACGACTATGCCGCAAGGCACACAGTCGCCTGGCGTTACGCGATCCTGCGCATGCACGAAACTCTCGCGCTTCTCGTGCCATATCTGGAGGGAACGGACTACCGCCGCTTCGTCCGTTACTTCAAGCCGGTGTTCGTCGACGATTATGCCACCGTTCCCCACAAATCGATCCGGCGGCTGATCGCGCTCCACCGCGCCGGGAGGCTCGATGTCATGGCGATCGGCGACGATTACCGCATCGACACGAGCCGCGAAGAGGCAGGCGCGTCCCTGATCCTGGGCGGCGAGCAGCGGCATTTTGAGGTGTTTATCGAGGCGATGGGCCAGCGCCCACTCGGCGCCGCAGCCTTTCCATTCTCCTCGCTGCGGCAACAGGGCATCGTGCGCGATGCAGCGCCTGGTGCCGGCAAGTCGGAGGCGCGGGGCATCGCGATCGACGATGCCTTCCACCCGATTGCAGACGATATCCCGGAATCCCGCCTCTACTGCCTCAGCCTGCCCTTCCTGCTCGGCCGCCACCCTTTCATCCAGGGGATAACGAGTTCGCACGAAATGGGCATGGTGGTCGGAGAACAGCTTGCAGCCGCGATCGGCCAGGCGAATGCCGAGGAGAAGGCCGCGTGAAGCTCTTCGCCATTTATGTCGGCGGCGAGATGGCCGGCGCCAATATCGAGCTGCACGACATGCGCTTCGTCGCCGCGCCCACGATCACCGACACTTATAATGCGCTCCGCCGCCAATGGTGGGGCACGCCGGGCAGCCTCCATATCGACTGCTGGGCCGAGATCGATCACGCAGATGGCTATGACATAGTTTTGAAGACCGCGCCCTTCGAGGGTCCCGAACGGCTCTATTATGTCAATCTAGGCGGCTATATCCGGGGCGAATTTCTCGAGCGCCACCGCAATCTTTTCATTGTGGCGGACACGCTCGCGCGCGCGAAGTCGCGCGCGCTCGCATCGGTGCGGGAGTGGGTGCAGCCGCACCGCGACGAGATGTACGAGGCCGAGCAGGCCTTTGCGCTCGACGCGGTGGCCGCCGAAGCCCGGCTCCACATCCATCTCGTGCCCGCCCCGCGGCGCGAGCTCCCGATCACCTGCGAATATCGCCCGATCCGCGCGCCGCGCCGGCAAAGCCGGACCGCCGCGACCGGTCCCTGACCCAAGCCGCGAGGCGCAGCCCCCCTCCGCAACTCCCGCCTTCGCGGCGCATTGATGCAGATACAGACGCTCCAGACAAAAGGCTCCTCCCATGACCATGACGATCGAACAGCTTTCCGAGAAGATGAAGGATATCGACTTCGCGATGCTCGCCACGCACACCGCGGGCGGCGCCATCGGGTCGCGGCCGATGAGCAACAATCGCGAAGTCGATTATGACGGCGATGCCTGGTTCTTCACCGACGAGACGTCCCACATGGTCGCCGATATCGCGGCCAACCCGAACGTCAATCTGAGCTATCAGGGCAAATCGGGCCTGCTCGGCATGCGGCCCTTCTTCCTCGCCGTCGAGGGTCACGCAGAGCTCATCCGCGACAAGGCCGAATTCGCCGAACATTGGACGAAGGGCCTCGAACGCTGGTGGCCGGACGGCATCGAGACGCCAGGGATCGTCCTCATCAAGGTGTCGGGCACCCGCGCGCATTATTGGGACGGGGAAGATGAGGGCGAAGTTCAGCTCTGACAAGGAAAGACATCCCGCCACGGTTCCCGGTCGGTGAAGGACAAAGAGAAGCCACCACCCCATCGGTCTGCCACTACCCTCTCCGATACCCGCGCCGCGAGAAAGGCGAGCTCCATGCCGAACGCCTCCGATAGCGACAATGCAAGCGCCGAAGAGGTTGCGCTTGATGGGGGCTGCGCTTGCGGCGCGGTTCGGTACCGCCTCGAGGAAAAGCCATATGATAGCGGCTGGTGTCACTGCCGTGTCTGTCAGCATATCTCGGGGGCGGGCGGCATGGTCTTTACGACCGTCCATCTCGACCGGTACCGCATCCTTGCGGGCGAAGAGCATATCGGACGCTTCGCATCGACCAGCTTCGGAACGCGCAGCTTCTGCCGGACGTGCGGCTCGCCGCTAACGATCCATGTGCGCCACCAGGCCGATGAGATCGATATTGCGGCGGGGACGCTGGACGATCCGGAAGAGATTGCGCCAGCTTTCCAGCTTTACACCGCCGAGGCGCCGAGCTGGATGCCGATGATGGCGTTCCTTCCGCGGTACAAGGCGCTGCGACCGAAGACGCGCGGGCTCGACGAGGGTGTCACGGAGGCGGGCTGAGGCGTAGATGAAGACCGCGCCCCAAGAGCCGCACGTGGCAAAATCGCAACCGCTTTTGCAGCGGGGCGTTTCCTGGTCAGATCATGACGATTTCGAGTTCCGCCGCGTCGAACCAAAGCTCGATCCGCTACTGAAAGGACAAGACATGCGCATCCTCATCTTCGGTGCCGGCGCCGCACTTTTTCTCGCCGCTTGCGACAGTAAGCAGGAAGCTGCCGAGGACAGGATGGAACGTGCCGCCGAGACCAGCGCTACGGTCGCCGGCCCCCTCCCTGCGGCGCTCGGCCTCAGCGAGCCACAACTTCTCGACGCTGATATCGTCGGCGCGGACGGGAAGGATCTCGGAGACGTATCGCAGGTGCTGCGCGGCGCCGACGACAATGTGGACCGTCTCCTCGTTGAGCTCGATGGCGTCGGTCCCGACCGCTATGTTCATGTACCGGTGCAGGGCCTCAAACCTATCGTACTCGGCGACGACACCGATCTTCAGACGAGCATGACCAAGACCGACCTCGATGCGCTGCCCGAAGTGGAACTGCCAGCCCCTTGAGATCGTGACGCGCGAGGAGCATCGACTGTGAACGGAGAAACTCTCCATCGGCGGATCGATGTCGGCGGAGTTGATATCTTTTACAGGGAGGCAGGACCGCCCGACGCTCCGGTCCTGCTGCTGCCGCATGGCTATCCCTGTTCGTCGTTCGAGTTTCGCAATCTCCTGCCGCGGCTTGGCGATCGGTGGCGGCTGCTCGCACCCGATTATCCGGGCATGGGCTACAGCGACACGCCCGAGCATTTCGACTATAGCTTTGACGGCTATGCGCAGCTTCTCGACGGGTTCGTGCGTGCGCTCGGCGTCGAGCGCTTTGTGCTCTATCTTCACGATTTCGGCTCGCCGATCGGCGCACGTCTCGCGATCATGCGGCCTGAACGCATCCTCGCGCAGATCATCCAGAATGGGGACATTCCCTATGAGGATGCGCTGGGCGACAAATATGCCGAGATAGAGAAGAGCTGGTCGCTTCCCGAACCCGAGATGCGCGCCGAGATCGGCAAGGCAATCAGCGAGGATGTTTTTCGCGAAGAGTTTCTGAACGACGTGCGGCCCGATCTCGTGCCGCGCATTCCGCCGGACCTCTGGAAACTGCACTGGTCGCTGATCACTCCGCGGCGCCGCGAGATCGCGATCGACCTTATCGCCGGCCTCAAGGCCAACCGCTCCTGGTTCGGCGCGCATCGACGCTATCTGCGCGAGCACCACCCGCCGACGCTCATCGTCTGGGGTCCGCAGGATTTCTACATGCCCGAGAAGTCTGCGCGCGCCTATTTGCGCGATCTCCCCGACGCCGAGCTGCATCTGCTCGACGGCGGCCATTGGCTTCTCGAAACCAACCTCGACGAGGTTGTCCCGCTGATCGGGGACTTTCTCGATCGGACGCTGTGCTGAGAAGCGACGCCGAACCGCGTTCCCTTGCCTTATCCCAGCGGCGCCAGCTGCCAGCAGCCTGAGCCGGGCCACCGCAACGATAAAGGGCGCCGGAACCGGCGCCCTTCACCCTGCCCTTAGGGAAGGCAGTCTTATTTCTTCTGGGTGTCGCCGACGCCGGTTTCGGACGGAGCGATCTCGCCATTGTCGTCCATCGCGTTGGCCTTTTCTTCGCCTTGCTCTTCGACGACATCGGCCTTCTGCTCCATCGCCTCTTTGGCGGGACCTTCGGGCATCGCGTCGGCCTGATCGTCGATCGCCTCGGCCTTCGCTTCGGCCTGATCCTCGACCTTGTCGGCGGCGGGGCTCTGGCAGGCGCCGAGCGCGAGGGCCGAGGTTGCGGCGAGGGTTACAAACAGCTTTTTCATCGAGACTCTCCCTGTTGATGACTGCCCTGCAAACGCGGCGAAGCCCACAGGGTTCCGCGGGCCCGTGCAATGGGCATCGTCAGCGTCGCGCTGCCATGATCCGCGCGATCATGTCTTCATCGCGAAGCCGCCGCCAGCGGGCCTCGACGAAGCTGTGTACGCCGAACAGGAACAGCCCGGCGGCAACGAGCAGATAGAGCGGCGGATTGTCGGTGAGCGCCGAGAGCGCGTCGCCGAGGCCCTTGACCTCGCGGGCAGCGCCGAACCAGGCGCCGCGCACGAGCGAGGCGCCGATGACCGCGAACACGACCGCGCGCGCAGCAAGCCCCGCCCGCCCGACGGGCACGGCCCATGCAGGTGCTGCCGCATCGAGATCCTTCGCAAAATCGGTGGTCCAGGCCTTGACCGCCTGCTGCACGGCCGCCGCGAGGAAGGCGCCGCCGACGAACCCGAGGAGCAGGCCGCCAAGCGGCAGGTCGAGCAGCATGCCCGCCGCCTCTTTCTCGCGGCCGTCTTCGGCGCCGCCGCCCGAGGCAAGGCGAAGCGCCGCCCAGGCGAGAAAGAAATGGGCGATGCCGCTCGCGGCATAGCCTATCCGCACAGCGACGCCCTTCGCACCGATTCCCTTGTTTTCGCTATCGAGCGCCGCCCCGTACAGGCGATAGGCGCCGTAAAGCGCCAGACCCATCGCGAGAGAAGCAAGAAGGATCGAGCCAGCGGGCATATCGCGGACCGAGCGGAACACAGCTTGCGGACTGGCGTCGTCGGCCGACGAACCGGTGAGCGCTATCCATGCCAGCAGGCAATAGACGACGCCGCGCGCGAACCACCCCGTCCGCGCAAATGTCTCGAGCCGCCGCAGCTTGTTCATGATGCCTGTCCCCGAATGTTGACCTATCAGGCCAACGCCCGCTGCACCCGGCAGTTCCGCGCGGCTCCCACCCCACCGCGGCTGCCCCCCCTCTCCCTTCCCGGCCACCCCGCGTCGCTCGCCGACACCCGTGCGCCCGATGCCGCCGTGACGAAGCTGCGCGGTTCAGCCGCAGCTTTTTACAAAGGCGCCGGTCACGAAGTCGCGGCCGGTCCGCAGTCCGACCGGGTCGACGCTGTGCGCGACGCCGTAGGAGATATGCGTCTCGACATCGACGCCGAGCCGCTTCAACTGGCTCTCGGACATGTGCAGCGCCGCGATCGGTACGACGGGGTCGGCCGTGCCGTGCACCAACAGGACTGGCGGTTTCGACGGAACATGATGCCCGAGATCCGCCGCGCCCGCGAGCATGCCCGAATAGCCGACGATAGCGGCAACGGCGCGGGGGCGGCGAAGGCCGACCTGAAGCGCCATCATCGTGCCCTGGCTGAAACCCACAAGGGCGAGATCGGCCTCGCTGAGGTCATATTGCGCGAGCTTGCGATCGATGAACGCGTCGATCGCCGGCGCTGCCGACGCAGCGCCTGCGGCCAACGCCGCCGGGGCGAAACCCGACAGCCCCCACCATTGGTAGCCCCCGCCCATTATCGAACATCGCTGCGGTGCATGCGGCGCAAGAAACAGCGTGTCTGGCAAGGCCTCCTGCCACTCCGGCGCCAGCGAAATCATGTCGGAGCCGCTCGACCCGAAGCCGTGGAGCAGCAGCACGATGTTTTTGGGGGCGCCTCCGGAGCGAGGTTGCAGGCTGGCACCGTTCACGATCTTGGACAAACTTCTTCTCTCAGCTTCGGCAGCGCAGGGCGCGCCCCCGGGCGGTAAGGATTGCAACGCTGCATAGGTAGAAAGTCGGCCGCGCATGTCCAGCCCATGGAATGTACCGGACAGCTCCGCCGCAGCGCAGCTCGGCATGAGCCAAGAGCTCCGCAACCAAGTGTAGGACCCGCCGGTTTGTCGATGACAGGCAGAACAGGAGGAGTCGGCAATGGCACGCAAATCAGAGGCCGGAAAGGTCGGAGAAACCGCGTCCGAGAAGCGCGGAAAACAGACGGCGGCAAGGAAACTGCGGAAGGAGGTCGGCGAGACGAAGACGATCCGCACGCCGCCGAAAGACCGGGAATCCGATCTCGACCGCGCGCCGAAATGGGAGCCGCGCTATGCCGGTTCCGACCGTCTCAAGGACAAGGTCGCGATCGTGACCGGCGGCGACAGCGGGATCGGGCGCGCGGTAGCCGTATTGTTCGCCCGCGAAGGTGCGGACATCGCAATCGTTTACAAGAGCAACAAGGCCGATGCCGAGGAAACGGCTTCGCTCGTAGGCGCCGAAGGGCGGACCGCGATCCTCGTCAAGGCCGACGTGGCTAAAACCAGCGCCGGAAAGACTATCGTCGACAAGGTCGTGAGCAAGCTGAAGCGCATCGATGTTCTCGTCAACAATGCGGGCGAACAGCATCCGGCGGACGATATTCGCGACATCAGCCCGGAGCAGCTGCAGCGCACCTTCGCCACCAATATCTTCGGCATGTTCTATCTTGTGCAGGCTGCGCTGCCGCATCTCAAGAAAGGCGCGGCGATCATCAATTGCACGAGCGTGACAATGTATCAGGGGAGCGGTGGTCTGCTCGACTATAGTGCGACCAAGGGCGCCATTACCGCCTTCACGCGCTCGCTCAGCGAGAATCTGATCGAGAAGGGCATCAGGGTGAATGCGGTCGCGCCCGGACCGATCTGGACCCCGCTCAATCCACGCGGCGGAGCGCCAGCCAAAAAAGTCGAAAGTTTTGGCGAGACGACGCCGATGAAGCGACCGGGAGAGCCCAACGAGGTCGCGCCGAGCTTCCTCTTTCTTGCGTGCGACGACAGCAGCTACATATCGGGCCAGGTGCTCCACCCGAACGGCGGAACGGTCGTCAACGGATAGACCGCGCCGAGCGGCAATCATATCTGGGCGCCGCCGCCGCTCGCAACGATTGTCACGCGGTGCCGACACGGCCAGCGCGCTCGTGTCCGTCTCCGGAAGCGAGGTCTTGCATGCCACCGATTAGCGTCTTTAGCGGAACCCCAAGATGTTCCGTTGGTTGACCAAAGGGGGCCGGATAGGGAGAATTGTCATGCCCCGTGGGGACAAATCAAGCTACACCGACAAGCAAAAGCGCAAGGCCGAGCATATCGAAGAAAGTTATGAGAAGCGCGGCGTCGGCAAGAAGGAAGCGGAGAGCCGCGCATGGGCAACGGTGAACAAGGAGTCGGGCGGCGGCAACAAGTCGGGTTCCGGCCGTGGCCAGCCCGATACCCATGAAGCCTCGAGAAAACGTGGCCGCAAAAGCGGTACGGGCAAGAGCAGCGAAAAGCGATCGGCGGCCGCGAAAAAGGGTTGGGAAACGCGCCGCCGAAATGCCAAGGGATAGCGGCGGACGAGATTAGCAAGGACCGACAAAGAGCCCCTATACGGGCGCTCCGGTCCAGGCAGCGCCGCCCTCACCCTCATAAGATTTCAGCCGATCGACAAGGCTTCGGCGCTCCGCCGCTACCTCGCGCAGGAGGAGGATCGCGGCCTCCCGGTCGAGGCCGACAGGATCAAGACGGCCTTGATCGATCCGCGCGATGAGGTCGGAGAGGAATTTCAGCTCTTGCCCGGCCAGCATCAGAAAGGTGTCGCTCTCGTTCATGCCTGTTCAACGCCCCGGTGCCCCGGCGGGCTGCATGCGGCGGAAGTGAAGTCCGACCGGCAAGCCTCCACAATCTTCGTCGTTGAAGCATTCTTATCGCCGACTTCGCAATTTTCCGGCGCAACAGGACACGCTGACCGCGCTCAATCCGGATCACGCATGCGAGAATTCGGTATAACCTGCGTTAATCCGCCCCGAATTTCGGGCCTTTGCGCAGAAACAGGGGCAACTCGCTCGCTTGCGCGGCGTTCGTTCGGACATGGTCCAGCCGGTCGCTCATTTCGAAAACGGCGGAAAGTCGATCGGGTCGAGCTCGCGCGCCTCCGCCCCGACCCTAGAAGGTTGATCCTATGTCTGCGACGATCCAGCCCGTCATTCTTTGCGGCGGCGCGGGTACGCGCCTCTGGCCTGCTTCCCGCGGCGCGCGTGCCAAACAGTTTCTCGACATCATCGGAAAGGAGAGCCTGTTCGCCCGCACGCTCGATCGGGCAACCGGAGCCGGCTTTTCGGCGCCGCTCATCGTGTGCGGCGCCGAGCATGTCGCGATGGTGCGCGAGCAATCCCAGGGTCGCGACCTTCGGCTGATCGTCGAGCCCGCGGCGCGCAACACCGCTGCCGCCATCGCGCTCGCGGTCGCTTCGTCGGCCGATGACGTTCTGCTGCTCGTCATGCCGAGCGATCATGTCATCGCCGATGTAGCCGCATTCCGGGGCGCCATCGCCAAAGCCGCCGATCTGGCGCGCGACGACTGGCTGGTCACATTCGGCATCGCCCCCGATCGGCCCGACACGGGCTTCGGCTACATCGCCAGCGGCGCGCCGCTCGGCGGCGCGGGATTTGCCGTCGCCCGCTTCGTCGAGAAGCCGCCGCTCGCCGATGCCGAAGCGATGCTTCGCGAGGGTGGCTACAGCTGGAACGCCGGCATCTTCCTCTTCCGGGCCGGTCGCATGCGCGAAGCGATGCTCACGCATTGCCCGGCCATATATCGCGCGGCGGAAGCCGCGGTCGCCAATGCGCTGCACGATGGCGATGCCCTGCACGCGGCAAGCGCGCCGTTCGAACAGGCGCCCTCTGATTCGATCGACTATGCCGTGATGGAGAAAGACGCCCGCGTTGCGGTCGTCCCCGTGTCGATGGGCTGGTCGGACCTAGGCAGCTGGCAGGCGGTGCACGCGCTCGCAGGTGCCGACGCTTCCGGTAATGCTTGCAGCGACGATCTTTTCGCACACGACAGCCACAATTGCCTCGTCCGCGCGCCCGGAAAACGCGTGTCGCTCGTCGGCATGGACAATGTCGGCGTCATCGTCGACGGCGACGATATCCTCGTTATCGCGCTCGACCGATCGCAGGAAGTCCGCGCCGCAGCCAAGGCGCGCGCCTGAAGTCGACGCCGCGGCCGCTTTCCAAAGGGGTCAACGCAGCTGACTGTCCTTGCTTCCCCGGCGGTTGAAACCGGCCGGACGGCGTTCGGCGTCGCGAAGCGTCTGGCACCCGATGCAGGTACGGCTAGCAGGCAAGGCCTTTCGCCGCGCCTGCGGAATCCGCTCGCCGCAATCGTCGCAATAGTCCGCGCCCTTGCCGGACAGCAGCCGCAGGCGCGCCTCCTTGACGGCATCGCTCACCGTGTCGTCGATCTGCTCCTGAACGGCGCCGTCGCGCGCCCAGCCATTCGCCATGTTGTAGCTCCATGTTTCGGGGACGAAAATGGGAACGCATGGCGGGGCGGGCAAGTTGCCCCGCCACCGGGAACGATCGCGGCGCCGGATGGTCTTGAGTCCATGGCCAGAAAGACCGCCGCACCGAGCCCTGCAGACCGCGCCCCCTCTTCGAAGCGCGGCGAACGAAAGGCTGCGGCTCCCCCGCCCTTTCGTCCGGTCCAGCTGGCGACGCTCGTCGACAGCGTTCCCGCCGGCAGGGGCTGGGTTCACGAGATGAAATATGACGGCTACCGCCTGCTGATCGCGGTCGGCGGCGGCGAGGCCCGCGCCTATACGCGCTCGGGTGTCGACTGGTCGGAGCGCTTCGCGCCGCTCCTCGCCGAGGCCGCAAAGCTGAAGGTAGACAGCGCGCTGATCGACGGTGAAGCGGTCGTGCTCGATGCTGAAGGCCGCTCAAGCTTCCAGTCACTGCAAAATGCCCTGAAGTCCGCGCCCGATAGCATCGACTATTTCGCCTTCGATCTGCTCGCGCTGGACGGCGAGGATCTGACCGCCCTCCCCCTCCTCGACCGCAAGGCGCATCTTGCCAAAATTCTTCCCAAGGCCTCCCGGCATATCCGCTACTCGGATCATATCGCGGGCAGCGGCGAGAAGCTGCTCGAGAGTTTCTGCGCCGCGGGTCTCGAAGGGGTCATCTCGAAAAAGGCCGATGCACGCTATGTCGGCGCGCGCACGGGAAGTTGGCTCAAGACCAAGTGCATCAAGCGGCAGGAGTTCGTCATCGTCGGCTGGACGCCCTCGGACACGTCGCGCGCGTTCCGCTCGCTGATGCTTGGCGTCCATGAGAATGGCGCGCTGCGCTACGCGGGCAAGGTCGGGACCGGTTTCGATACCGAGGAGCTCTTCCGCCTCCAGGCGATGATGAAGCCGCTCGAACGAAAGGAGCCGACGGTGAAGGCGCCCCGCACCGAGACGCGCGGCGCGCACTGGATCGAGCCGAAGCTCGTCGCCGAGATCGCCTTCACCGAGATGACGAACGATGGCACGCTCCGCCACCCGAGCTATCTCGGCCTTCGCGAGGACAAGAATCCCGAGGCGGTCGTCATCGAGAGCGAAGCGGCGGTCGCCGAGGTAGCGCACGCCTCGCCAGTACCGATCAGCAACCCCGACCGCGTCATCTTTCCCGAGGCGGGGCTCACCAAGGGCGAGCTTGCAGAATATTATGCCGCACTCGCGCCGATCATGCTGCCGTGGGCGGGTTCGCGCCCGATCAGCCTCGTGCGCTGTCCGCAGGGCCGCGCCAAGAAATGCTTCTTCCAGAAACATGATGCCGGAAGCTTCGGCGATGCGGTGAAACACGTCGCGATCGAGGAGAAGGATGGCGACAACCAGCCCTATCTCTATATGGACACGCCCGAGGGCCTGATGACCTGCGTCCAGATGGGCACGATCGAATTCCATGGCTGGGGCGCGCGCATCGAGGATGTCGAGAAGGCCGATCGGCTCGTCTTCGATCTCGATCCCGACGTCGGTCTCGATTTCGAGACGGTCCGCAGCGCCGCCTTCCAGTTCCGCGACATCCTGAAGCAGATGGGCCTCGAGACCTTCCCGATGCTCACCGGCGGCAAGGGCGTCCATGTTATCGCCCCGCTCGTGCCGCGCGCCGAATGGCCCGAGGTCAAGGACTTCGCGCACCGGCTCGCCCGCGCCGTCGCCCAGATGGATTCCGACCGCTTCACCGCCGCCCTCCCCAAGGCGCAGCGCAAGGGCCGGATCTTCGTCGATTATCTCCGCAACCAGCGCGGCGCGACTGCGGTGATGCCCTATTCAGCGCGGGCCCGCGAAGGCGCGCCGGTCGCCGCGCCCATCAGCTGGAAGGAAATGGAGACGATCGACAAGCCGTCGCATTTCCGCATCACCGACGCGAAGGAGCTTCTGAAGCGCGCGAGCCTCAAGGCGCTGCAAGGCTGGGGCCGCGCCGATCAGACGCTGCCCGACCTGTGAAGATCGCGACCTATAATGTGAACGGCATCGGCGGCCGCCTCGACATTCTGCTCGGCTGGCTCGCGCAGGCCGAGCCCGACATCGTTTGCCTGCAGGAATTGAAAGCCCCTCAGGAAAAATTCCCCGAGAAGGCGATCCGCGACGCGGGCTATGACGTGATCTGGCACGGCCAGAGCCGCTGGAACGGCGTCGCGATGCTGAGCCGCGTCGGCGAAATCCACGAAACGCGCCGCGGGCTCCCCGGCGATCCCGGCGACGAGCAGAGCCGCTATATCGAGGCCGCGGTCGGCGGCATCCTCGTCGCCGGCCTCTATCTTCCCAACGGCAACCCCTGGCCCGGTCCGAAGTTCGATTACAAGATGCAGTGGATGGCACGGCTCGACGCGCATCTGACAACGCTCTTCGACCTCGATGCCCCCGTCGTCATCTGCGGCGACTTCAACGTCATTCCCACCGACCTCGATGTGTACAAGCCCGCGAACTGGAAGAAGGACGCGCTCTTCGCGCCCGAAGCCAAAGCCGCCTACCGGCGCATCCTCGACCAGGGCTGGACCGATGCGATCCGTCACCTGCATCCCGAGGAGCGCATCTACAGCTTCTGGGCTTATTGGCGGCGCTCGTTCGAACGAAATGCCGGCATCCGCATCGACCATCTGCTGCTGAACAAGCCCGCGGCGAAGCGGCTCGAGGCAGCTGGCGTCGACACCCGCCCGCGGGCGCTCGACAAGACGAGCGACCATGCGCCCGCCTGGATCGAACTTGGCGCGGGCCCCACAAAGCGAAAGCGCAAGGCGTCATGACCCGCTCCATCGCCGGCTGGAAGCTGCCACCAGCCGAGCGCGACTGGCTGCTCGAACGGTTCGAACCGCGCTATGCCGAGCTGGTTGCCGACCATGTGACGCTCCGCTTCGGGACCGCCGAGGACACGCCCCTACCCGCCGCGCACGCGGGCGAGATCGTCGGCGAAGTCGACGACGGCGCGGGCGTCCAGGCGCTCGTCGTGCGCATCGGCGGCACCACCGATCGCGGCGACGGCAGCCATTATCATATCACCTGGTCGCTTGGGCCGGGCCGCGAGGCGAAGGAGAGCAACGACGTGCTCGCCGCAACGAAATGGCAGCGGGTGCATCCTCCGATCGCCATCGCGCTCGCGCCCGCGCGCTGGACCGTCTGACAAGCTCGGATCGGCAAGTCGCGGTCCGCGAAAACGGCAGGCGCGCGCGATCGCAACTGTCCGGCCGTTTCCAGCTCCCGCTTTCGATCCCGTTGCGGCGATCGGGCTTCCCTTCCCATCGCCGGCGCGGAACGCTCGGCGACCGCGCGCATTGAAGGAGCATTGGCAAAGGAGTGAGTGACGATGGCTGCGCGCCCTTATTGGAAAGGCCAGATCCGCTTGGCGCTCGTTTCGATCCCGGTCGAGATCTATTCGGCGACGAAGAGCGGGGCGACGATCGCGTTCAACCAGATCCACGAGCCGACCGGCAGGCGCATCAAATATGAAAAGGTCGTCCCCGGCGTCGGCCCGGTCGATGTCGACGAGATCGTCAAGGGATTCCAATATGCCAAGGACCAATATGTGCTGCTCGACGACGAGGAGATCGAAGGGGTCAGGCTCGAGAGCAAGAAGACGCTCGAGCTCACCCAGTTCGTCGAGGCCGAGGATATCGACGAGATCTATTTCGAGAAGCCCTATTATGTCGTCCCCGCCGACGACCTTGCCGAGGAAGCGTTCATCGTGCTGCGCGAGGCGCTGCGCCGCACGGGCAAGGTCGGTCTCGGTCAGCTCGCGATGCGCGGCCGTGAATATGTCGTCAGCATCAAGGCGTGCGGCCGGGGTCTCGTCATGGAGACGCTGCGCTATGCCGACGAGGTCAACAAGGCGGCGAGCTATTTCCGCGACATTGCCGACAGCGATCCCGACGAAGACCTGCTCGACCTCGCGACGACGCTGATCGACAAGAAGACGGGCAAGTTCGACGCGAGCGACTTTCACGATCGCTACGTCGAGGCGCTGAAGGAGCTCATCGAGCGCAAGAAGAAGGGCAAAACGCTCAATCTCGACGACGGGAAGGACGAGAAGGCGCCGAGCGGATCGAACGTCGTCGACCTGATGGCGGCGCTGAAGAAGTCAATCGGTGACGGCGGCGGAAAGGCGAAGGCTGGCAGTGCCAGAAAGGCGACTGCCAAAAAAGCCCCGGCGAAAAAAGCGCCCGCCAAGCCGGCAGCGCGCAAGCGCGCATGAGCGGCGCCTCCGCAGGGGCGATCGTCACCGCCCCACTGTCAGGCACCAGGACCGAACCGCCTGCGCGCCGGGTCGCGCTCGCAGCGGAAATGATCCTTGATATGCGCGTTGAAGAAGGCGCCGAGCGAATCCGCGGCGCACAGCCCGTCGTAGATCGCGCGCGGGACGCCATGATAAAGATATTTGCCGCTGTCCCGGAAGCTGATGGAAAGCACCGACGCCGCCTCGTCATAGGCGACATGGTCGATCATGGTCGAGCGGGTGAAGCGGCGCGCGCGCATATGGGCAGAGCGCGTCGCAGCCGCACAGGTTCCCACCAGGACGCGGGCAAGCGCGCGCCGCCGGTCCGAGCGAGCGCCCCCTCCCCGCAGACCCGCCCCGCCTCTCCTTTCCGGCCCTGATCGATGGCGACCGAGCCGACAGCCGACGAGCTACGCGCCATGGCCGAACATCGCGGGATGAAACTCGTCCGGTCGCGAAAGCGAACGCCGGGCGTCGGCGACTATGGGAAGTTCGGCCTCACCGATGCGGCGGGCAAGCCGCTCCTCGGGATCGGCGAACAAGGGCTCATGGCAAGCGCCGCCGACATCGCGCACTATCTTCGCGGCGGCGCGGCCGACAGCTGGAAACTCTCGGCCGAACGCGAACCCGCGGCGAAGCGTGCCAAGAAGGCACCCAAAGCTGCCGAACCCATCGAGGAGCGTTCGCCTATCCGCCGACGCGGAAAAACGAGTCCGCCACCGTCACCCGAGCCTGCACGAAGGCGGCAGGATCCGCCGCCGCCGCCGAAAGCCAAGCCGGTGCTGAGGATCGTCAAACCCGAAGCCCTGCCGGAGCCCGAGCTCAGCCTGCGGCCCGCGACGGGCAAGGACCGAAAGGCTCTCGCCCGTCTGCTCGCGCAGCTTGCCGAGCCGCCCGAGCGCATATCGATCGATGCGAACGTTGAGGCGATCGGCAAAGCGAAGGCCGGGCTTCTCGTCGCCGATGCCGGCGGGCTGGTCGGATGCTGCGCCTGGGGCGTCGTTCCGACCTTGCAGCACGGCCTCGTCGGCCGCGTCACCCTGCTGCTTGTCGACGGCGACCATCGGCGCCGCGGCATCGGGACGGCGCTCCTGACCGCCGCCGAAACGGCTCTCGCCAAGGGCGGATGCGGCACGATCGAGATCATGAGCGACATCATGATCAACAACGCCCACAACTTCCTGCGCGCGCGGAACTATGATATGAAGAGTTACCGCTTCCTCCGTTCGGCGGGAGGGGCGCCAAAAGCCCGGCGAGACTGAGCGCGCCCCCTACCCGATTATCTTCCGCTCCCGGCCATGCGCCTTCCCTTGCCCCACGACATCGGGATAAAGCATCACCGCCGGAACGAAGAGGCGGGCGCCGTCGTCTCTCCCCAGGCGATCGGCTTTCCCTCCGAAGGATCGACCAACGGATGATATCATGTTCAAGCGCCTGACAATTCTTGCCCAGCATGCGATGCCGAAGCGGCGGCTGACCGAATTCGTCGGCCGTGTGGCTTCATCGTCCGGCTGGCTGACCCCCAAGCTGATCCGATGGTTCGTCGCGAGATACGGCGTCGACATGAGCGAGGCCCACAATCCGGATATTCGCAGCTATGCGAGCTTCAACGACTTCTTCACCCGCCCGCTGATAGCGGGCGCGCGCCCGCTCGCCGCGGCCGATTTCATCTGCCCGGTCGACGGTGCGATCAGTCAGTTCGGCGCGATCGACGATCATCACATCGTCCAGGCCAAGGGCCACCGTTTCACCACCACCGCAATATTGGGCGGCGACGCTGCGCTGGGGTCGACGTTTCGCGACGGCAGTTTCGCCAACCTCTATCTTTCGCCCAAGGATTATCACCGGCTGCACATGCCGTGCGACGGGGAGCTCAGACGCATGATCCACGTCCCGGGCTCGCTCTTTTCCGTCAACCCGACGACCGCGCGCGGGGTGCCCGGCCTTTTCGCGCGCAACGAGCGGGTCATATGCCTGTTCGAGTCCCCCACTCACGGCCATTTCGCGATGATACTCGTAGGTGCGACCATCGTCGGCAGCATCGCAACGTCATGGCATGGCGTGGTGAATGCAAAGCGATCGAGCAAGATATCGTCATGGTCCTACGCCCCCGATGAAGTCTCGCTGCGCAAGGGCGACGAGATGGGTCGCTTTCTCCTCGGCTCCACGATCGTGATGCTGTTCGAGAAGCAAGCGATCGCGTTCAACCCCGATTGGTTTCCCGAACGGCGGGTACGCCTCGGAGAGGAGATGGGAAGCGCCGTAGAGAAAGCCTCGGGCGGATAGCCGATCAACCCTGTAACATGCGCGGCAGCCGACGCGCCTCGCTAGGCGTCTCGGGCGGCGGGACGGTGCCAGGCCAGTTGGCGCAGGCGGATCGCCCCCCATCGGTGATGCGCCAAGGTCGCGCAGGGCGTCAAGGCTTGTGCCAACCCGCCAGAAAACGCGCGCCGGCTCCGGCCTCGATGGTGGTGACGTCTTCGGCCCACAGGCACTCGCCCGCCTGCGCGGTCACGCCCTCAGCTGCGACCGTACCGCCGAGGGGGACGATCATCGCCCCATCCCTCGCATCGGCAAGCGGCGAAAGGTCGTTGGCGTTCAGGTGCGCGACCACGAGATGGCGGCTGTCGAGCAACAACGCGCTCTCTGCGATATCGACTTGGCGGCAGAGATCGCGTGACATTGGCCCAGCCTTCGCGACCGCCGTCCCATCGGCGAGGTGCAGCTCGCGCGGGCGGCCGTAATCGTAGAGACGATAGGTAACATCCACATTCTGCTGGATTTCGACGAGTGTGACCCCGGCACCGATTGCATGGACGGTTCCGGGCGGAATATGAAAGAACATGTTCGCGCGCACCGGATGCCACTCCATGAGCGCCTCGATAGCGCCCGAGCGGGCGGCATCGGCGAGTTCGCGCTCGCTGAGCGAACGACCCGTTCCGATCCCGAGCATAGCCCCGGGTTCGGCACCCAGAATGTACCAGCATTCCTCCTTGCCTGCGGGAAGTCCGCGCGCCTGCGCTTGCCGGTCGTCGGGATGGACCTGGATCGACAGGCGCTCGCTCGTGAAGATATATTTCACGAGCAGCGGATTGGATTGGGGCGGACGAAACCAGATTTCGCCGACGCGGCCATCGGTCCGTGCGTCGAAGGGCGGAGGGAGCCGATCGACGCCCCAGGGTTTCTCGACCCAGATCGTATCAAGCTTCTGTGCTTTCATGGTCACATCCATCACTCCCATTCTGAAGCATATGCCGGTTGGCTCCGGCGCAGCGCATATTCCCAGGCGCGGCCAGGAAGGCGGACAGCGCGAATGGCGTCGGCGACGCGTCTGAAGAGCGGGTAAACCTGTCCCTCGCGAGTCGGCATGCTACCGAAACAATGGTCGCCGGGCCGGGTTGCAGCGACTAACCCATGTTGTGACGATTTAGCTGTAGCGCGCCGACCGCCTCTACAACTTTGCATCCCAATGCCGGCTGTCGTGCCTGTCCCTGCGGGGCGCCGCGCGATGCTCTTCACAGCTTCCGACAGTCTCCCACAGGCGGACACTTCAACCCCTTGAAATCCTGACCATAGCTTTCCTACATCCACGCCGCAGCCGCTCGGGCTGCAACATCCTCAACTTGGCATGGAGAAGAAGATGTCCAGCAAACATATCGATTATCTGCGGCGCGAGCATGCCCGCCTCGACGCCGAAATCGATCGGGAAGCGCGGCAGCGCCGACCCGACGAGGTCCTGATCGCGCGGCTCAAGAAGCTGAAGCTGTTGGTCAGGGACCAAATCACCATATGGATCGGCGATACCGGCGGCAGCCGCGCCGCCTGATCCGATCGCGGAGCCGCGCGCGGCGCGGCTCCGCACCTGAAAGCGCCTATGGAGCGCCGCCCCATTCGCCAATCCAAAGCGCTTTCGACCTCTTGAAACGGAAATTTGGCTTCCTAGCTTTTTTCTGGACGCCGGATTGTTCGGGTCCGAAGGACATAGAGAGCGCCGGCTCTAAGTCCCGGCGCATCTCATGCCCGAATTGCTTCAATCAGGAGGATTTGGAAATGAGAACCGACTTTGACTTCACCCCCTACCGCCGCTCGACGGTGGGCTTCGATCACCTCTTCGACCTGCTCGAGAAAGGGCAGCGCAGCGAAACGTCGGACGGCTTTCCCGCCTTCGACATCGTGCGCGAGGCCGACGACCGCTTCCGCATCACGCTCGCGGTTCCCGGTTTCAAACCCGACGAGATCGAGATCGTCGCCCAGCAGAACCAGCTCAGCGTGTCGGGCAAGCCGGCGGAAGAAGATGAAAAGCGCAGCTATCTTCATCGCGGCATCGCGCGCCGCGCGTTCGAGCGGCACTTCCAGCTCGCCGACTATATCGAGGTCGGCGCGGCGAGCTTCGCCGACGGCCTGCTGGCGATCGAGCTCAACCGGGTCATTCCCGAGGCGATGAAACCGCGCAAGATCGAGATCGGCAGCGGCGATGCCGAACCGCGCCGGATCGGCGCGTCCAAAGAGAAGAGCCTCGAAAACGCGTAAAATCTGGCGGGGCCGCTGCCAACGGCGCGGCCCCGCAATTCAAAGGGTCCTCGGGGCGCCCCAGCGGCGATGGCGCCACCGCCAGAACGAGCGTCAGTCAATCGACCGGATAATATCGGCCGCGCTCCACTCGGCCGGGCCGATCAGCGCCTCGTGCGCGATCCGTACCGAATGAAGCGCGGCTTCGATCTGGCGCCGCCACATCGCCAGAAAATCGAACAGCACCGGGAAGTCCGGCGGCAGATCATAGTCCTGCCAGACGAAGAGCTGGAGCAGCGAGGGATGATCGGGCCGGTAATAATGGATCTCGGCGGTCGTCAGCCCGTAGCCGTCCAGCTGGGCGATCAGCGCGCGGTCGGTCATGGCGCGCGCGTCTCGCCGCCATCGAGCGACCGAAGCGCCGCGAGCACATCGTCGACTGGCACCGCTCGCCTCGCCCCCGGGGGTTTGCGAAGTGCGGGCTTGTTGCGGACCGCCGAGTGGTCCGATGCCCAGGATGCGAGAAGGGCGCGCTTGACCTCGGGCTCGAGGCTCGGGTGACGCGCCACGTCGAAGGGATGAAGAAAACGGGAAAATGGCTCGGACATGATCGTGCCTCCTTCCTTGTAGCCTTTCCTTTCTTGTCGTGCGGCAAAGCGCCGCAGGAAAAAATTTTGGGAGCGAAGCGAGTCGAGTCAAGAGGGTTCAGCCCCTTGATTACCGGCGTTTGTTTCGCGCCAGCGCAGCCATCAAAAAATTTTCGCCAGACCTCTTGAAGCGAAAAAAATCGCTTCCTAGCTCATCGGCGCCGCGCGTCCCGGACAGGCGCGCCGGCTTATCATATCGTTATGCAATATGGAGGTTATGCATGCATTTCCGACCCTTGCACGACCGTGTGGTCGTCCGCCGCATCGAAGCCGAGGAGAAGACCTCGGGCGGCATCATCATCCCCGACACCGCCAAGGAAAAGCCACAGGAAGGCGAAGTCGTCGCCGTCGGTCCCGGCGTCCGCGCCGAGGACGGCACGGTCACCGCGCTCGACGTCAAGGCAGGCGATCGCATCCTGTTCGGCAAATGGTCGGGCACCGAGGTGCGCATCGACGGCGAGGAGCTGCTCATCATGAAGGAGAGCGACATTCTCGGGGTCATCGAGCAGGCCGAAGCGCTCAAGCAGGCGGCCTGACGCCGCATCCATCCAACAACTGAAAGGACATCAAGAAGGAGGTAAGAATGGCTGCCAAGGAAGTGAAATTTGCGTCGGACGCGCGTGATCGCATGCTGCGCGGCGTGGATACGCTTGCGAATGCAGTGAAGGTCACGCTGGGCCCCAAGGGCCGCAACGTCGTGATCGACAAAAGCTTCGGCGCGCCGCGCATCACCAAGGACGGCGTCACCGTCGCCAAGGAAATCGAGCTTGCCGACAAGTTCGAGAATATGGGCGCGCAGATGCTGCGCGAGGTCGCGAGCAAGCAGAACGACAAGGCCGGCGACGGCACGACCACCGCGACCGTGCTTGCGCAGGCGATCGTCCGCGAAGGCTCGAAGGCGGTTGCCGCGGGGATGAACCCGATGGACGTCAAGCGCGGCATCGATCTTGCGGTGACCACGGTCGTCGAGGATCTTAAGGCGCACGCCAAGAAAGTCGAGGCGAACAGCGAGATCGCGCAGGTCGCGACCATCTCGGCGAACGGCGACGGAGAGGTCGGCAAGATCCTCGCCGAGGCGATGGAAAAGGTCGGCAACGAGGGCGTGATCACCGTCGAGGAAGCGAAGAGCCTCGCGACCGAGCTCGAAACGGTCGAGGGCATGCAGTTCGATCGCGGCTATCTCTCGCCCTACTTCATCACCAATGCCGAGAAGCTGAAGGTCGAGCTCGACGATCCGTACATTCTGATCCACGAGAAGAAGCTCTCGAACCTGCAGGCGATGCTGCCGCTCCTCGAGAGCGTCGTCCAGTCGGGCCGGCCATTGCTCATCATCGCCGAGGATGTTGAGGGCGACGCGCTCGCAACCCTCGTCGTCAATCGCCTGCGCGGCGGGCTCAAGGTCGCGGCGGTGAAAGCGCCGGGCTTTGGCGATCGCCGCAAGGCGATGCTCGAGGATATCGCCGTGCTCACCGGCGGCAATGTCGTCAGCGAGGAACTCGGGATCAAGCTCGAGAGCGTCACGATCAACATGCTCGGGCGCGCGAAGAAGGTCGTCATCGACAAGGATAATACGACGATCGTCGACGGCGTCGGCGCGAAGTCGGATATCGACGGCCGCGTCGCGCAGATCCGCCAGCAGATCGAGACGACCACCAGCGATTACGACCGCGAGAAGCTGCAGGAGCGGCTCGCCAAGCTCGCGGGCGGTGTCGCGGTGATCCGTGTCGGCGGCGCGACCGAGGTCGAGGTCAAGGAGAAGAAGGACCGTGTCGACGACGCGCTCCATGCGACGCGCGCGGCCGTGGAAGAAGGCATTCTTCCGGGCGGCGGCATCGCGCTGCTCCGGTCGCTGAAAGCGCTCGAAGGCCTGAAAGCCGCGAACGACGACCAGCAGTCAGGCATCGACATCGTCCGCCGCGCGCTCCGCGCCCCGGCGCGTCAGATCGCCGACAATGCCGGCGAGGACGGCGCGTGGATCGTCGGCAAGCTCCTCGAAAGCGAGGAGTATAGCTGGGGCTTCAACGCCGCCACTGGCGAGTATCAGGACCTCGTCAAGGCAGGCGTGATCGACCCCGCCAAGGTCGTACGCACCGCGCTGCAGGATGCCGCGTCGGTCGCGTCGCTGCTGATCACCACCGAGGCGCTCGTCGCCGAGCTGCCGAAGGAGGAGAAGGCCGCGCCGATGCCGGCGATGGACTTCTGACATATCGAGGGCGGCGGGAAACCGCCGCCCTCACCTGCCCTGTTTCTATGCGGAGCGTCAAGGAGATCGGCAATGCCGTTCGGAGATCATAACATTCGAAATTGTGTGTCGGAGATCAAGCTGCGGCATGGCAAACAGGCCGACTTCATCGTCTCCAGGCAGGTGCAATGGTCGCGCGACCGGGGCAATGACGAAGAGATCGCATTCTGGAACGCCGTGCTGACTGACTTGCATCGAACGACTTCTCCGCATTGAAAAGGTGGCCGCCAAGGGGCGCTCCGATCCAGGCGGGCGACCGCTTGCCAACCCATGCTTCCTATTTAGTTCGTTCGGCCGGTCATGCCGCGGCTTTGCGCCCAGCCGTAAAGATCGGCGATCATGCCTCGCTCGATCTCGGGTTGCAGATAGATCACGACGGCTGTTTCGGCTTCCCTGTCGATGAAGCGCATAGTCGCGTAGAAGACACCCTCTCGCTCGGTGTCGCCGCCCTCGATTTCGTCGGGCCATATCTCAATCGTTCGCACGGGCCTCTCCTTCCCATTCCGCTGTCCGCGATCGATGAAGGGAGAATGCCAAAGTGCTAGGAAGGTTGCACCTGGAATGGGCGCAACCGGGGAATAGAAAAGGCCGGGCCGCATCGAAGTGCGGCCCTGCCCCGAGAGGACGCCTCGGCGTCACTCTTCTTTCCGACGTCAGCGGTTCTGACGATTCTCGTCGTCGCGGCCGGCCTGGTTGCCCTGGTCCTGGTCATTGTCCTGACCGGGCTGGCGACGCTGCAGATCCTGCTGTTCCTGCTGGCCGGGGTTCTCGTTCGGATTGCGATCGGCTTGTCCGCCCTGCTGTTTGTTCTGTCCCATGTGGGTCATCCCCTTTCCAAACTGCCTAGGCGGCAGGCTTGGAAACGACGCGCCATAAAGCAGCGAGTTCCCGCCGCTTTCAACAGCTTACCGCAAGAATCGCTGTGCCCGCACGCGATCGCCTTTTCACAACTCAACAGTCCCGTATTGAGCTCGGCACAGCTACGCCCGCGCCCTGCGGTCGGCCACCGCTGCGACGATCGCATCGCAAAAGTCGGGCAGGTCGTCGGGACAGCGACTGGTGATGATATTGCCGTCGACCACGACGCTCTCTTCGACCACCTGCGCGCCGGCATTGGCAACATCGGTGCGGATCGACTTGTAGCTCGTCATTCGCTTGCCCGATGCGAGCCCGGCTTCCACAAGAAGCCACGGCGCATGGCAAATCGCGGCAACCGGCTTGCCAGCACCTGCGAAGGCCCGAATGATCGAGATCGCCTTGTCCTCAACCCGCAGCAAGTCGGGATTGATCTGGCCGCCCGGCAGGACGAGCGCGTCATAACGGTCGGTGTCGACGTCGGCGATCTTGAGATCGACTTCGACCTCGTCGCCCCAATCGTCTTCGTCCCAGCCGGTGATATCGTCATCGTCGATCGATGCGATTTCGACCTCCGCGCCCGCGTCCTCCAGACGCTGAAGCGGCACTTCGAGTTCGGATTGTTCGAAGCCATCTGTCGCCATGATCAGTATTCTGCAGCCGGCGAGTATATTGTCCTTGGTCATCGGAAAGCTCCTTTGCTGTCCCATGACCAATGCGCCGCGGCTATCGTCGTTCCCGCCCTTGCCAGCGCGCGCTGCTCTTCGTCCTCCGATATCGACAATGGCCGCACCGATGCCTGAGGCCGCGATCGCGTCGAGGGCGGCTTCGACAGTTTTCCAGAATGGCGGCGACCTTCCGCCTCATCTTTGCAACCTTTCTTCGCCAACTGCATTTGAACGGCGCACGGGCTTCGACGGTGATCGTTCGGTCTGCCGCCGCCATGTGCATCGCTTCGCGTATCGCCGCGGCTGTTCGATCCCACGTCTCAGTCGAATTGCCGTCGGCGTACGCATTCAATCGTCGTCCGCGCCGCTCCCCAACGTTGTCCGAATATCGGCGCGCATATCCGACTCAACGACATATCGCTCAGCTTGGCCGTCGGAGTGTGCTACGCGCCTAATGTTTGAGGCAAGCGGATGCTCCAATCAAATCATCGGATACACGGTCAGCATTTTTTCTGTTTGGGTATAGTCACGCCGGGGTCTTCCCCTCCCCACTTCCCCCACTTCGCTCGAATAGGCTGACCGGTAGCAATCTTCCTTTGCCCGTTCATGAAGATCCTAGGTTGAGACGTGCGATGCTGCACGCGATCCGCAGCGGCGCGCGCGATCACGCGTTCCTCACCGGTTGGTCGCACCCGAGCGCCTGAGCGCTGCCTAGGTGATCGGAGGTTGGTCGATGATATTGCCGGGAGCGTTTTCTGTGCCGGGTCGTTCGTATCCGCATGCAGCTTTGCCGCGATATAAACCTGGATCGGCCGAGCTTCCGCGATAGCGGCCACACGTCGCTCAGCCGTGAGACCGACATGGCATGAAACTCTCGCGCGCCTCGGAAGACCCGGCGAAAGTGGGCAATGTCGGCTCCTCGATAGCCGCGCACCGGATTGCCCTTCTCTACGCCTTGCGTCATCGACGCCTGCCCGACTTGCTCAATCCGACGCGCTTCACCGAGCTCGTCCAGCTCCGCAAATTGAATGATCGGTCACCGTTGCAAACGACGCTGCTGGATAAACTTGAGGCAAAACGCTTGGCCTCGGAGCAACTCGGTGCAAACTGGATCGTACCGACGCTCTGGCAGGGCCAGATGCTGCCGCGCTTCATTCCGTTCGCCCTCCCATCAATCGTCAAGGCGCGTCATGGGTGTAACCAGTATCAAATCCTGGAGACGTTTCCGGATTGCGAACGCTGGAAGCAGGTCCAGCGAGCCGCGCGCCGGTGGCAGCGCCGGGAGTACGGCCGCTGGCTCGACGAATGGGCATATCGCAAAGTGCCGCGTGGCGTTTTCGCCGAGCCGTTGCTCGGCGGCGCACGTCCTCTCCCCATCGACTACAAGATCTACGTCTTTGGCGGTGTCGCGACGCACGTCCAGGTACATTTGGGGCGCGGTGTCCGTCACCGCTGGATATTGAATGACCGCAACTGGCGGCAGCTCGTGCCTGCCGCCGATCGACCTTCCAGACCCTCCTCCCTCGGGGCGATGCTGCAAGCTGCAGAGACGCTTGCCGGGAACCTAGCCTTCGTTCGGGTCGATTTTTACGAAATCGACTGCCAACCGCTTTTCGGCGAGTTTTGCCTTTATCCCGGCTCTGGCCTCGATCCGTTTGCAGCCGACTGGATCGACGTCGAGCTGGGAAGGCTTTGGAAAGATGCGTTGGAGAGATCCGGTTCCCCAGCAGCCAGTTCGCCGGACGCAAAGCACGCGCGGCCCACTGGGTATGATCCTTTCCAGATTTGAGTCTACATGAGAATTCGGCAGCGCCGGCGACGCCTGCCGCCCATTGGAGAGATCGGGTCACATTCGTCGATGCGTTGACGTCGCAGCGCGACATATTGCGCCCAGATCGGGAACTTGCCCCCACTCCATGCGTCGGTTCGGCGGGACGGGGGGGGGCCTCCCTTCCCGGCAACCTGCCCGCCACCCTCAACAAATGGAGATGGATCATGGACAGGTTCGACGACCGCACCCCGCTCTGGGATTATAGCGACAACAGCAGCCCCGACATCGGCGCATCGCCGGGTCGCTACAACCGCGGCCGCGCAGAGGATGCGTCGCGCGCTTATGTGGCGATCGAGGAAGACGAGCGCGAGCAGCGCCGCCCGCGCCGCGCCTATCGCGAGCAGGAATATCGCCGCGATAATTGGGAGGATGAGCGCGCGGGCGACTATCGCCGGCCGGTCCGCCGCGCTGAGCGCTCCGATTGGCCCCGTTACGACCGCACGCCCCGCCGCGACGCCTATTACGATGCTGCCGGCGAAGCCCGAGGCGAGGATCGTTCGCGCGGCGGTAACTATTGGCCGAGCGAGTTCGGCTATCTCCCGGTCGAGGGCTATTCGCCTTACGGCCAATATCCGCGGACGCGCAGCCCCGATTATGACCCGGGCGAACGCGGCTTCCTCGACCGCGCCGGCGACGAAGTGCTTTCCTGGTTCGGCGATCGCGACGCGCGCCGTCGCCGGGAACTCGATCACCGCGGCCGCGGTCCCAAAAGCTATATCCGCTCCGACGAGCGCATCCGCGAGGACGTGAACGACCGTCTTACCGAGGATGTCTGGATCGACGCCTCCGAGATCGAGGTCAGCGTCGCAGATGGCGAAGTCACGCTCTCCGGCACGGTCGAGGATCGCCGGTCGAAGCGCCGCGCCGAAGATGTCGCCGACGACGTCACGGGCGTCAAACATGTGCAGAACAATCTGCGCTACAGCTCGGGCGTCGTCAGTCCCAAGCTCGATTGACCCGGCAAGCCGACAGGAAGGGGCCGCTTTGGCGGCCCCTTCTTACTGCCCGCGCTCGGCGGCACCGATATTTTCAACATGAATTCCCTGTCGGAACTCGCCCAAGGCGCGTCGAGAGCGGACGCTCATCGTCATTCCGAGTACGCCGCCAGTATGACATCGGAACCAACCGCGACCGGCGCGCGCTTCACCCCGGCGGGGTAAAGGAGACGATATGCCCCCGATTACCGCTACCGCGATCAATTGCTCGCTGTCGGCCCGTGGCCGCAAGAGCTCGACCGATGCCATGCTCGCGGTGCTTACCGAACATTTCGAGGCGGAAGGCGTCCGTGTCGGCAAGCCCATCCGTATCGCCGCGCACAGCATCAAATGGGGTGTCACCTCGAACGAGGGTGCTGGCGACGAATGGCCGAAAATTCGCGAGGCGATCCTCGCCTCCGATATTCTCATCTTCGGCACACCGATCTGGATGGGTCAGGCATCAAGCGTCGCCAAGCTTGTGATGGAACGAATGGATGCCTTCCTGTCGGAGACCGACGACAAGGGACGGATGCCAAGCTTTTCGAAAGTGGCTGTTGCCGCGATCGTCGGCAATGAAGACGGCGCGCATAATGCTTCGTCGCAAATCTTTCAGGCGCTGAACGATGTGGGATGGACGATTCCCGCCGTGGCCGCCTGCTACTGGGTCGGTGAGGCGATGGGTTCAGTCGATTTCAAGGATCTTCAGCATCGCCCCAGCAAAGTAACCGAGACCGCCAAAATGGTGGCCGCTAATGCCACGCATCTTGCCCGACTATTGAGGGAATCACCTTATCCTGGCTGAGCAGGTCGATCGCGCGAGCCGTCCGACCTCCTATCCTGCTGCCTTGGCCCGCACATGCTACGAGACAATCAGCAAGCGCTCTTTGGCGCGTTAACCGCTTGTGGCCATTTAAGAACGGTCCGGTTTTGGCGGGAGACCGAGAGAGGCGGACATCCGCGGCGCGCCGGATAGCCACGACCGGAAGCGACCGATTGCGGACACCGGCTTTGTATGTATCCTCCACTATATGTTTGGGGAGCGACCGATGATCGGGAGGCGGAAGGCAATCACAGCGGTGGCGTGCGCCACGTTTATGCCGGGAACGGCAATGTCTTGTCAGATATCATCGCCTCGCCCAGACCCTGTATTTGATAGGCAGGCGCAAGAAAAACGTTTGAGACTCGTCGAAAGGTTTTTTGAGAAGATCGGTCAAGCGGGGTCGTTCGAAGAAATCGAGCGCTCGACCGAGAGCATGCGACGGGCCAGTTTTCGGTGGCCCGCTCCGCAACCGTTCCAACTGCTGGAAGCCACGCCAGTGGGCGATCTGGTGATCGCGCGCGCACGAGGGATTGACGCCACGCCCGAGAATGAGTGCAATCCGTTAGTCACGGTCCACGCTTATTACTCGTTCCATTTCGACCAAGACCAGATCGCTCTGATGAATATGATTAGTTATGGCGCTCTGTGGCCGGCCCAAGAGATACCGGAGGCTATTTTTCTGGAACGAGACTAACTCGCTCTTGAGCAGCCGACTGTTGCATCCGCTTGCCATCCCATTCAGCCACCTGTTCGCTGCGAGCCAGCGCCGACGCTTGACCTGGCCGGTAGCAGACGGGCGGATTCAAGACCAAATTTGCTCTCAGCGGACGTTTGGAGGGCGACCTGAACTCATAACGCACTGCGAGCACCCGAACTCCCGCTACCGCACGCCCCGGTCGGTGGTCCCGACAAACACGAGCGGCGCCCAAACCGCCGGAGACGAGGTATCGTCTTTTGCGCGAAGCGCCAGTATCGCCTGCCGGAACGCAGCCCCCGGAGCGCCGGGATGCTTTTCGATGCCTGCAAAGAGATGCGTGACGATTTCGGCCCCGGCCTCATCGTCGAGCGGCCAGTGCGACACCAGAAGCGAACCCGCGCCAGCATAAAAGAAAGACTGCGCCAAGCCCGACAGCCCGTCCGCTTCGGCGCTGCCGTTCGAACTTGCCGTGTTGCACGCCGACAGTACGACGATATCCGCTGCGAGCTTCAGTTGCGCGGCTTCCGAGGCGGTGAGAAGACCATCGTCCCTGTCGGACTGCGCCCCCGCTAATGGCGGCGTGAAGACGAGACCCGGCTCGCCATCGAGCCCCGTCTCGCTCGCCAGCAGACCGTGCGTCGAAAAAAGGACATAGCGTGCATCGGCCAGACCGGGATTCGACTTGACCGATCCCTCGGTCGCCGCGGAGCCCATAAGAGCAATGGTCTGTCCGGGATCGAACATCGATCGCACGCCCTCGATCTCGCGGCGCGTACCTGGAAGCGAAGGCATCGCCATGATCCGGGCCGGGTCCGCTATGCCACGCTGGAACAGTTCCGAATATTCCACGATACCGCGGTCGTCGCCCGGATGACCCTTGAGCGCCGGATCGCCCGCAGCGAACAGGATCGTCTGCGATGGCGGACGATTGCGTCCGGGTCCAGGGCCGCAACCGGCCGGGCGATCACCCGCAGGCCGAAGCAGGCAACGCAACGAGTAAAGGCTTGAAACCGACGGCAGCGTCGAAATCTCGTAACGATCGATCAGAAATTGCGGCTTCTGCGTGTCGGCGCCGGCTATGACGAGCAAGGTCAACGGCAGGCTGCTCAGCGGACCTGGCGTCACGGTCATCAGACGTGTTGCGCCGCCGAGGGACGTTTCGATGGGCGCAATGAGCTCCTGATACAGATTGCGCGCAAGCTGCTCGTCGAAATTGTCGACGCTCCCGGCCCAGCGCTCGCGAAGGTCGCGCTTGATCTGACCACGCAGCCGCTCAACGCTCTTCGCCAAGGCATCGCGGGTCAGGGCCGACCGATGCCATGTAAATCCCGAGCGCGTCAGAACGAAGACCGACGTGCCGCGCTCGTCAGAAAGGAAGAAAAGAACGGCTTCGTCCTTGTCGAGCAGCGCCTGCACTCGTTCGGCGGCGATCGGCCGAGGCTTGACGAGCTGATCATAGGCGGGGTCGATCGCGGCGATCTCCTCCGTCGACATCTCGTCCATCACGGCATCAACGTCGCGCAAATAGAATTTTCCGAGCAACTCGCGATCGGTATCGGGGCTGCCGGGAACCGATAGCCATTGCGCGATCTCGCGGTTGAGCGACGCAACGCTCGCGCGCACCTCCTCGCGGAACCGCTCCTTTTCCGCGACCGGGCCGTTGCTGCGCGATGTGCGTGCCGAAACCTTGGCGAGTGTCGCCGCGGTCTCGCCGATCGACGACCATTGGGCCGCCTCGAACGCTTCTCCGCGCGTGAGCGAGCTCGCCGCTTCGGGAGGAAGGGCGCCGAGCAGTCCCTCAAAGACGGGACGGTAGCGCCGGACGGCGCGAACAAGCCCCTCGGTTGTGTCGGCCGCCTCGACCCGCGCCACCGCGCCTGAGACAGCCCGCCGATATTCGGCCGCGGCATCGGCGCGCTGCGTCGGATCGAGCGCGAGGATGGCGGCGCCGCGCGCCGCATGCGCATCGATGCGCCGGTCGTCGCTCCTGTCCCAGGTCGTATCGACGACCGGCATTGCCTCGGCGAGAATCGGGGCGCCTTCGTTTGCGCGCCCCTGTGCGACAAGCGCAGCGCCTAGCCGGGTCAGAAATTCGAGACGCGACGCGCCTCGCCCGCCGCGGAGCAGGTCCGGCTCGGCATCGAAGCGCGCGACCGCCTTTGCCATGTCCCCGCTTCGCGCGAGAAAAGCGATCTCGTCGCGGGCGAGGCGGCCCCGGACTGCCGCCCAGTCATCGGGGTCCCATCCCTGGCCGTTGTGCTCGCGTTCCCATTCATACCCGACCGCCGCCTCGACATAATCCGCAGCGCCACCGGCCGCTTCGCCCGGCACCAGCGCCGCAACCGCCAGAAAATCGGGGAGCGCGCGTTTGGCTTCCAGGGAGCCCATCATTCCCAACGTCGAGAGCAGGCTGTCGGCGGCCGCGAGATAACCGCGCGCCTCCTCATTGCGACCCTGCAGCGCAAGGTTGCGGGTCAACCGCAGGAGTGACGTGCGGAGCGCCGCATCGGAGAGCCGCTCGGTTCCCCGGAACTCCATTGCGCGCACAATGTTGTATCGCAGCCCGTCCCGCAAATACTGCTCGCCTTCTACCGGTCGGCCGTAGAGCGTCAGCATTTCGCCGAGATTGCCGAACGCCGACGCGAAGATCGGCCCATCGAAGCCCTTTAGCCTGTTCACTTGGGCGTGGATGAGGCGCGCGGTGCGAAGGGCCATACCTTCGCCCTTTTCGTCGCGATCGAAATCACCATGATCGACCGCCCAGGCGGTCAGCGCATCGCTTTGCAAGGCGAGCAGTCCGACGCAAGGATCGGACCCTTTGCCCGCGACGCAAGCTTCATGCTCGCGGCGTGCCAAAGTCATCGCTTCGTCATAGCGTTTGGCGGCGAGCGCATCGTTCAGCTCGGCACTCGCCGGAACGGGGTCGACGGACAGCTTGGCGGAAACCTCGGGCGCGGCCAAGGCAAGCGCCCCGAAGAGCAACCATGATTTATACCGGATCAATTGCACGCCCCCTGCCCTAGCGCGACCCCTGACCGACCTACCGCGGCGCGCGAAGGACGCAAGCAAGATCGCTGCACCTCACCGGCCTCGCGATCGCCGCGTCGGACGCCAAAGCACTTTTTCGAACACCCGCAGTGCTCGTATGACCGATATGTGCAAGCTCGGCAGCGGCGGACGGCTACATTCCGGGTACGGCTCCGCCCGTCAGCGCTTCTTGCACGCAGGCCTGCTGGAAAGCGCGTGCGGCGCCCGGATCGGCGCGAGCGAGCGCCGTGACCGCCGACGTGGCCGCGGCGCGGCGTTCCTCGGAGAAATCCTCCGTCCGGATGTTCCACCAGTCGCGCACCTGCCAGCTCGGCCCCGATACCTGTCCCTCGGCGGCGAGCTGGCCGACGAACATTTCCACATGCGCGCGGCAGACGGCCTCGTGGGCGCCGCTCTCGCTGCCGGATGGCGCCCAAGCGGTCCGCTGCGCGCGTTGCGCGCGGTAGCGCGCGAGCAGCGTGCGGCCGTCGATTGCGGCCACATGCTTCACCTGCTGCGCCGGATCGCGACGGCAGATCATTCTCAGACTATGGTCTGCAAGGTCGTTAGCCGGCTTCGCGGCCTCACCCTCGCCGAACGACCGCAGCTTCGCGCCTGAACTCGAGAAGGCGGCGCCCCCGAGCAGCTGCGACTTGAGCGTAAGGCAGTCGGCACGATAGGTCGCCGTCGTAAACGCCGCGCCGTCGGCATCGTCCTGCGGCAGCATGAAGGCGGCCGCGAAATCGAGCGTCCCGTTGCCGCGGTCCACCCAATGGAGATCGAAATATTTGGCGCCGTTCGGCCCCAGCGTGTCCGGCACGATGTCTGCGCTCCCTTCCTTGGCAAGGATCGCCGCAAGCTCGTCGCCAAGAGAGACCGCTTCGTTGTCGGGCGCGACGGCCAAGGCGAGCCGATACTGTCCTGCGGCGCCGTCGATCAGGCCGAGCGCGGCGTAAGCGCGCGCCAGATCGCGATGCCAATCGGGCAAAATCGCGAGCATGTGATGGCGCGGAGCCACCAGCGTTTCGAGAATGCCCGCCGCTTCGGCGGGGTGACCTGCGTCGATCGCTTGCGCTGCAATTCGAGCGACAGCAGCATCCCTGTCGGCCTGGCTGCCGTCACCGGCTGGCGGCACGGAAGCGCCGATTGCCGCGGAGGGACCGGCGGCCGCAAGCAGAAACGCAGCGATGATATCCCGGCAATGCGAAACGCGCTTCGCCTTAATCCTGATTGGGTTAGCCCCTTGCCCGCGCGGCCGCGGCGCATCCAATTTCATCACCAAACCCCCATCTTCGCGCTGCGCTGGCTCGCTTGCCCGCGCCCGGTTCTCGCATCCCGACCGGCGAAACACAAATCGGAAACCCTTCATCGGAGCACGCTGGTCCGCGCCTGTTCTGCGTCGAGAACCGGACAACTATCAGGTCGGATCCACGTCAGCGGCTTCGTTTTGCGGCGCAGCAATTAGGCCCGGCTCCTTCGTCAATCACTTCCGATATTGCCATTGATATTCGGGAATATTGTCCTTGCGAAGGAAAGCGGCGGTCCAGAAATTGATCATCAATCCAGGCTTGCCGCCATAGGCTGCCGACTGCACGAAAGCGTGCCCAGGACAGGCTATGGTGTCCGAACGCGATGTGTCGATCAATTCGAGACATTGGCCGACGAACCGCGCCGATTTGGGGCCCGTGGATTCCACGCCGGTGATGCGAGCGATAACGGTTCCCGCGGGCGCAGTGATCTTTTTGAGGTGGAGATCAGCAGTCTCATTCTCCACAATCGTCACCACGCCATTTGCGACCGACAGCTTGATCTTGTGGTCGACACCATACCACTCGCCGTCGATCGCCTTGACCGGGTTCGCCGGCAGATCCGGCACCGTCTGAGCCTGAGCAGGTGCTGCCACGAGCGCCAACGCCAATATACTCGCATTTCTCATTTGTTTCCCCCTCTTGCCGAATAGAGGCTGCCGCATTTTGCGCCGCCTCGCAATAGCGGCCATCTAGGCAGGAATTGCCCACTGCTCTTCCGACTCCGCCGTTCAATTGACTCGAAACCTCATCCAAGTGCAGGCGATCGGCTGGACGCTGCCAACCCGCTTTTAACTATTTGGTAACCTCAAAACCGCATTCTCGTTTGCGGGGGGCACACAAAGGCAACAGCCGAGCGACTGGAGAGTTCGCAGTGCTCGAATTCACGACAAGGCCGACGTCGGTCGCCGGACCGGTCGGACCGTTGACAATCGACGATCTGCCATCACCGACGGCAGATTATTGGGTCGCGCGCCGCAAGGCGGAGTTGCTTGCCGCAATCGATGGCGGACTGATCGGGCTGGCCGACGCCTGTGCAAGATACCGCCTCAGCGGCGAAGAACTGGAATCGTGGCGCCGCACTATCGACCGGGCGGGCATAGCCGGGCTGCGCGTGACGAAGGCACGTCGCCTGCGGGATCAGACCGTCGAATAGATTTTTCGTCACCGCCCGCACCCCCACTGCGTGCGGTGTCCAAGGGGACGGCGCGAGCAGACTGGTCCCTCTCGCGCCGTCCTTTTACATCAGCGGCATTTCAGTTCACCGCGATCGATAGCCCGCCCGAGCAGCCCGCCGCCGGCTGCGCCGATGATCGTGCCGACCGTGCGATCACGCCCGCCATCGAGTTCGCGCCCGACGAGCGCACCGACGGCGGCGCCAATGATCAATCCGGTCGTGCCATTCTCGCGGCGGCAGTGGTAGCGGCCATCCTTGCTGCGCCAAATGCGATCATTGTGCGAAATGCGGCGAGGCTCGTAATAGCGCCCATATCCGTCATAGAGGCCACGATCCTTGGCGCGCTTGCCGTGCGCCGGCGCCCAGGGCGGCGGATCCGCCAGCGCCGGGCCGGCGGGAACGGCGAGCGCAGCGAGGACCGCAGCGGCGATATATTCTTTCATGACCCGTCTCCTTCAATCAGGCACCGGACGTAGCGGCGCGCAGCCGAACACCGGCTGAACAAACCGCATGAGCGGCCGATTGCCTACCGAACGGTTCCTATCTGAAGCAACCGGTGGTCGACGTCCAATGCGCGCCAGGGCAGCTCTTTTGGCGCAGCGGTACAATAATTACCCGGCCCTCGACATTATCTGCGCCGTGCGACCCAGGAGACCTCGTCCTTTCAGGAAACCGAGATCTTCATCTGACGCCCGCACGGTTTCGGCCGCGCGGGCGTCTTTTTTGGCGCTTGCCGGTTGGCGATTGGAATGGCCGATTGGGTCGGGCGGCTTTCAACTCCAATTCCAGATATGCGGACATTCCGTCGCAGTACGACAATGCCGTGGCCCATCGTTTCTTGGCGCGGCCTGATCGGTACACTGCGCTAGATCAATCTCGGACCTTTCTTCCGATCCCATTCGACAGCATTCGGTCCACCGGCATTTTTTGCGCGGGATGTCACAGCGGAAGAATCCCGCTCGTCAGGCATGGTGACGCCGATTTTGGCTCAGGAAGAAGGGAAGATCAGATGAACCGGTTGAATTGGTCCGAAGTGGCTCCCGCTGGAGCGAAGGCGCTCTACGGTGTGCACCATTATGTCACCACCAGCACGGCCCTGCCTGAAGAACTGATTCACCTCGTCTTCCTCCGCGTCTCGCAGATCAACGGATGCGCTCACTGCATCGATCTGCATACCCGGGACCTTCTCAAGACCATGCCGATCGACAAGATCGCGCTGCTTCCGGTGTGGCATGAAGTCCCGCATCTGTTCCCAGACCAATATCGCGCGGCTTTGGCCTGGGCGGAGGAAGTCACGCGTGTCAGCGAGACCCACGCTTCCGACGAGGCCTATTCAGCAGCAGCCGAGGCATTCGAGCCGAAAGACCTCGTGGACCTGACGATCGCGATTGCGGCGATGAACGCCTTCAACAGGCTTGGCGCACCATTCCGTCTTCCGGTTGCGGTCAAGCCCTGAGGCGCGAGAGCTGCTCCCTTTTTGGCGTCGCGGTACAATATCAGGTCTACCAGCGAAGCTAGGCGCGCCATGCGACCCAAGAGAGCTCTTCCTTTCAGGAAACTCAGCTCTTTATCTTACGCCCGTCCGATTTCGATCGGGCGGGTGTTCTTTTTCGGCAAATCGTTCGTTGTGGCCGACCGGAGACAGTCTGCTGATGGCATCAGAATGCAAAGAGCTGCCATTAGGTGGGTTGCGGCAGATTGCAGCTCCGGCCTCCATGGCGAGAGTGGTCAGCGACGGTCCCGCGGTCGGGACGATTTATAGGTGCGACACTGCAAGTGCGCTTGGGTGCGAGGTCGCAACGTCAGCCGTTGAGGCATTGACCGAGACCGGGGGCTTGGTTTCTGAAGTGCAACAGGCCGTTTACCCACCGGGCGATTGAAACGATCATTCCTCGGCAGCACCGAAGTCAGACGGGCGTCGCCGAGCAGAATTTTCATCCCTGTGCGCCAGCGCCTGTGCGATGCGATCGAGCAGGTCGGCCCGGCGATAGGGTTTGCCCAGCACGTCACGCTCGCTGCGAAGTGGTCCTTCGACGACTAAGTCCTCGTTATAGCCCGTTGTCATCAACACCGGCACTTGGGGCGCGAGCCGCCGGACTGCTTCCGCGAGCGCAATGCCATCCAGGTTTCCGGGCATCACCAGGTCGGTGAACACAAGATCCACCATGTCTGTGGCAAGCAGATGCTCAAGCGCTACGAGACCCGCGTCACCATTCTCGGCGACCGTTACGCGATAACCAGCATCCTCGAGATTTTCGCGCGCCAGCGCGCGGACTTCGGCATCGTCTTCGACCAAGAGAATATGGGCCTCGCCGCGTTCGACTGACTTTTTTGGACCCGCAACCGGCAGTTCGGCATCGTCAGATGTCGAGACGGGGAAAAGAATGCGTACGGTGGTTCCCTTGCCGACCTCGCTTTCGATTTCGAGCCGCCCCCGCGATTGCAGAACGAAGCCGCTCGCCATCGCAAGGCCCAGCCCTGTCCCCTTCCCGGTAGCCTTGGTCGTGAAAAACGGCTCCACCGCCCGCGCGATCACATGCTGCGCCATGCCTTCGCCCTCGTCGACGAGCTCGACCGAGATATAGTCACCCGGAGAGAGTCCCCGGGCCGGTGCATCGCCGTTCAGATGAACCTTCGCCGTTGCAATCGTCAGGACGCCGCCTCCCGGCATCGCGTCGCGCGCGTTTAGCGCAATATTGAGGATCGCCATTTCGAGCTGCTCGGGATCGACGACCGCCTTTGGAAGGCCGCGCCGGAGCGACAGGTGCAGTTCGATACGGCCGCCGAGCGAAGCCTCAAGCATGTCGGCGAAGCCGTTGATGCAATCGTTCACATCGACAGCCCTGGGCGTCAACCTCGTCTTGCGCGCAAACGCGAGGAGCTGGCCCGTGAGTTTGGCGCCGCGCTCCGCTGCCCCGCGCGCACGCGCTAGATAGCTTCGTTGTTTCTCATCCTCGATCCGGGTCCCGAGCAATTCGAGATTACCGTTCACGACCTGAAGCAGATTGTTGAAATCATGCGCGAGCCCGGCGGTGAGCTGACCGATTGCCTCCATCTTTTGGGCCTGCTGCGACGCCTGTTCGCTCTCTCGCCGCCGCGTCACATCGAGCTGGCTTGCGAAGAAATGCAGAAGCTTTCCGCCAGTGTCATAGACCGGTCCGATAAAGACCGCATTCCAGAACGGCGTCCCATCGCGCTTGTAGTTCAATATCTCGAGGGCGATCGACTGGCGGTTCGCGACGGCAGACCGGAGGTCCGCGACAAGCTCGCGATCGGTTTGCGGCCCTTGCAGGAAACGGCAGTTCCGCCCGAGAACCTCGGTCTCTTCATAGCCGGTCAGATCGAGGAAGGCCTTGTTCGCAAAGACGATCGGATTATCGGCAATGTTCGGATCGGTCAGGATCATCGGCATCCTGGTCATCTCGATTGCGGCGAAGAAGATATTGCTTCGCTCGTCGAGGCCAGAATGGGTCAGCGTGGTTTCGCGTCGATGATCGCCAAGAGTGGCCCCAGCCGAAGGTTCGGTCCCGCTCGCTCCGGCGTCGAGCTCCTCATGATCTGTCACGCGGTCAACAGCCTCCATTTCGCCCGCTTAGCGGGCGGCTCATCGTGATACCCCATACGCCCCCGTGCGGATTTTGTTGCAAAGTGGCGTGGCTCTTACCGGAACGAAATCGTCCCTATAACGTTCATCCGCGGGGAAATTGTCAAGGGTCGGCCACGGTGGCGGATCGTCCCATGCGAACGGGAGACGCATGCCACGATCCGATCAGCTAAGCCGCGAGGAATTGCTCGAGCGTCAGGCATTTCAACTCGCTCTGCTTACAGAGCTGCGCGATCTCGCGGACCCCGTGGCGATCCTCGCGGCAGCGGCCACGCGGCTCGGCACTCATCTCGGCGCGACACGGTGCGGCTTCGCTTCGAACGCCGGCGAGGCCGGCATGAGAATCGCCTCTGAATGGACGAAAGACGGCGCGTCGCGCAGCGGCGAGGTTTCACGATTGCAGGGGGCGACGAACGGCGAGCTCGCCCAAGGTGACACCGTAGTCACGACGGGGCACAAATCCGCTGACCATTCGCGGCACGACATTGTGGCACAGATTCTCTGTCCCATGACACGCGAAGGCGTGCTGGAATCGGTGCTTTACGTAGAAAAGGACGCGCCGCACGCATGGACGACGGGCGAAATCGCGCTCGTCGAAGATGTCGCGCTTCGCATTCGCGAGGCGGTCGATCGTGCGCGCAGCGACGCGGCGCTCAAGGCCAGTCGCGAGGAACTCGAGCTCGCGACACGCGCCGCCGAGCTTGGTCGTTACGACTACCGCCCGCGCGAGATGAGTCTATCCTGGGATGACCGGTGCCGTGCGCTCTTCGGGATGTCACCGGGAGTTCCGGTCAGCTACGAAAGCGCATTTCTCGCCGGCCTTCACCCCGATGATCGCGAGCGCGCGAACCGCGCCGTCGCTGCGGCTCTCGATCCCGATGGAAGTCACCGGTTCGATGTCGAGTATCGCACGGTCGGCATCGAAGACGGGGTTCTTCGTCACATCCGTGCCCAAGGCCTCGCCTTTTTCGACGGCCGAGAGCCTGTTCGGCTCATCGGCACCGTGCAGGACGTCACGCGCGACCGCGAGGCCAGCGCAAAGCTGCGCGAGGTCGAGGAGCGCCTTCGTCTCGCCGGACGCGCGACGAACGATGCGATCTGGGACTGGGATTTTCGGACCAATCATGTGACGTGGAACGCCGCTCTCGAAAGCGCTTACGGCCACGGTCCCGACGACGTCGTGCCCACCGGCGAATGGTGGCTTGGGCAGATCCACGCTGAAGACCGCGCGCGGATCGATGCGAGTATCCATCATGTGATCGACGGAGGCGCGAGCGACTGGACTGACGAGTATCGCTTTCGCCGTGCGGACGGCAGCTACGCCGACGTCCTCGACAGGGGCTATGTCATTCGCGGTGAGGATGGCGCGCCGATCCGGATGGTGGGCGCAATGCTCGATGTATCGGCGCGCAAAGCGGTAGAGCGCCAGCTTCAACAGGAGCGCATGCGGCTGGTCGAAGAGGTCAAAGAGACCGCAGCAGAGCGTGACCGTGCCGAAGAGGCGCTCCGGCAGTCTCAGAAAATGGAAGCTGTCGGCCAGCTCACAGGCGGCATCGCGCATGACTTCAATAATCTGCTGACCGGCATTTCGGGGTCGCTCGAAATGATGCAGATCCGCATCGCTCAGGGGCGCGTCGCCGAAATCGACAAATATTCTGTCGCCGCGCAGGGCGCGGTCCGGCGCGCCGCTGCGCTCACGCACCGCCTACTCGCCTTCTCGCGCCGTCAGACGCTCGATCCCAAGCCGTGCGACGTGAACCGGCTGATCTTCGACATCGAGGAATTGGTGCGCCGAACGGTGGGTCCCTCGATCACGGTGGAGACAGTCGGCAAGGCGGGATTGTGGACAACGCTGGTGGACACCAACCAGCTCGAGAATGCCATTCTTAACCTGTGCATCAACGCGCGCGACGCGATGCCCGAAGGCGGACGGATCACGATCGAGACGGCCAACAAATGGCTCGACGGACGAGGCGCAAGGGAGCGCGATCTCGAACCCGGCCAATATGTGTCTCTCTGCGTGACCGACACCGGGACGGGCATGACCGACGAGGTCGCCGCGCGCGCTTTCGATCCCTTCTTTACGACCAAGCCGCTTGGCGAAGGAACAGGCCTCGGCCTGTCGATGATTTACGGGTTTGCGCGTCAATCGGGGGGACAGGTTCGTATCTACAGCGAGGTCGGGATGGGAACGACCATGTGCGTTTATCTCCCACGCTACATGAGCGCTGAGGAGCCCGACACGGTCGATCCCGATCCGCCCGCGCCAACGTCGATCGATGGCGCCGGGCCGGCACGCGGCAATGTGCTGGTCGTCGACGACGAGCCGACGATCCGCATGCTCGTCGCCGAAGTGGCCGAGGAATTGGGCTATCAGGTTCTCGAGGCGTTCGACGGGCCGAGCGCGATGCGGATTCTGCGGGAGAAGGAGGCCATCGATCTCCTGATCACCGACGTCGGTCTTCCCGGCGGCATGAACGGACGGCAGATAGCCGATGCCGCTCTCAGCCTTTGCCCTAGCCTGAAAATTCTTTTCATCACGGGCTATGCGGAGAATGCTGTCATCGGAAGCGGGAGGCTCGCGCCTAACATGGCGCTCATTACCAAGCCTTTTGCGATGGACGCGCTCGCGCACCGGATACGCGAAATCATGGTTTGAATTGGCATGCACACGTGTTGCTCGCCCAGTCGCAACGCTGTTTTGATGCCGCTGTGTAACGGTGCGCTATAAGCTTCGCTGCTCGCCGCCTCCGATTTTCCAGATATAGCGCGACGGCATTTCGCCGTCATCGAACGAACTGCGTTTCTTGCGGCGCCGTTTGGCCGGTATGGGCCAGTCTGCTTTCTGTCAGCGATTTCTCGTAACGGACGCTCCCGGCCGCCCATTCCTGTCGATGTAACGGTCGACAGAGGACCGCCTCGCGTGCTTCATCTTGGCGAAGCCGAGGATGACGCCAGTAAGGGACGTACCGATGCGCCTGCTTCTTTTGATTGCCGGACTGTTACCAGCCCCAGCTCTGGCCAAGGCGGACAGAGAGCCGATCATCGACATGCATCTTCATGCCCGCGCCGCGGACTATGCCGGTGCAAATCCGCCGCCAATGTGCACGCCATTCGAAGTCATGCCGAGGTCGGACAACTCGAAAGGCGTCTACGAGGGCATGACGTTCGATGGACCGCCTTGTTCGAATCCGGTTCTCCCCGCAACCACGAACGAACAGGTCATGCGCGACACGATCGCTGCGATCGAGCGGCTGAACATCATCGGCGTCGTCAGCGGCGAGCCGGAAATGGTGGGCACGTGGGCCGACGCCGCACCAATGCGGATCATAAAAGCCGTCGACTACCGGCTACCGGGAACAAGGGGATCGGATCATATCGGCGTGCGGTCGATCGACCAGCTACGTGCCCTCTACGCAAAAGGAAAATTTCGCGTCATCGGCGAGATCATGGCGCAATATGAAGGTGTCTCGCCCGACGATCCGCGCTTGGAGCCGCTATGGGAGTTCGCAGAAGAGCTGGATGTTCCGGTCGCGATCCATCTTGGCCCCGGTGAGCCCGGTCAACCCTACGCCAAAGGCAAATATCGCGCTGCGCTCGGCGATCCCTTGCTGCTCGAACCTGTACTGATCCAGCATCCAAAATTGCGCGTGTCTGTAATGCACGCCGGTTATCCCATGGCCGAACGGACGCGCGCGCTCCTGTTCAGCTACCCGCAGGTCTATGTCGACATCGGCTCGATCGTCTACACGGAGCCCCCCCCTGCCTTTTATGGCTTCCTGCGCGAGCTCGTCGAAGCGGGATATGGCGATCGGATCATGTTCGGCTCGGACCAAATGATCTGGCCTGGCGTCATCGACGCGTCGGTTCGCGTAATCGAAGACGCTCCCTTCCTGGACGACCAGCAGAAGAGAAACATTTTCTACAATAATGCGGCACGATTTCTTCGGCTGACGAGTGAGGAAATCGCGAGGCACCACAAGCCTTAATGGCCGGTTTAGAACTGGCAGCCTCAAGACGGTCACCCGAGGGAAGCAGACGTTCTACGCGCGAGGTGGACTGTCACAGCTTGCGACGACAGCTTTGTCACAAGTTTGACACGAACCATATGGCAAACGCTCCCACGCCGGCCAAGGTAATAGCCAGCATTGTTCGCACAATGAGTGGGTCTTGTGGTGCGAGCTCCTCAGGCCAAGGTAATGTCAGCGCTCGCAACGGTGCAACGAAGGCGACGGCTGCGCCTGCGACGCGCAACCAATCCAAGGCGATCCATTGCTTGGTCATGACAATCGATTGAGCGTCAGTAATCGTGTCCTTCGGCGAATGAACACCATGATAATATAATGCTGCGTTCATCGGCCAGAACGCCACCACGGTCAGTATAAGCAGGAGCAAGATGCCGATCGAGGGGAGACATAGCATCCAGCGGTAGTGCCATGGGGTGCGCCATCCGGCAGTAAGTGTACCGAACCCTGCGATCAGCATTGCGGCGGAAAGCGGGATAAAGAAGGCGCCGGTATCGACGGGCCATGCTTTGCCATAGGGCATCATGGCAAGCGACGCGGGCGGAGACGCGGCCCACGCACCCGCCAAGACCAGTAGATCGAATAATTTCGCACCCAGTAGCGGCCCCCCGGCAAGGACGGCGAGCCAGAGGAAGGCACGAGTAACCTTTTGCCGACTTGCCATTAGCTACCTCAAGACGCCTCCAGTATCAGGCGATGATTCTTCAAAACCGGTCGTTTAGCAATCCACCCCATTACTGCCATTGGAGGCACCAGCCGTCACGCCAGTCGCCGAGACCGCCGACTCTGGCCGCTTGCAGACTGGCCGCTTTGGGGCGGCGATCGTAAAGAGCAGACATGCGCCGTGGGGGTGGCCGCGCCGATAATTCTGGAGAGAAGCCATATCTGACCTTTCCGGCCAGCTCATTGGCACACTCTGACGCACAATCAGCAGCACCCTGGCGACTGGCCAAGATTAATTAGTCATAGATATCAGATATTTGATCCCGATTTTGGCTGGGAATCCGCACCGGCTGGCTGGGGCGGCAGATCGCTGCGACTTATTATAAGAATTTGAAATCCGATAATATTCTGTCCTTATACTCGGAGGATACCGGCATAATGCGCGAGTTTTTCGTGAGCTGCGGCGAGCCTTTTTGCAACCAACTGGGCATTTGCGATCGATTGACCTGAAAGTCGGGCGAGATGAGCCTCGCTGCCTGCTGTGCGCAGTGATACTGCCTACAGCGCGCGAATTTTGGCATCGCTAGTCTCCCTCTCGCCCAGCGAAGAAAGCGACCTCGGCGGCACGCTGCTGCAGCTCAGCCGGGCTTAGCCGGGGGCAGCGTTACAGAACGACGGATCTGCTGCCGTTGAGGAAGATGCGGTGTTCGGCATGCCAGCGAACTGCTCGGCTCAGCACCGATGCCTCGATCTCGCGGCCGATTGCGACCATCTCGTCGGGCGAGGTAGCATGGCTGACGCGGCGCACGTCCTGCTCGATGATCGGTCCCTCGTCGAGGTCCGGAGTGACGAAGTGGGCGGTCGCCCCGATAAGCTTCACGCCGCGGGCGTGGGCTTGATGATAGGGCTTTGCGCCTTTGAAGCTTGGCAGGAAGCTGTGATGGATGTTGATGCACCGTCCTGCGAGCGCCTCTGAAAAGCTGTCCGAGAGAATCTGCATGTAGCGGGCGAGCACCATAAGCTCGGCGCGCGTGTCCTCGATTACCGACAGGAACCGAGCCTCCTGCGCCTGCTTGCCTTCGATCATCGGCAGATGATGGTATGCAAGACCATGCCACTCGGTGAATTCGCGCATCGTTTCGTGATTGGACACCACCCCGACGATCTCGATAGGGAGCTGTCCGATTTCCTGCTTGTGGACAAGATCGACGAGGCAGTGTCCGAACTTCGACACCGCGATCAGCACGCGCTGCTTGCGTCCGAGATCCTCAAGCTGCCAGTCGAGCTTCAGTACGCTCGCCGCGGGCTCGATCACCTGCGCGAGCGCATCGCTGCCAATCGGGCTAGTCAATTCCATTCGGCAAAAGAAGCGGTTCGTTTCGTCGTCGCCATAAACCTCCGCCGAACGAATGTCGCAGCCTTGGGCTGCGAGCAGCGGCGCGACCTCTGCGAGGATTCCGGGGCGATCGGGCGAACGGAAGCGCAATACGAAATTACCGTTCACGAGTTGAACTCCTAAAGCTGGTCCGCGCTGGCGAAGAGGCGGCGGACATAGGGCGCCACCGTCTGGTCGACGATAATGCGGAAACGGGGGGCGCGGGCCTCGTCTTCGAGGCGTGCAATGAACATGACGGTGTCGCCGATCAGCGTACGCGCAACCGCCCCGACCGGAAAAGCCTCGGGCCAAAGGTCGAGCGGACAGTGGGCGGCCAGCGCCGATCGGGCATTGCTGCCGACCAGTTCGAAGGCGACCCGCGCATGGGTGAAGTCGATGGCCAGTATATCATCGCCGCCGATGTCGTTCGCATCTTCAAGCCAGGTGGCGACGGCCGCCGGCGTGCCGGTGATCAGCCATTCGCCGGGGGCGAGCCAAGCAAAGGCGAGCGCTCCGCACACAATCTCGCGTCCGGTGCCGGGGGGCGCAAAGCCTGCAACCGAGAGAAAACTCGCATCGCTGTCTGCTGGAACCATACGCAGCTTGGCGATGCCGAGATCCCGGTCGACGCGCAGGCTGAAGCCGTCGTCGCGGACGTCTTCCACCGCTGGATCCGCGAGCCGTAGTGCGGGGTTTTTTGACGTCTCATCCATGGAGACGCTCTCCTGCCGGATCATAGAAGCGCGGATTGGCAATCCGTGCCTCTCGCCAGCTACCCAGATCCCAGATTTTCACGATCTCGCCCATTCGCTCGGTTCCTCGCTCGATGAGAGCCATGGCCAGCGGACGCCCGAGGGTCGGCGACTGCACGGAGGATGTCACCCAGCCTTGGGTGCCCTCCGCGACCACGGCCTCACGCGGCAGCACATGCGCACCCACGGGGAGCGCCGGCCCGCCGTCGGCGACCTCGAGCCCGACGAGCTGGCGGCGGTCGTCGCGCAGGCCGTCGGCGCGCATGATCGACCTGCGGCCGACGAAGTCGTCCTTCTTGTTGGCGATGGCACTGCCGAAACCGAGATCCTGCGGATAGGTCGTCCCGTCGGTGTCCGAGCCTACATGAAGAAAGCCCTTCTCGATGCGCATCGCCATCAGCGCTTCGACACCGAACGGCGTGATGTCGTGCGGGCGGCCCGTCTCCATGAAGGCGTCCCAAAGCGCCGCGCCATAACGCGTCGGCACCGCGACCTCGTAGGAGAGTTCGCCGGTGAAACTCACGCGCTGGATCCGGGTCGGCACGCCGGCGATGGTACCGGAGCGATAGTGCATGTGTGGGAAGGCGTCAGCCGAAAGGTCGACGTCGGTTCCGATCGCGGCGAGAATGGTGCGGGCATCGGGTCCGGCGATATTCATCACGGCCCAACCGGTCGTGACATTCTCGACAAGGACGCGCAGGTGGGGCCATTCACACTGCAGCCATTCGTGGAAAGTCTCGGTCACGGCCGCCGCATGCCCGCTCGTCGTGCCCACGAGGAAATGATTCTCGCCCCTGCGTGCGAGGACGCCGTCGTCATAGACGATGCCATGCTCGCTCAGCATCAGGCCGTAACGGCATTGGCCGACCTTCAGCGTCCGCATGCCCCCGACGTACATGCGCTGCAGGAATTCGGCGGCGTCGGGACCCTTGACCTCGATCTTGCCGAGCGGGGAGGCGTCGAACAGTCCGGCCGTCCGGCGAACGGCCGTGACCTCGCGCGCGATTGCCTGCTGTTCGCATTCGCCTGCCTTGGGCAGAAAGGCTGGACGCAGCCAAGCGCCATATTGCTCCATCTTGGCCCCGAGCGTGAGTTGCGCCGCGTGCGAGGGCAGTTGCGCGAGCGGCCCCAGATCGGCTCCGACCCGGCTTCCTGCGAAAGCGCCGATCGTCACAGGGTCGAACGGCGGACGGAACTTGGTCGTGCCGATCATCGGTGCCGGCTTGTCCAGAAGGCCGGACAGCACGTGAATACCCGAGACGTTCGAAGTCTTGCCTTGGTCGGACGCCATCCCGAGCGTCGTGTAGCGCTTTAGATGCTCGACCGAACGGAAATTCTCGCGGGCGGCGAGCTGGACGTCCCCCACGGTCACATCATTCTGGAAATCCAGCCAGGCGGTGCGCGCGCCGGCGTCGCCGTCGGCAAGGCGCGGCGTCGGGCCGACCGGCTCTGCCGGAGGCTGCGGAACCGTTTCGCCCCGAGCCGCAGCTCTTGCTGCCGGAATGGCGCTTGCACGATCGAATATCCCCGCCGCCGCGCCGACGCTGATGGCGTCCTGGGCCATCGCGGAGGGAAGGAAGGCCTTCAGCGCATCGTCGTAGCGAAGCGACCCGCCCGACTGCGAGTGCAGATGCACGGCCGGATTCCAGCCGTCCGAGGTCAGGATCGCATCGCATTTGAGACCGATAAACCCGCCCCGGCCGAGCGCGACCTTCAGGCCGCGAACGGACTTGCGGCCCTTCGCCGCATGCGGCGCGCCACCCAGAATGACCTCGATGCCGCGATCCGCCGCCTTGCGGGCTGCGACGCCGGCTGCGCTGCGCGTGTCGACGATCGCTTCGACCTTGCAGCCGGCGTCGAGAAGGGCGAACGCCGCCTGATAGGCGCCATCGTTATTGGTGCACAGGATGATGCGGCGGCCGGGTACGGCGCCGTAGCGGCGTGCATAGGTCTGCGCGGCAGACGCGAGCATAACGCCCGGCAGGTCGTTTCCTGCAAAGGGAATGGGGCGCTCGAAAGCACCCGTCGCAAGGATGACCTTGCGGCAGCGCACCTTCCACAGGCGTTGCCGGGGGCCGGATCGCTCCGCCGGCGGCAGATGATCGGTGAGCCGTTCGCTCAAAGCTACCAGCCCGTGATCATAGAAGCCGAATGCCATCGTCCGGTTGAGCAGCAACATGTTCGGCATCGCGCGGAGGCGTTCGAGCGCCGCGTTGCGCCAGGCGAGCGGTGCGAGACCTTCGACTGGTCCGGCATCCGAAAGGAGCCCTCCGCCGAACTCGAAGTCGGCCTCGACGAGCGCGACGCGGTCGTTGCCGGGGAGCGCCGCGGCGGCTTCCGCTGCGGCTAGTCCAGCGGCGCCCGACCCGATAATCAGCGTATCGACATGGGCATAACGATGTTCGTAGCTGTCGGGGTCCGCGCCCGTTGGCGCCTCGCCGAGACCTGCGGCCTTGCGGATCGAGGGCTCGAACAGGTGCCACGAAGGCCAAATGAAGGTCTTGTAGTAGAAGGCGGCGGGAATGAACCGCTTGAACAGTCCGTTCACGGCCATCAGGTCGAACGCGAGGCTGGGCCAGGCATTGACGGGCGCCGCGACGAGACCTTCGTAGAGCTCGATCTGGGTTGCCTTCAGATTGGGAATGCTGACGGCACCCTCTTCAAGCTGGACGATCGCGTTCGGCTCTTCGGGTCCCGCCGCAAGCAGACCGCGGGGTCGGTGATATTTGAAGCTCCGCCCGACTACCCCGACGCCGTTGGCAAGGAGCGCCGAGGCGAGCGTGTCGCCCGGGTGACCGCGGTAGCGCTTGCCCTCAAAGGTGAAGGAAATCGACTTGGCGGTATCGATCGCGTTCGCTCGGGAGGATCGCAGCCCCGTCATTGCGCCGTCTCCGGAGGTCCGGGCTCGCCCATGAGATAGACGCCGCCGATCCGGTGCGTCACCGTATCGCGCAGAATGTTGAACCATTGGCCGCACCCCGCGGCATGGAGCCAGCGCTCGCGGTGCTCGCCCTTGGGATTGGTGCGATAGAAGAGATAATCGGCCCAGGCATCGACGCTGACCTCAGCATGTGGGCCGGGGCGCGCAATATGGCTTTCGCCACCGCAACGGAATTCGGTTTCGGCGCGCGGGCCGCAATAGGGACAGTCGATCAGCAGCATGGATTATCCTCTCAGTGCGCGATGCCGGAGGCCGAGGCTTCGTCGATCAGAGCGCCGGTCCGGAAGCGGTCGAGACCGAACGCCTTGGCGAGCGGGTGCGAGGTGCCGGTCGCCATCGCATGGGCGAGGCACCAGCCGCCTGCCGGAATGGCCTTGAAGCCGCCCGTCCCCCAGCCGCAATTCACATAGAAGCCGCCAAGGTCGGTGGCGCCGATAATCGGCGTGGAATCATGCACGATGTCGCAGATCCCCGCCCACTGCCGGAGGAACCGCATGCGCGAGAAGGCGGGAAACAATTCGATCACGCCTGCGGCTGCGCGCTCCATCCAAGGCAGGTTGCCCCGCTGCGCATAGGAGAGATAGAGGTCGAGCCCGGCGCCGATGACGAGTTCGCCCTTGTCCGACTGGCTAAGGTAGGTTCCCGTCGCCGGCGACAGGAGGACCGTGTCGAGGCACGGTTTGACCGGTTCGGACACGAAAGCCTGAAGCGCGTAAGAACTGATCGGTAGCCGGACGCCGGCCTTGGCGGCAAGGGTGGTCGAATGACCCGCTACTGCCATACCGACGGTTTCGCTGCGGATCATCCCGCGATTGGTCTGCACGCCGCGCATATAGCCATTCTCGATGAGGAACGATTCAACCTCGCAATTCTGGATGATGTCGACGCCGAGCGTCGAAGCCGCGCGCGCATAGCCCCAGGCGACCGCGTCATGCCGTGCCGACCCTGCCCGCGGCTGGTTCAATCCGCCGAGGATGGGAAAGCGCGGCGACGTGTTGAGCCCGGGGATCGTGGCGCGGACCGTGGCCTCATCGTGGAGCTCGGCGTCGATGCCATTGAGCCGCATCGCGTTCGCCGAGCGCCGAAGCATTTCCATGCCGTGCCGGTCGTGCCCGAGCATCCACATGCCGCGCTGCGAGAACATGATATTGTAGTTGAGATCTTTCGAAAGTGCCTCGTAAAGTTTTAGAGAGAACTCGAAGAAACGGGCCGTCTCCGGGAAGAAATAGTTGGACCGGATGATCGTCGTGTTGCGGCCGGTGTTTCCGCCGCCGATCCAGCCACGCTCGATTAGCGCGACATTGGTGATCCCATGGTTTTTGGCGAGGTAATAGGCGGTTGCGAGGCCGTGTCCGCCGCCACCGATGACGATGGCGTCATAGCGCTCTTTAGGAACTGCGTCGTGCCAGGCCGGATCCCAACCCGTCTGTCCGGCGAGCCCCTCACGCAGCAGTGACAGAGCGGAATATCTATGAGTCACGCCTTTTTCTCCGCCGCAAACATAGAGTGCTGTAGTGAATTTTGGCGAACGCGACGCCAGCTCCGGGCGGTCGGCTTCAATGCGGTGCGGCAATCGGCCGCTGTACTGTTGTAACCGGCTCATCGCTTATGAAACCGGCGCGCGAACGCGCAAGCCTGACGTTCCGATACGGCAATTTCGCAAAGTCCAGGCTTAGCGAGCCCGGCGCGTCGCAATAAACCGTACTTTGCGCGATCGGATCGAAGAGCGCACGAAAATGCTGGCTCGACTTGACGACCACAAGTTTCTTGGACGCAAGTTCAATCCCCAGCTGGAGAAAGCAGTCGGGGTCGAATACCTGCTGACGGATCGAATTTACGACAATCTCGACGCCCCCGGCGCGCAAGGCTGCCGACAGCCCGATCGGCACATTGGGCTCCGCCGAGAACATCCGCTGCTTTACATCGTCTCGAACTGCCAACACTTCGCATTCCAGATCGACAGGATCGCCGGACATCGGCCCAACCTTACCGCCGATACGCAGGCACAGTTTCGAACCTACACCTGCGTCCGCAGCGGTTTGAGCCGTCTGGGGATCCCAGATCATTCCCACCGCCGCATCCTCGCAGCCACGATCAATCAGCTCGCGCAGCAGGAAGGTGCTGTCGCATGCCGCCCCGCCCCCCGGATTGTCCGAGCTGTCCGCGATGACAACGGGCCCCTCGCCCGGCGCAGAAAGCGCCGTGTCTATCGCGTCAGCTATACACAAGCGCTCGACAGGTGCGCCGTCGGCGATAAGAGTGAAGGCCTCGGCCAAGTCTTCCGCGAGCGCGGATGCGGCCGCCGCATCTGTCTCCTGCGATACCACAAGCACCGAGGCACCGGCGTGCGCCCAATCAGCCCACGGAAATCCGTGCATCAGCGTGACCGACCGGATCCCGTCCGCGCCTTCGGCCTCGATCATGCGGTCCACAAACCCGCGCATCGGTTGTTCGACCGTGCCTTGAAGGCTCAACCAGGGGATCGTCCGAAGGGTCATCGTCAAGCGAGCCCCGCCCACCAGTTCGACGAGCATGTCCTGAAGTTCACGCGCGCGCTCGGGGTAATCGATATGCGGATATTCCTTCACTCCGGCAAGAAGCGCGCCGCTTTCGATCATGGCTGCGCTCACATTGCCATGCAGGTCGAGAAGGCCGCCAATTGGCATGTCCGGGCCGGCCGCTGCGCGAACTTCTGCCAGCAAATCCGCCTCGCAGTCCAAAACGCCTTCGGCGATCATCGCGCCATGAAGAACCAATAGAACCGCATCGACACGCCCCGCGTCAGACAGCGCATCGAGAAGGATTTGCTTCAACTTTGCATAGACACTCGCCGAGATCGGCCCGGAGGGTTGAGCCCAGAAGCACGGCCCTTCGATTGCTTCGTTTCCGGCCTCCCGAATGGCACGAACGGCATCACCATAACCAGCAAAGTTCAGCGCGAGGTCGCGCATCCTGTCACGAGGCGGAATATAGGCCAGATCGGCTTCGAAACTGTCCATGCTGGTCGGTATCGGCGAAAAGCCGTTCGTCTCGTGCATAAGGCCTGCAACGAAGATCCGCAGGGGTGGAAGCTTGCTCGTCATTCGCGCCCTTTCCGGCCTCAGGCTTTGGCAGCTATCACGATGATCTCGACCTTGTAATCGGGAGTCGCCAACCGGCTTTCGCCTGTCGCGCGCGCGGGAGGATCGATGTCGGTGACCCAGGCATCCCACACCGCATTCATTTCGGCAAAATCAGCCATGTCAGACAGCCAGATCGTCACCGACAGCAAGTGTCGCCTGCTGCTGCCGGCTTGATGCAACAGCGTATCGATTTGGTCGAGAACCGACTGCGTCTGCTCCGCGACGGACGCCCCCGGCGCCCCGACTTGCCCAGCCAGATAGACGACATCCTTATGGACGACGGCCTGGCTCATGCGGGGTCCGGTACCGAAACGGGCGATGGTCATTAAATATTCCTCATCATTGGGGAGAAGCAGGAGGCTCTCCCTTATCGCGACGGCGCGAAAGGCGCCGCGTCAATCGCCGGTTTCACACCCGCCATCAAATCGACCAGCATCCGCGCGCCCCCCGCCGCCAGGGTCCAACCCAGATGGCCGTGACCGCTGTTGATCCACAGGCCTTCGACCGGAGTGGCGCCAATATAAGGCAAGCCGTCCGCCGCGACCGGTCGCAATCCCGCCCAGGGTTTCGCGGTCGCAAGCGTGGCCGCGCTCGCCAGTTCGGGATAAACCTCGGAAAAAAGCAATGACAGATTGTCGAGCCGCCTGAGATCGAGGCGCAGATCATGGCCTGCGAATTCCGCAGTTCCTGCCGCGCGCAATCGTGACCCGAGCGGAGTTATTGCTGCGTGAAAGGCGTCATCGATAACCGGGACGCGCGGCCTGCAATTCGCCGAGCCGATATCATAGGTCACTGAATAGCCTTTGACGGGTTTGATCGCGAGTTTGGTCCCGAAACGCGCAGCGAGGGCCGGACTGGCGACCCCTGTTGCAATGACCACTCCTTCGGCCTCAACCAATTCCTTGCCAACCCATATGCCACGGACCTGACCGTCCACGACCTCGATGGTTCGCACCGGCGTGCCGAACCGGAAGGATCCTCCCAGGTTCCTGATCGTGCGAGCGATCGCCCGGCAAAAGATATGCGCGTCTCCGGAACCATCGGAAGGATAGAATATCCCTCCGGCGAGTTTGCCCGCAATCGGCGTGAGACAAGGCTCGATCCGTGACAGCGCGCCGGTTTCGACGGGATCCGCCACAAGTCCGAGCGGCTTGAGGGACTGGCTGACCGACAGCGCAGCCGCCCATGCCTCCTCTGATCGGAATATCTTCAGCGTGCCATGGTCCAGCGCGTCGAACGCCAGGTCATATTCGCTGCGCAACTCGCGCATTACCGAAAGCGAATAATCTGCAAGGCTGAAGTTCGCTCGTGTCGCAGCCTGATAGGGAGCCTGACGCGAATTCAGCAGAAATTTCGGTCCCCATAGCGCGAGCGATGGCAGGGCTTTCAGCCGCAATTTCAGCGCCGAAGACGAGCTGACCAGATATTCCAGAAGATGACGATGAATGCCCGGCGCATTCCAGGGATCCGGCATGGACGGCGTTAAAAGCCCGCCGTTGGCAAAGCTGGTCCCTACCCCTTCTTGCTCGGCTCCATCGACAAGCAGGACCTGTTCGCCCCGACGCAACAGCTCGAGCCCGGTGGTCAGTCCGATAATTCCACAGCCAATGACCACCGTGCGCTTGGAACCTGAGCGCTGAGTGTCGCAGGCACTTATGGCTTCTGACGGTTCGGATGTTCCAGCCACGTCCGGCACCGATCAGCTCGTCAGCGCTGCGCGATAAACCAGCTCCTGCGCAACGATTTCAGGTGGCCGCATATTCGTCGGGCTGCGTGCGCAATTGCCCATTCCGACGCAGAGAATGTCGTTCTCGGGGTCGATCCAGAACCATGTGCCGAAGGCCCCGCCCCATTCGTAAGTTCCGCGGCCGACGGGCCGTCCGGCACGCTCGGGGTCGACGCAGACCATTCCGTTGAGCCCATGCCCATTGCCTTGGCCGATCGTATAATGCAGCACCGGATACCGGTTCTCGCAAAATGCATCGGAGAGGTGGTTCTGCAGCATCAGATCGACGCTCTCAGGCTTCAGCACCTGAATGTCGCCGAGCGAGCCGCGGTTGAGCAGCATACGGGCGAACCGGGCGAAATCGAGAGCGGTGGTCTTGTACGATGTCCCGCCCATCGGGAAAATGGACTCGAAACGCTCCGCCGGCGCTGCGTGCCTCAGCCTTCCCGCTTCGGGGTCGTAGACATGACCCGATACCAGCCTCTTCGATTGCCTGTCATCGAGGACGAAACTCGTGTCATTCATCCCGAGCGGATCGAAGAGACGTCGCTTCAGAAACAGATCGACACGCTCTCCGGACAGGCGTTCGACGATCTCGGCCTGCAGATCTGTTGCAACGCTATATTCCCACGCCGATCCTGGCTCATAACCCAGCGGCATCGTCGCGATCTTTCCGACCAGATCGCTGAGCGACCGCCGGCTTGCGAAATCGAGCTTGGCTGCGTTTGCGGCCATTTGCTCAGGCGTTTTGCCGATGCTCAACCCGGCGGTGTGCGTAAAGGTTTCGCGCAACGTAGGGCCCCGGGTCGCTCCGCTGTCGCCAAGTGCCTCCACGCCCTCGAACTCGGGAAGATATTTGGCCAGACGATCGTCCAGATCCCATTTGCCCTCCTCATGGAGCAACAACATGGCGACAGCCGTGAGAGGCTTACTCATCGAATAGAGCGGGAAAACGGCGTCCGGTGACATGGGCCGCCTGGTTTCGCAATCGGCAAAGCCGGTGACATGCGCACGCACGAGCTTGTCGCCCCGCGCAAGCAGCATGACCTGCCCCGGCATGTCGCCATTCGCGACCATCGCATCGAAGTAGCTGTCCAGCTCCGCCAAGACATCAGCTGAAAACCCTGCTTCATTGGCGAGCGCGGGCGTAAATTTGAAACGAGGCATATCACTCTCCCGACCGCTCAAGATAAAAGGCTACTTTCCACCTATGAAAACGAGAAAACTTCTCGGCGTCAAGCGGATTCTAGAGAATGGAGCCAAAATATGGGAAAGAAACTCCCAATTTCTAGACCTATCCTCGATCCATCTTTCGATAATGGACAAGTGGAAAGTCGCGAGCGAAGGTTGCGCCTTCGCACCGTCGCGTCAGGTATCTTGGAACGCTCAGCTTCTGGCCAGAACCTCGCCAATGGCAGTATCGACATTCTTCGCGGTCAGCGGCAGTGGCAAAGCGCCGGGTTTCAGTACCGCGTCGTGGAAATCCCGAATGTCGAAACGCTCGCCAAGCGCCGTTCGCATGGCCTCGCGCTGATCCATCAGAAATTGTTCGCCAAGTTTGTAGGCGAGCGACTGCGCGGGGATGTCACAGGAGTAACGGACGCTTTCGGATCCGATCTCGGCCTCAGGCATGAACGCATTGTCGCGCATATAAGTGCGGGCCCGATCGAGGCTCCAGCCGAGCGCGTTCATGCCGGTATCGACCACCAGTCGACAGTTCAGGAAGGCGTCCATCATCAAGCGACCGAACCGCTCCTCGGGCGCCTCGTACATGCCGATCTCGCCTGCCAGGGTCGCGGCATATTCGGCCCAGCCCTCGTTGAAAGCATTGAACAGCGCATTCGCACGGATTGGGTGGAGCGCCTCATTCTCCCGCTGCGACGCAATGTGAAAATGATGCCCGGGAACCAGCTCGTGGTAATTTAGCGATGCTATATTCGCGAGCGGTCCACCAGCGAGATTGCCCGCATTGAACAGATACCGGCCGGCGGGCTGCCCGGGACCCGGCGCATCATAGTAGCCGAATGTCATGGAAGCTGCGAGGGCTTCGGGAAGCGCGGCGACGTCGTGCGGAGCTTGCGGACGAAACCGAAACATGCGCTCGATATGGGGCTCGATCCGCGCGATATAGCGCCGAAAGACCGCTTCGATCTCGGCCGGCGTGTTGGCCCGCCATAACGGATTTCTCTCGATATCCATCCGATAATCTTGCGGTGAACCCGAGTATCCGACCTGCTTGAGTAGCGCCGCCATCTCGTCCCGAACCATGTCCATACGGCGCAGTCCTTCGGCATGCACCTCCTCGGGCGACACCTCCATCGTCGTATGTTCGCTAACCAGCTCACGATACAGCGCTGCCCCGCCCGGATATTGTCCGATACCCACAGCCTCGGGAGCGGAGGCGCGGTAGTCACTGTCTTCGAGGGTGGCGGCGAGGCGCCCCAGAGCGGGATCGACCGACCGGGCGACGCGATCTGCGATCTTGTCGAACGCAAGGGACCCGCCGGCTGCAGCCAGTCGAGACACGGCCGGAACCAAGCTTTTGATACCCGCGCGAAACCGCGCAATGAGCTCGATTGATTGAACGAGCTGGACGCGTGGCATCCGGATACCGCGCCGGGCCTGACCGATCGTACGCTCACGCATCTGGTCGATGATCCGGGCGTAGTCCTCCACCAGGCCGAGATACCGATCGAGATCGCCCGACGCGTCGAACCTCTGCTTTGCCAGCATGCCGGCAACATTCCCCAGGAGGAATCCGCCGCCATAGGCAGTCGGCGCGAAGAGCGCGAAGAAACCGACACCAAGCGGGTCGAACGCCAGCCAGTATCGCTCCCCTTCCCGGCTCATTCTGTTGGCGAGCGCCCTGGCGACTTCGTGGTTTGTCTCCATGTCGCGCGACAGGCTGGAAGTATTGACGCGATCGAGCAATGCGATCGCTTCTGCCGCACGAGTGCTGCGCGCGCTGACCGCCTCCTCGCTGATGTCGGGCAGGCGATCGATCGGGACACCCAGGTCACGCTGTACGAAGGGCGAGCGCGCAAGTTCGTCCCAGACCTTCTGCACTCCGACCAACGAAAGCGCACTCGATCGTTCGGCATCAACCATTTGCAATCTTTCCCGATTGGCCGGCATGGTCACCTTCACAGCGCCATTTTGTGAAACTCGCCCGCCTTCATGATGACGGGAAAATTTCGTCCATCCTGTCCCAGAATCGTGACGTCGCGCATCGGATTTCCGTCGACCAAGAGGATGTCGGCATAGGCGCCTGGCGCCACCACCCCCAACCGCCCCTCTTCCATGATGATCTCGGCGGCCACCGACGTTGCAGAAATAAGAATGTCGTATGGATCAAGCACCTTGGCGCGCAGGGCGAATTCGATCCCCTGGCGATCATTATGTTCGGCAAGCAGATCGGTACCGAACCCAATTTTCACGCCAGCGTTCTTCATGTGGACCAGGCCTTCGGTCATGGCTTCCAGCAGGTTCTGCATCTTGCCGATACTGGCCGCCGGCAGTCCGAACTTCGCGCCGTCCTCGTAGAAGGCGTGCACCACCGCGAGCGTCGGAACGCCATAGGTGCCGTTCCTGGCCATGATCGCCGCAGTCTCCGGTGAGACCATCGAGACATGCTCGATGCATCGGACGCCGAGCTCAGAACAACGGCGGATCGCGATATCGGGATGACAATGCGCGAAAATATAGGATCCGCGCATCGCCGCTTCGTCCACCGCGGCAAGGATTTCCGCATCGGTGAACTGCAGCTTGTCTAGCGGATCGGTCGGGCTTGCGACGCCGCCTGAAGCCATGATCTTGATCGCCCGCGCGCCGCGCCGGAATTCCTCACGAACGGCTTTGCGAACGGCATCCGCGCCGTCGGCGATCGCGGTAAAGCGCTCATGCCGAGGTGGACAGCACATGCAGTCGGAAAAATGCTGCTCGTGACCCTCACGAAAATCCCCATGGCCGCCGGTCTGCGAGATATAGCGCCCGCTATGATAGAAGCGCGGGCTCTTGATAAAGCCTTTTTCGATCGCCATCGCGAACCCGGCGTCGGTTCCGCCGGCGTCGCGCAAGGTCGTGAAGCCCCGATCGAGCGTCGATTGAAGAAATTGCGCCGCATAAAGCGAGTAATATTCGGTCGGCATCTGCGACAGCCTCGCGACATTCATGTCCGCGGCCCAGATGTGGACATGAAGATCGATCAGCCCCGGCATCAGGGTCCGGCCATCTGCCTCGACGACCCGGTCCGCATCAACCTTTATCGGCTGCTCGCTCACCTCGGCTATAAGTCCATCTTCGACCAGCACATGCCCTTCGCGAAGATCGCGCGACACTCCGTCGAAGATCAGGGCATTACGGAAAAGGGTCTGCATCACTCACCTCTTGAATTTCTGTTCAATCTTCAGCGTCTGCACGCATCGTGCGCGCGGCTCGCAGCATGAAAAAGCCGCTTGGCAGAAATGCGCACATCATGATCATCATCGCATAGCGCAGTCCGTCGGCCGGTCCGTATGCGAGCGCGAAATAATCGCTCAGCGCCCCTGCGACGACCGGCCCGGCGCCCAGTCCAACCAGATTGGCGAAGAAAAACACGATCGCCACCGCCATCGCGCGGCGCGAGGAGCCGCACACGCTGAGCAGCGCGGCGAAGATCGGCGGCACCACCCCCGCCAGCAATGTGCTGGCGACCAAAAGGATGGCAGCCATTGCGGTTACGCTTGGTGCGAGGAGAGCCGCCTCATAGAGCGGCAGCGCGGCGATCAATCCCCAGCCGGGCAACCACGCAAACACTGCCATATCCCGCTTGGCGAGCCGGTCGGCAAGGCTGCCACCGAAGATGCTGCCGAGCACGGCCCCCACGGCGGAAACCCCTCCGAATATGGCGCCCGCCTCCGCGACCGTGAGATTGTGCACACGGATCACAAAGGGCACCGTGAAAATCAGCGCGCCATAGGCCATCAGATAATAGATGATCATTGCCCAGACGATATTGCAGTAGGCCGCCTTGGCGAAGAGAGCCCTGCACGTATCGCTTATGCTCTCCTGTGCGGTCGGGTCGACGCGGAACTGCGGCAGATGCCTCGGCTCCTTAAGAATCCATCGGGCCAATATTGCAAGCGCGAGGCCGGGCAAACCCACGGCAAGAAACGCGGTGCGCCACCCGCAATTTTGCGCGATCCAGCCGCCCCCGGCCATGCCGAGAATATATCCCGCCATCGAGGAAAGCATGAAGATGCCGATCGCCCGGGCGCGGCGATCGGGCGGGAAATAATCGGCGATGAGGCTTTGCGCGGGAGGAATGGCTCCCGCCTCGCCGGCACCCACCCCGACGCGCGCGAGGGCGAGCTGCCAAAAGCTCTGTGCCATACCGCAGAGCGCGGTCATCACGCTCCAGACGGTCAGCGACAAGGTGATGATGAAGCGCCTGTCGCCCCGATCTGCCCAGCGCGCGACGGGCAAGCCGAGTGTGGCGTAGAAGACCGCGAATGAAAGACCCGATAACAGCCCAAGCATCGTGTCCGACGCTCCGAATTCGGCTTTTATCGGCTCGAGAAGCACGCCGATGATGTTGCGATCGACGAAGTTTGAGGTGCCGACCAGAAAAAGCACGACGAGCAGCAAATTGCGCTCGCGCGGACTGTAACGGTCCCACGGCTTTGCGGGCGATGCGGCATCAGCCTCACTCATTGTCGTCACTTGGCCCACCGGTTGCATCGCGGTCTCCTGATAATCCTGAGGTGCGCAGCCACCGAGCAGCCAGACGGCCGGTCACACGCCGTGAGCGCCGCCGACTCTCAGCGCTCGATAGACAGTCTCCTGGGCGATGACTTCCGGCGGTCGCTCTTCCCCGAGCCGGCCACGATTGGTCATCCCGATACAGGCAATGTCGTGTTCGGGATCGATCCAGAACCAGGCACCGAACGCCCCGCCCCACTCATATGTACCCTTGCCGACAGGGCGGCCCGCCCGCTCGGGATCGACGCAGACCATTCCGTTCAGAGCATGGCCGTTCCCTTGACCGATGCGATAATGAAGAATTGGGTAGACAGTCTCCATGAACGCGTCGCTCAAGTGATTGGCGAGCATCAGGTCGACGCTCTCGGCAGCGAGGATCCGGACTTCCCCGAGCGCCCCCCGGTTCAGCAACATCCGGCAGAACAGCGCAAAATCATGCGCCGTGGATTTGAACGACGTGCCGCCCATCGGAAAAATCGATTCGATCTGCTCGTCCGGTCTGGCGGGACGAAGCTGCCCGCTTTCGGGATCGAGGCGGTGACCGCGTGCGAGCCGCCGACCCTGTTCATAGCTCAGATGGAAGCCCGTATCGACCATGCCCAGTGGATCGAAGACGCGCCGCTTGAGGAACAGATCGAGGCGCTCGCCGGTCAGCCGCTCGACGATTTCCGCCTGCAAGTCGGTCGCCACGCCATATTCGTAGGCCGACCCCGGCTCATAGCCGAGCGGCATCCTCGCATACCGGCCGATCAGCTCGGTCAAGGAGCGTGCCTTGTGCCACGAGATCAGTTCCACCGAAGCCATCCGCTCCTCCGGCGTCGCGCCGAGGACGAAGCCCGCGGTGTGGGTAAATGTTTCCCTTATCGTCGGGACCCGGCTCGCCTTGCTCCCCGGGAGGGCTGCGATATCTGAAAATTCCGGAAGATATTTGGAAACGGGATCATCGAGCTGCCATTTACCCTCTTCGTGAAGGAGCATCATCGCGACGGCGGCGAAGGGCTTGCTCATCGAGTAAAGCGTGAAAATCGAGTCGGGCTGAAGAGGTGCGCGACTTTCCCAGTCCGCAAAGCCGGTCACGTGGCAATGGACGAGCCGGTCGCCTCGAAGGAGCATGACCACATAACCTGGCGCCTCGGCGCGCGCGACCGATCCATCCAGATAGGCATTGAATTCGGCGAGCACCGACGCAGACAGACCCGCTTCACTCGCCAATGCATGATCCAAACGAAACGACGTTGCCATGGCTTTCTCCCGAGGCGGGCTCGATCATTGTCCCGCCCGTCTATATTTCCATAGATGAAACCAAGAAACACTGGCGTCAAATCATATTTCCCTTCGTAGCCGGTAAAAATGGCTCGCCGCCGGATTCTCAGTTGACAAGGAAAGGAAAATGCTTTTCCCTGCTTGCTGATTTGGAAAGTCTCTGCGGAAAATGGAAAATCGGGCCAGGCATGGTGAAGGCGTCCGCCGCCGGAACCGGCCGATCTTGGGGAGGTTATATGAACATTCGAGCTGCATTATATGCTGGTTCCGCCACGTTGCTTGTCGCGGCACCATTGCCCGCTTGGGCGCAGTCAGACGGTCAGCCGGCAGCTGAAAATTCGGGGTCGTCAGAAATCGTCGTGACGGCGACCCGCCGGTCCGAGCGGCTTATCGATGTGCCTCAGTCGATCACCGCAGTAACTTCGGACGATCTTGAGCGGCTCAATGCGACCCAGCTGCGCGACTACGCCAACACAGTCCCCGCAATGACGGTCAGCTCCAACGGCGGCGCGGGACGCAACCAGATCACGCTGCGAGGCGTCACTTCGGGCGCCGACGTCGCGTCCACAGTGGGCGTTTACGTCGATGATGTCCCCTATGGTGGCAGCACTGTCTTCTCGATCAACGCCGGCGTGGCGCTCGATGCCGGACTCTTCGACCTCGAACGGATTGAAGTGCTTCGGGGTCCGCAAGGAACGCTGTACGGATCGAGTTCAATGGGCGGCCTTCTCAAATATGTGACACGTGCACCCAGTCTGAGCGGATTTGAGGGCAGCGCCCAAGCCGGCGTTTCGTTCACTGAGCAGGGTGGCACGAGCTACAATGTGGCGGCGGCTGTCAGCGCGCCGCTCGTCACCGATAAAGTCGCCGTGCGCGCGGGCGGCTATTATTCGCGCGACGGCGGATTTATCGACGATGTCGGACGCGGCGAAGACAATGTCGGGCGCGCGAACATCTATGGTGGCCGGCTCGACGTCCTGCTGCAGCCGACCGATCGGCTTTCCGTTCGCCTGAGCGGGTTCGCGCAAGATATTCACCGCGAAGGAAATGCCCAGGTCGACTACACACGCGACGGCCAGTGGATCACGGGGGACCTTGAGCAGCAAAGGATTCTTCGCGAGCCGTTCGATCAGCGTTTCCGCATCGTGAGCGGCACGCTCAATTACGATTTCGGGGCCGCGACGCTCACATCGATCACAAGCTATCAGACCAATGATGTGCGCTTCCGGATCGATGCGTCGGCACTCTATGTTCCATTACTCGGCGCGTTCGGCCTGCCTGTCGCGTCAACGGCCGTCGATGGAGGTATCTCGACCGATAAGTTCACGCAGGAGGTTCGGCTCGCATCGTCGCAGAGCGGCACGATCGAATGGATTGTCGGCGGCTTTTATACCGATGAAAAGAGCGTCGCACCGAGCAGCCTGATTGGGTACAACGCCGATGGATCCCTGTTCCCCGTCGACCTGCTCACCGCCTTACTTCCAAGCACGTACAAGGAATACGCGGCCTTCGGGAATGTCACCGTGCATCTTTCCGACAAGCTCGACGTGACCGGGGGGCTTCGCTACGCCCACAATCGACAAAGCTATACTCAAAATGCGACCGGAATTCTCGCACCCTCGGCACCGACGCTGCGATCGAACGAGAGCGTGACGACCTACCTCGCTAACGCTCGTTATCGCTTTAGCTCGCACGCGACGGCTTACGTCCGCTTTGCGACCGGGTATCGCCCGGGGGGTCCCAACATCGTGACATTTGATCCGATAACCGGCGCGCCCTTGGGACCGCCTACGTTCAAATCCGATAGCCTAACGAGCTACGAGGCCGGGTTCCGCGGCGAAACAGCGGATCGGACATTCGCCCTCGACTTCGCGGGATATCATATCGACTGGGACGACATGCTGATCTCCGGCCTGCGTAACGGCCTCAACAGCTATGTGAATACCGGCGGGGCGAAGATCGATGGCGCCGAGTTGACGCTGACGGCTCGTCCGGCGAGGAGCGTGAACGTGACGGGGGCCTTCGCCTACCAGGACGCCCGCCTCGCGGCCGACTCGCCGGACCTTGGCGGGCAGAAGGGAGATCGTTTGCCGACGGTGCCCAAATTCACCGCGGCGATCAACGCGGACTATCTGGGCACTGGCGAGGGCCTGAGCCCGACCTTCGGCGCTACGCTGCGATTTGTCTCAGATCGCAACGCCGGGTTCGATGGAAACCCGAACCTCCCACAATATGATCTGGGCGACTATGTCACGATCGATCTGCGGGCCGGCGCGACAGTGGGTCCCGCCAAGGTGCAGTTGTTCGTCCGTAACCTGTTTGACGTCCGCGGCGCCGTATCTGCTTATATGGCAACATCATCGCTCGGCGGCCCGGCGCGCGTGACGGTTCTCCAGCCGCGGACTTTCGGCGTCAGCCTTTCAGGCAAATTCTAAGCCCGAGATCGCAGGAGCGGCACTACAGCCGTTCCTGCGGCAATCTCATGACAACGAAGCGTATAGCCGTTAAGGTAAGGCCGACCGGCATTTCGGTCGAAGATCGAAAATTGTACAAGGTCGAGAAATGCGAGAGAAGACGGGACAAAAAAGTGCCTTGGCGAGCAGTCGCCTGAAAGTCGGTGCCGCCATCCGCGAGAAGCGCGTCGCAGCAGGCCTCTCACTTGCGCAGCTGGCCGACCGGATCGGAGTGGCCTTGTCCACCATGTCCAAGATCGAGAATGGCAAGCTTTCAACGAGCTTCGAGCGGTTGGACAGCATTTGCCGGGCGCTCGATGCAGACCTCGCAGAATTTCTGGGAGGCGAAGGAATTGCCGTCGCTCCGCCTTCGCCCCTTTCTTTCGGTATGCGGCGCAGTGTCACCCATCCGGACGAAGGAACGCTGATCGATGCAGGGGGATATCTGGAGTGGTTTCTGGCCTCGGACCTTCTCAACAAGAGATTTCAGCCGCTCATCGCCGAAATTTTACTAGACGACGTCGCGGACTACGGCCCGTTCACAAGTCATAGCGGAGAAGAATTCAACTACGTGCTTGAAGGGGAAGTTGAGTTCCATACAGAAATTTACGCCCCCGTCCGCCTCACTGCAGGCTCGTCCATCTACTTCGATGCCGAAATGAAGCATGCGCATATAAGGGTCGGCGACAAGCGCTGCCGAATCCTCGGCATTCTGTGCCCACGTGCCGAACCGGCCGCTTCCGCCGGCCGCGACTATAGCTCGCTGCGCGTGGTGGAGCCTGATACCGCCAACCCGGATTCGGACCAAGCGACGTCACCCATGCGCAAGGCGGGCTGAGAACCAATAGGTTTCCAACTTTCCATCGGGATATTCCGCACCCGAACCGGCTGATCCGCCGCGCGAATTTGAGCGCATATATTATCAACATAACTCGAAATTCTGGCTTGACCATTGCTTGTTTTCCCACTTTCATTTATGGAAACTCCAAGTGGCTTCACTACGAAGCGCTTATGAAAGTTTGGGGGCAAAATGGTTGGACGGCCGACTGAGCAGGGCAAGGAATTCGCAGCGGGCGCGAACCCATGAGCATCACTAGGCGCCTCGAACGCGTCTACAACATCGAAGACATGCGCAAGCTTGCCCAAGGAGCCCTGCCGGGACCGATCTGGCACTATCTTGACGGCGGCGCTGACGACGAGATCACCATGGCCCGCAACAGCGGCGCTTTCAATGACTGGGCGCTGGCGCAAAGCACGCTTGTCGACGTCACCTCGACTGATACGACTTGCGACCTGATTGGCATGCCGGCGGCGATGCCCCTCATGCTTTCGCCGACCGGAATGTCGCAGCTATTTCATGCATCCGGCGAGTTGTCGGTCGCACGCGCGGCTGGCGCAGCGGGCGTCCCCTATGGCCTCTCCACGATGGCAACGACTTCGATGGAAGCGATCGCGAGAAGCGGCGTAAGCCGATATTTCCAATTATATCTTTTCCGGGACCGCGGCTTGACCGAAGCCTTGCTCGAGCGTGCAAAGACGTACGGTTATTCTGCCATTGCGCTCACCACCGATACGAATGTTGCCGGCAACCGCGAACGAGACCTGCGCTCGGGAATGGTCATGCCGCCTCGCTTCACATTGGACAGCCTGCTCAGTTTCGCAGCGCATCCTCGCTGGGCATTGGGAGCGCTTCGCAACCGGTCGTTCGAACTTGCGAACATCGTTCAGCATGTCGGCGATCTGGACGCCTCTGGCACCAACGTCATAGACTATGTGAACGGCCAATTCGATCGCTCGGCCAGCTGGCGGGACCTGGAGTGGTTGCGCGCCCGCTGGCAAGGAAAGCTCGTTGTCAAAGGCGCGATGTTACCCGCCGACTGCGAAGCAGCGGTCGATTGCGGAGCCGACGCGATCATGGTGTCAAACCACGGCGGACGGCAGCTAGACGGCACCGGCGCCCCGATAGATTATTTACCGGCGATACGGGACCGCGTCCAAGATCGCGCCCAGTTGATCATTGACGGCGGTATCCGGCGTGGAACTCACGTGCTGAAGGCCTTGGCGCTCGGAGCGAACGGGTGCTCGATCGGAAGGCCGTACCTCTACGGCCTCGCAGCGGGAGGGCAGCTTGGCGTCGAACGCGTTCTGAAACTGTTCCGCAGTGAAATCGAACGCGGCATGGCGCTGATGGGCCGCCGCCGGGTCGACGAAATTACTAGCCGCGACATTCACCACTTGAGCGCATTTGCGAGGTTGCCCGTGTCCGTCGCAGCTCGAGACCGCAAAGAGGTTCCTGAACTAAATGACCGCTAGCTCGCTTACCCGACAGGCCATCTGGGGCGTCTAGATCATCGCGAAAATCTTGCCGGGATTGAGGATATTCTGCGGATCGAGCGCGCGCTTGATCATCCGCATCTGTTCGACCGCATCGCCCAGTTCGGCAACCAGCCGTGCCTGCTTGCCGATGCCGATGCCGTGCTCGCCGGTGCACGTCCCGTCCATCGCGAGCGCGCGTTCGACGAGCCGCGCGTTGATCGCCTCGACTTCCGCCATTTCGTCGGGCGCGTCGGGATCGATCGAGAAGATCACATGGAAATTGCCGTCGCCGACATGACCCAGGATCGTCGCGGGGACGCTCGATGCGTCGAGATCGACATGCGTTTCGGCGATACATTCGGCGAGCCGGCTGATCGGCACGCAGACGTCGGTCGCCCAGCCGATCGCGCCCGCGCGCATGTTGACCGCGGCATAATAAGCTTCGTGCCGCGCGCGCCACAGCTTGGTGCGCTCCTCGGGCAGGTTCGACCAGCTGAACGCGCTGCCGCCATTTGCCTCGGCGAGCGTTTTGACCGTCTCGACCTGTTCGGCGACGTTGGCGGCGCTGCCGTGGAATTCGAAGAAGAGCGTCGGCGCCTCGGGATAGTCGAGCTTCGACCAACGGTTGACCGCGACCATCTGTTTCTTGTCGAGGATCTCGACGCGCGCGAGCGGCACGGCGCACTGGATCGACTGGACAACAGTATCGACCGCGCCGCCCAGCGTGTCGAAGCTGCACACCGCCGCCGAGATCGTCTCGGGAACCGGATGCAGGCGCAGCGTCACTTCGGTGATGATGCCGAGCGTGCCTTCGGAACCCACATAGAGCCGGGTCAGATCATAATCCGCCGCCGATTTGCGCGCGCGGCGCGCGGTGCGGATGACTTTGCCCTGCGGCGTCACGATTTCGAGGCTGAGCACCGCGTCTTTCATCGTGCCATAGCGCACCGCGTTGGTGCCCGACGCGCGGGTCGACGCCATGCCGCCGATCGTCGCGTTGGCGCCGGGGTCGATCGGGAAGAACAGCCCTTGGTCGCGTAGATGCACATTGAGTTCTTCGCGGCGCACGCCCGGCTGGACGACACAGTCGAAATCCTCGGCATTGACCGCGATCACCTTGTCCATCTGGCTCATGTCGAGCGAGATGCCGCCGTTGATCGCAAGTGCATTGCCCTCCATCGAGGTGCCAGCGCCGTAGGGCGTAATCGGGACTCCATATTCGGCACAGAGATTGACGAGCGCGACCACATCTGCGGTCGATTGGGCAAATACCACTGCGTCGGGAACCGATTGCCCAAAGTGCGATTCGTTTGACCCGTGCTGCTCGAGGATGGGGCGGCTTTGCGTAAAACCATTGCCGAAACGGGCAGATATTCGCGCAAGAAATTCTGCAGGAAGCGGAACGCGCCCGAACTGCCGATTTGAAATGGTCACGGTTGCGCTCATCCGGCGGTCAGCCCCGCCGTGCCGGCCAGACCGGCGGCCAGAAGGGCCGCGGCGTCCTCGACGCCGAGATCAAGGTCGTTTGCAAGGCGATAACTCGCGCCCAGCGCGAGCAGCGCATGGATTTCGACGGTTTGTTCCAGACCGAACGGCAGGCTTATCTCCCCGTTCGCGTGCAGGCCGGCTAGGTACACCGTCAGTTGCTTGCGCTGGGCATCGTAGATTTCGCTGAGACCCGCCGGGTTACTCTTGAGCTGAAGAATTTCCGCCGCGAACTGCAAGGCGAGGCGTTGGCGTTGCAGGCTCTTGGGATCGCGATTGCAATATTGCCCTACGAGGTAGGCGACATAGTCGTCCCAGGATTTGACTGCCGGAAGCTTCGGCTGAACCGCCAGGTTCAGCAATCTCGACGCCACGATCGCGTCGGCCTTCGTCGGAAACAAATTGTAAAACGCCCCGATCGAAACCCCTGCACGTGTGCAAATGTCCCGCAGCGAGGCGTCGTGAAGGCCTTTTTCGAGCATGACTTCATAAGCCGCGCGGGCAACGAGATCCCGCTGCCCCGACATATAGGCTTCGCTCCGCTTCGGCATAAAACTCCCCGTTTTCACTTGCAAAATCGAGCCATACACGATTCCGCTTGCCAATCAAATAAAACGAGCGCACGCTTTATTTAGGAATTGAGTCGCCCACCGGGCGCATGGAGGGGTAATGTCATGCCGAGGATGAAACGCGCTGCATTTTTTATGCTCACGGCCGCCACCGCCGCCACGCCAGCATGGGCGCAGACCCCAGCGAGCGAAGCAGAGAGCGCGGGCGAGATCGTCGTGACGGCGCAAAAGTCCGAGCAGCGCGCGCAAGATGTGCCCCTTGCCGTGACCGCCGTATCCGGGGAGGCGCTCGCTGAAGCGGGCGCGACCCGTATCCAGGACATTGCCGTCGCGGTGCCGGCGCTTCAGGTCGACTCGCTTTACGGCGTTCCCGGCGCCTATGGCCTCACTCTGCGCGGCATAACGACGGGGACTCAAGCGAGTTCGACTGTCGCGACCTACATCGACGATGTGCCGATCGGGTCGAGCGGCGCCTTTGCAGCGGGAAACTCTGCGGGCCTGGACCTGTTTCCCTATGATCTTGAGCGCGTCGAGGTGCTCGAGGGCCCGCAAGGCACGCTCTACGGCGCGAGCAGCATGGGCGGGCTGGTCAAATATGTTACGCGCACACCGAGCCTTACCGAGAGCCGATATCAGGCAGGCGCCGAGCTTGTCACGGTCGATCATGGCCACAGCCTCGGCTGGACCGTTCGCGGCGCCGCCAATCTTGTCGTCGTCCCCGACCAGCTTGCGATCTCGATCAGCGGCACGCATCAGGACGTTCCTGGATATGTAGATAACGTTGCGATCGGGAAGCGCGACGTCAACCAGGGGACGCAGGACGCAGTCCGGGGCGTCATTTACTGGAAGCCCACGGATAATTTCACGCTGAAAGCGTCAGGGCTCTACAATCGCTCGAAGTTCGACGGACTCGCGCTGATCAATGTGAACGCGGCCGGCACGCCGCTGTTTGGCAAATATACCGCGTCAAAGAACCGGCCCGAAGGGTTCGAAAGCGAAACCGGGCTCGGGTCGATCACCGCCGACTATGATTTCGGCTTTGCGACCCTGACATCGATCACGTCGCTGAGCGATCTGCGGTCGCGCTTCCGCACTGACTCATCGCTGACCTTCCGCCCCATTTTCGGCGTCGATGCGACCTTTGCCAACGACATCAAGGTGAAGAAGTTTACCGAAGAAGTGCGTCTCGCGTCGCCGCAGACCGACCTGCTGCATTGGCTTGTAGGAGGCTTCTTCACGCGCGAGCGGACGCAGTTCAAGCAGCTCGGCCTTGCCTTTCTGCCGAACAGCGACACGCAGCCGGCGGGTCTCAGCCCGCTGCTCGATGGCACCATTCCGAGCCGGTATCGCGAGTGGGCGCTGTTTGCGAACACGACCTACAATATCACCGACGCCTGGGATATCGGCGGCGGCATCCGGTATAGCCGCAACAGTCAGCGCGTGAGCCAGACGGCAAACGGGCTTCTCGTGGGCGCGCCGCTCAATCTTCCCGCCCGCACGTCGTCCGACAGCTCGGTGACCTATACCTTGTCGACAAGCTATCATGTGACCAAGGATGCGATGCTCTATGGACGGATTTCGTCGGGCTATCGTCCTGGCGGTCCCAACTTTATCGTGCCGGGCATCCCGCAAAGCTACGAACCCGACACGCTGACAAATTATGAAATCGGCCTCAAATCCGATCTTTTCGACCGCAAGGTGATGCTCAACCTGTCGGCCTATTACATCGATTGGCGCGATATCCAATTGCAGGGCGCGACGCCCACCAATCTCTCCTATATCGCCAATGGCGGCAAGGCGATCAGCAAGGGGCTGCAAGGCACGTTGAATGTCCGCCCCGCGATCGGGCTTACATTTGGGGGATCTTTCGCTTACACCGACACCGAACTCAAGGACGATGCGCCCGAGGTTGCCGGACGTGCAGGCGATCGCCTGCCGCTCACTCCGAAATGGGCCGGCTCCCTCACCGCGGATTATGATTTTGACCTTGGCGATGACACGCGGGCCCGGCTCGGCCTTGCCTGGCGATACACCGGTGCGCGTGATCAATATTTCCCGCAGTCGCCGCGCAATCGCCGGCTCGGAAACTACAGCACCCTCAATCTCACGGCAGGCGTCAGCACCGGACCGGTCGACATCAATCTGTTCGTCCGTAACCTGACCAACAAATACGACTTTACCTCGTGGCTCACGCCCAATGGTGCGACTGTTCTGCAACCGCGGACGATCGGCCTGAGTGTCGATGTGGACTTCCGCTAATCGGCTGCCGGCGATCGATAGATCGATTTGGAAAAGAGACGATATGTTTGCTGATATCCGCGGGACCCGCATCTACTTTGACATCGATGGGGCGGGTCTCGTTCGCAGCGGCGACAGGATGATCGAGAGGCCTGCGGCGTTTCTCGTTCACGGCGGGCCTGGCATCGACCATGTCGGCGCGCGGGGCGGCAGCGCGGCGCTCAGGGATCATATGCAGCTCGTCTTCTTCGACCAGCGCGGGCATGGCAGATCCGATCGCGAGCCGCTCGAACGCTGCACGCTCGACGAGACCGTCGAGGACATGGAGGCGCTGCGCCGGCATCTGGGCCTTGGTCCGATCGTCAGTATCGGCGGCAGCTACGGCGGCATGGTCGCCATGGCGCACGCCGCACGTTATCCGGATTCCGTGTCCCGGCTCGTGCTGTTCGCGACTGCGGCGCACAAGGGGCTCATCGACCGCGCCCGGGCGATCGTCGCGGCGCGGGGTTCGGAAGAGCAGGTGCAGATGTTCGATAGGCTTACGTCGGCGACCCTCGACACGGATGCCAAGGTCGAAGCCTATTTCCGCGTCATGGGCCCGCTCTACAGCCGCGCGCACGATCCTGCCTCACCCGTCGGCAGCAGCGGCCGTGCGATCTACAGCCACGAAATTTCCCGGCGAGCGTTCGGCCCGGGCGGCTTCATGCAAAGCTTCGATCTGCGCGGCGAGCTTCGCAATATCACCGCGCCAACGCTTATCCTGGCCGGTCGCCACGACTTCATCTGCGCGCCCGAATTTTCGGAAGAGCTTCACGCGTTGATCGGCAACTCGGTCCTCCGGATATTCGAGGACAGCAGCCATTTGATGGCGGCCGACGCGCCGGCCGACTTTACCGACGCGATCATCAATTTCGTGCGCGAGCCGGAGCTGGTCTGATGCACATGTCGCCGGACGAACTGCCCGCAGACTTCGCGATCCCGAACAGCCGGACCATCACGATCGAATCATCGATCAATGGCCGGTCCTACGCGCTCTTCCTCGGTTTGCCGCTCATTCCGCCACCGGTTGGCGGCTACCGCCCGCTCTTCCTTCTTGACGGCAACCGCTATTTCGCCAGCGCCTGCGAGGCGGTGCGGTGGAACTTCAACGCACCCGACGTGCTGGTCGTCGGCCTGGGTTATCCCGAGACGCCCGAATTCGCCGCAGCCTCACTTGCGGAGCGTGGCCCACTTTCGGACGCAGAAGCACGGCTTCCGGGGATGGTCGCAGCAATCAGCCGCGAACGCCGCTATGACCTAACCTTGCCGGTGCCGCCGCGCCACAGCTTCCCCAATATTCCCGCCGACCCGTCCGCAAGCGGCGGTCTCGACGCTTTCCTCGATACGATCGAGCGCGACATCCTGCCGATGGTGGCGAGCATCGCTCCGGTCGACATGGCGTCGTCGGCCTTCTTCGGCCATTCGCTTGGCGGCCTCGCAATTCTCTACTCGCTCTTTACCCGGCCAAAATTGTTCAAGAGCTACATCGCAGCGAGTCCGTCGATCTGGTGGGCGGACCGTGCGCTACTCGATTACGAACGCAATTTTGCGCGGTCTTCGCCATCCCTCGATGAAGCACGCCGTCTGCTTATAACCATGGGTGCGAACGAGAACGAACCAAGCCAGATGCCACCCGGCGCAGACATCGAGCAGACCCGCGCGCTTTTCCGTTACGCCAATATGGTGGAGAACGGCCGCGCGATGGTCGAGCGGCTCAGCGCGCTCGACCATCGGACCTTGCAAGTCGGCGACTACGCTCTTTTTGAGAAGCAGGATCACGGGCTCTCGGTCTGGCCGGCGATCGGCCGCGGCGTCGGTTTCGCATTTCAGCCATGATGGAGGCCTAGCCATGCGACCGACCATGTCAGGCGCCGATCTGCCCGAAGAGGACGCTGCCGCACCGACCCCGATCCGCGCGTGGTACGCTCTCGCCATTCTGATCCTGACGACGATCTTCGCCTTCGTCGACCGGCAGATTTTGAATCTGGTCTTCCCATCGCTTCAACAATCTTTGCAACTCAGCGATCTTCAGCTCGGAGCGCTGCAAGGCCTCGGCATGGCGATCTTCGCGTCGGCTGCGAGCTATCCGATGGGCTGGCTCGCCGATCGGTACGGCCGGCGGCTCATCCTCGTTGCCGGGATCATCATCTGGTCGCTGTCGACTGCGGCGTGCGCCTATCAGACAAGCTTCATGGGCCTTTTCATCGCCACCATCGGCATCGCCGTCGGCGAAGCGGGGCTGATGCCGATCATCTTTGCCATGATCCCCGATATCTTTCGCACGCGGCATCGCAGTACGGCAAACTTCATCTATTTTGCGGCAACGATTTTGGGCGGCGCGGTCGGCGTCATGCTTGGCGGCGGCGCGATCGGATGGCTGACGGCAAATGCGAGCGCCCTTCCCGCCCCTCTGGCCTCCCTCGAAGCCTGGCGCGCGGCGATCCTGATCGTCGCCCTGCCGGCCCCAATCTTCATTCTGCTCGTGGCAACGCTCCCCGTCGGTCAGTCGACCGCGAGAGCCAAGGAGGCGACGGGAACCGCCGAGGCAAGCGCTGGCGTGACGATGCTGCCGTTTATTCGGGCGCACCGAACGACTTTCGCCTGCATCTTCGGGGGGATTTTTGGCTACTGCTTGCCGCTTTCCGCGGCCTATGGCTGGTTGCCGCTTGCGGCCTTCCGGGCTTTCGGACTGCCGCCCGAGACAGCGGGCGTCCAGATGGGCACCGCCATGGCGGTCGCCTCTGTCGTGGGGGTCACCTTGCCCGGGGTCACGCTCAAATTTATGGGCGGCGACCCCGTCCAGCGCCCGCTGCGCATAGCCAAGGCCTTTCTGCTGTTCGCGATCGTTCCGAGCCTGCTTCTCCCGTTCGTGACGTCTTCATGGGCGATGTTCGTCACCGCGGCTTGCCAGCTCACAATGCTGATCGGCGTCGCAGCACTTATGCCCGGCATCGTCCAGGACCTGTCGCCTGACGCGCTTCGCTCCAGAATATTATCCTTCGTCGGCATCGTGCTGGCGATAGGACACGCCGCTTCGCCGCTGTTCGTCGGCGCCCTGTCCGGGCTGCTCACCGGCGACCGCGGCGTCCTCATTTCGCTTTCGTCGGCCGGGATGCTCGGCATTGCCATCAGCCTGCTTTGCTTTGGGCTGGCGCCGAAACCGCTCGCGCGGACGATCGCAGAGGTTCGCCACCGCGCGGCAGAATAATTTGCCCGGGCGAGCCAGCTATGCGCGCCCATCAGGAGAAGCATGATGCGAAGGATCTTGTTGTCGGTCGACATGGAAGGCATTGCGGGCGTAGCATCGCGCGCCGCTCTCACGCCGCAGGGCTGGGAGTGGCAGGCGGCGCGCAAATGGATGACGAACGAGCTCAATGCCGTTGCCGAAGCCGCATTCGAGGCGGGCTATGATGAGGTCATCGCGACGGATTCGCACAGCAACGCCCAGAATATCGATCCCGACCTGCTGCTCGACAATATCCGCCTGATCCGATCGTGGCCGCGCCCCTTGCTTCAAATGCAGATGATCGACGATCCCGCGACCGATGCCTGCGCGTTTATCGGCTATCATGCGGCGGCGGGGACCGCCGACGCCATCTTCAATCACAGTTTCTCCAGCGCGGCCTTCCGTTCCATTCGCCTGAACGGAGAGATCGCCTCCGAGGGATATTTCAACGCGGCGCTGGCAGGCGAATTCGGCAAGCCCGTCCTTCTCGTCTCGGGCGATCAGTATACGATCGAGGACGCCAAGCGCTATGCACCGGACGCGGCATTGTTCGCGACGAAGCATTCCTTTGGCCAATTGTCCCAGGAATCCTTGCCGCCCCGCCAAGTTTGCAAAGGACTCAAGGCGGCCGCCAAGGAAGCGTTTGCGGCGCCGGCCTCCACGCCCTTCAAGCTCGACGGCCCGTTCGAACTCCTGCTGGAAATGACGAGCCACGGCGCTGCGGAAATGCTGGGATATCTTCCCTGGACCGAGCGTATCGACACGTGGACCATTCGCGCGGAATTCAAATCCATGCGCGAAGCGATGCACTTCATTACCTTCTCGATCCTCTACTCGCCGAGCGGGCAGACGCCATTCAACTGAGCAACATTGGCCGAGTTCGGACAGGCAGCTTCCAGACGAGTGTGGGTATAAGCGGACATAAGATGATCCGCATTTAGCTCCTCAGAAAGGTCCAGCGGGTCGCGCCGCTTTGCAACACCAGTCGGCCACCGCTGAGCTGGACGACATACTGCTCCGACGTTCGTGCAAGTTGGGAACTGCCTTCCCGGCCACAGCTCGATACAAAGCTCTCGGTGCCATCCTCGACGGCGAAACTGGCCTTGCCGCCCTCGTGAGTGAGACGCCCCTGCTTCATTTGCGTCGTCGTCATCGAGCAGCTTTCCGTTTCGGCGTGGCGTTTGACGATCCTCCACTTAAAACGGCCGTCTTGCTCGACTTCCAGCGTCATGGAACGCGATACCTGCATCTGAACTGGCTCGGTCACGATCGTTGTGCGCGTAGACGAACCATAGCCAGCGGTGCCGCCCAGGCTGGTGCCATAGGACACGCCGACGTTGGGTTGGAGTTTGATGCGCGGCACAAGTACCAGCTCTTTGCCGCTGCTGAATTGCGTCCAGACACCTGCGGCGCTTGCCGGAATTGCCTCAGCATGGAGCACCGAAGTCGCGGCTATCGCTGTTAAGACGGTAAGAATGGCCAAATTCTTCATAAATAACCTCATTTTGCAGGCGATTTTCTCGCGCGCCTCAACCCGGCGTCGACGCCGGCGGCTCAGTATATCTCGTGCCAGTTTTCGACATCCGACGAGCTGTTCGCCAGTCCAAGGCAAATCAGCCCGGGCCGACTGACAGAGGACCCGCCCCGCTCCAGCCGATATTCAAGCCGGCGGCACTGAAAGCCGTCGACCCGCTCTTCAGACATCAAGGTCAACGTCCCCTTGGAGGCGCGACCCTGCCAACGGTGAACATAGCCAATAGGCCAGTTGCCCGCGCGCTTGGCGCGCTCATTATATCGTCCACTGAACTCGTCGAACGGAAAGGTGGGTCGGCCATCAAGCTCAATGCCGCCTTCGCAGTCGTCGCAGCTCACTTCGCCGAACTTGTTATACTCGGCCTTCTTCGCCTCGACGTCAGGTGGCGTCTTGAGGCCGTCGATGTAACGTGCCTTTGGGGCTGACGCGGCAGGAGGTACCTGCGCTGATGCCGGCTCCTGCGAAGTTTCAACGGGGACAGGTGCCTCGTCATTCGAGCTCTTATCCTGGCGCGGTCTGGCCGATCCATTGATCACATCGCCGGCGAGCTTTTCGGCATTCTCCTCCACCTTCTCGACGGCGCGATCGGCTAGGCGCTTCAGAAACCCCTGCGCATATGCGTTGTGCGCAGATATCAGAAGAGCGGTTGCGGCGAAGGCTGCGCACAAAATGCGTTGCATGTTGGTCTCCGAAAATTTCACGAGTTGATGACGTCAGCCGAGATCGGTCGTCAGGGTGGCGGTCAGCCGGCGCGGAAGGTTGTAGAGGTAGATACCCGACGACCCGTTCGCCCAGCCATATTTGTTGCCGATGTTCGCAACCTGCACGCGCAGGGTTGCCGGCGCCTTGCCGAGCCTGAACCGGTAGCGGCCGCCGACCGACGCTATGGCTCGCGCCGGGATAACGAGTTTGCCGTCGGCACTCGCAACCCGGTCCGACGTGCTTTCGACGACGAGATCGACAGAGAGCGCAGGCGCAAAGGTCGGCCGATAATCGAGCACCGCGGTCGAAAGCCGGCCGAAGCTCGCGAGCGGTTTCCGGCCGACCAGCCCGCTATCGACGGCGTCGCCCGACAGCCTGGCGTCGATCAGCGCCGTCCCGGCGATTGCGGTCAGGCCCGGAGCGATCTGGCCCGAAAGCGAGAATTCGGCGCCGCGATGGCGCACGTCGCCGAGTTGGCGGAACAGCCTTGCATCGTCGAGCGAATAGAAAGGCTTGGTTACTTCGAACACCCCCGCGACCAGACGGATCCCGGGGACGATCGACCAGCGAAGGCCGGCGTCGACCTGGCGCGTTCGGATTGCCGGCGGCGCTTCGTCGCGGTTGACCGCATGACCGGGGGCGACGGGGCTCTCCTCCAGTCCTTCGGTGTAGCTGCCGTAAAAGGCGAGCGACGGCGAAGCGTAGAGGGCGGCGGTCGCATTCAGCAGCAGCGGCGCATCCTTCGTCGTGATCACGGGCAGGTCGGGGCCGAACACGCGCTTGCTATAGTCGGTCTTCTGCACGCCGATGCTCACTTCGCCGACGTCCTTCCAGCGTCCCTCATAGGCGATGCCCGCGGTCCACTGCCGGACGGTATCGCGCGTCTGCGGACCAAAATTTGAAACGGGCTCGGGGAAGTCGACGGGATCTTCGATCGGATGGTTGCCGACAAAGATTTCACTGCTGCCGCCATAGACGCGTGCCCGGTCGCGACCCTTGATCGAAAAGTGGAGCGTGTGGAGCCGCGGCCCGTCGGCGAAGCGGCGCGACAGCCGCACCTCGCCGCTCGTCGAGGCCGAACGGCGCCCGGGTTCCGCGATGACAACCTCATCGGCGGTCCCGTCAGGTCGAACATTAAGAAACAGCTGGGTGTGCGAGCGGTCAAGATCGAGGATCGAACGAAATGCGCCGGCCTTCAGCGTCCAGCCTCCGCTTTTCAACGTGGTGGCCAGACCCGCGGTGATCGTTTCGCCGTCGTTGGCCGCCCATTTCTGTCCGATTCGCTTCACGCGCTCGAGCCGCGGCGGCAGAAAGTCTCCAGCGGTCAGCAGCAATGGCGGGAGTTCCTCGTCGGCGATCCCGACGCGGCTCCAAAAAGGCATGATTTCGACGCCGTCGACCGGTTCCCACCGTGCAATCAGCGCAGCCGTGCGAAATTCGGCCGCACCGCCGGTGTGATTGCGGTCGGACACCAGTCCATAGCCCGCGCCGATCGACAGCCGGTCGGTGACCGGCACTTGCGCGTCGAGTTCGAGAACCTTCGATCCGAACGGCCCAAGGCGCCCGCTGACGCTGAGCAGCCGTTTCGCACCGGGTTTGCGCAGCTCATATTCGGCGATGCCGGTGGGCGCGGGAAAGGGATATCCTTGCGCCGACAGGCCGACGCGCATCTGCAAGCCTCCGATCAGCCGATCGGAAAAGGCCGCTTGCTGGTCAATGTACAGCCCGTCGAGACGGATGTTCCCCGCCTCCGCGGCCGAAAAGCCCCGGACATAGTTCGGGTTATAGATGCCGATCTGCTCGCCGCCGATCGAGGTACCGAAAGCATCCTCGGCGCTGGTCGTCGCATTGTCGTCGGTGCGCTGGGCCAAGGACGTGGCCGGTGCGGCGGCAAGCGCGAGCCCGAGCGTCGTGAGGATCAAGCGGCTCATCAATTTATCTCCTTCATGCGGCGTTGCACATCTTCCCAATCGGTCATGAACATCGCCGCGGCGAGACGCGCGGCGGGGCGCTCGGGGCTCAGCCGGTCGCTGCGCAGGTCGTCATTTTCGTGCGAATAGCTCGACATGTGTACGAGCAGCGGATGGACGCCCGCGGCGCCCGGCTGATACCAGCTTCGGTCGTGCTGCAGTTGCAGCGCGAGCGGCCGTGGACCCCAGGCATATTCCGAATTGGGGTCATAATCGGGGAGGCGGTCGGCGACATACACACCGAAGGCGGACCCGGTACGCACCTGAAAACTTCTGTGCTGGACGCCCTCGGCCTGCACCTGGCGGCGCGCCATCATGTCATAGGGATTGAGGAAGACGCTAAGGACCGCGCCCTCTTCCGAGGGGGTTAGATAACGTCCGTCGCGTTGGATCGTATCGGGGTCGCCATCGATCACGCTTTTGGCCCGGATCGTGAAGGTCGCGCCGACCAGCCGCACGCCATCGAGCGTTGGCACGACGGAGATGTTGATGTCGGCGTGCAGGCTGGTGCCGCGCACATCGCGGAGCGAGGGTTGCTGCATCAGCGCATTGAAGGCGACCATCGCGCGCCGGCGCAGCAGGTCGATCTCGGCGATCGGGATCTTCGCGAGATTACGGGGCTGATGGACGTGGACGTCGGGCGTTTTCGAATACCAGCCGGGCAGACCAGCCCCGGGATACGGCGTTGCTGCCGCCCAACGCTCCATCAATTTCTTCGGTGCCCGGCTGTCGCCCGCCGCGGCATGCGCTGCGGGAGCGGTGGGTGCCACAGCAAGCAGGCCGAGAAGGACGAGTTTCAGGAAGGAAAATTTCATCGATCGAACTTTCTTGATGTTTCGAGGCTCAGCCGGGCAGGCCCAGCGCGCCGCCGATGACGCCGCGCAGCAGACCGCGCTTCTTTTTAGGTTTGGCGTCGGCCGCGGGTACGGCGCTATCGGTGTCGCCGCCCCCCATCAGCGACGCGAAGTCGACACCGAGCATGCCCATATGCGTCGCCTTGGTGCGCAGCTTGACGCCCCAGCCCAGCGGCGCTTCGCGCGGCGATCCGTAATTGGCCTCGGGTCCGTAGGCGGTCATCATCAGCATCGCCGATTCCGACGCTTTGCCCACTGCCGAAGGGACAATGCATTCACTCGTCGCGGGCGCGAGGAGGATGCGTTGCTGGACGAGCCGCGCGATGTCGGATTGTTCGAGATAGTCGGGCAGCGCCATGCCCGGCATGCGCACCGCGCTCGACGTCCACATCACGATCGTGCCGTCCTCGCGCGCGCCCGTCACAGTCATGATGTAGCCGCGGGCATTGGCGAGCGCGGGCCAGCTCACACTGACCGCGCCCGAAGCCAACTCGGCGCTTTTCGGCGCAAGAGGTGCGAGGAAATCGCTTCCACTGGCAACGGAGAAGCGCAATTCAGGCGAATAATTGCCCTGCACGACATGATCGCCGACGAGCGAGGCACCACTTGGCACACGCGTGCCATTCTTGCCGCCCGGCCATTCGCCATAGGTCGCGTGGCGCCCCGCCGACGGCGGCACCATTGCCTTCACATTGGGAATCGCGCCGAAGGGCGACGCGGCGCTGGGCTTCATCGTCGCAAGGTCGATGACCACCGGCTGTCCCGAGGGAGCGACCTCGCCGCAGCCCCAGTATAGCTCGATACGTCCTTTGGGCTTGTCCGGCGTTCCGGGCCGGTAATCGGGGTTGGCGTCGGTTTTGGGCACACCCTTGCCCGGCGAGACGAGCGGCAGGCGCTCGCCGGCGCGCAGCCCCTGCGGCGGCAGATGCTCCGCGCTGGGAGCTGTGCTGCTCCGCGTAGAGCCGAGTTGGAGCGAGAGATTCTTCTCGACGCCCGCGGGCTGGCCAGTCGCCATGCCCGAAACGGTTTCGGCCGACAGCCAATAGACGGCCTCGATCTTCGGTTTGGGCGCCTGCTGCGCGAAGGCGGCGGTCGCGGCGATGGCGAGCGCGCCGAGCGCGGCTCCGCGAGTCAGTGTCTTTTTCATGATGGCCTTCTCCCGATCGTCAGGGGTGTTAGGGTGCCGGCAAAATCGGCGGCGAGACGTGGAGCCGCAGTCCCGGGTGATCGATGACGAAGCGCCGGTCGGCGAACATATCGATCCCGAGGATCACCGCGGGCTGTTCGGGGGCGAACCCCAGCACCTTGAAGATCGAAAGGTCGGCGACGCGCACCTTGCGGCCCGCAACCATCGCATCGCCGATCATGAGCGCGTCGATCGGCGCTTCGACGCTCGGCATGGCATGGTTGGTCGCGCCCTTGATGTCCGACGCCTTGGCGAGACCGGGGCTGTCGGGGGTGAGCCCGATCGCCTTCGCCGCCGCCCAATTGATGATCGTCCCGCGCGCGCCGGTGTCGAGAATGGCGGGGACTTCGACGCCGTTGAGACGGATCGTCAGGCGCGGTGCGCGCATATCGTCGAGGACGAAGGGCACCGACGCGGAAAGTCCCTCGAGCATCCCGGCTTCAAGTTTCGGCGTCATCCGCCAAAGGCCACCGGGCATATCCAGCTCGACCGTAAAGTCGGCGATGATATCCGCGCCCAATATCCCGTCGACGCCGAGATGGTCGGTCGGCCCGGGGGGTAGAAGCATGAGCTCGGGAGAGTTGAACACGTGCCCGGCGACTGCAACCTGCCTGACGACTGTCGTTTCGACATCGCTTCTTCCTGCGGCTCCATTGAGCGGAGTGTCCGAAAGCTTGGCGACAAGGCCGGGCATCTCTGCCCGCAGCTTCGGCATGATCGTCGTGCTGCTTGCGGCGGTGTCGATGACGAAGCGCTTAGGTTCCGCGCCATCGATACTCACCTGTACGACCGGATGCCCCGAGGGTAGAACTTCAAGCGGCTGCCGGGTCGTGGGCGCAGCGGCGGCAGGCGCAGCTGTCCCGCCCACGCTCGTCGGCAGCTCGAAGGCGGCCGCGCGCGCCTGCTCGGCGATAATCAGGGCGCCGAGCAGGCCGAAGGCAACCAAGCTGTGACGGTAACGGGTGAGTGCCATGATGGAATCTCCTGGCGGCCGATTGCCGCGAACAGGGTCCGGCTATGGCGAAGAGGGCGGGCATTCCACGCCTCTGCGACCAAGGCCGACATCCCCTCGCCGGAGTCGATTGCCGTGCGACGAAGGCCGACGCCAGTGCGACGAGGCAGGACGCCAACCGCGCACCCTTCCTTTATGCTCGGCGCGAACTAGACATTGGAATTGCCATGCCGCTGAAGCCCGAACATCGTCAGACCATCTCTCTGGTTGCCGCGACCTGGATCCTGTCCGGGGTGCTCTACATCATCCCCTATCACCTGTTCAGCGGCGCGGGCCTGTACGTCACCGTTTCTGTCATCAACATCTGCGTGATGGGCGCGCTCCTGTCGGGCGGTGTCTATTGGGCGGTCCGGACCACGCGGCGCCGCAATGCCGTGGTCCGCCTTGCCGCGATGGGCGTGGCGGTGGTTTTTGCATCGGGCTTGCTCGCGCTGATCGACGCCTCGACCGGCGAATGGATCGGGCGGCTCGTCGTATCGCCACAACAATCCGCGCCCTTTGCGCTCCGCGCGACGAACAATTTCATTGCGCTCGTCTGGCAGTTCGCCTTGCTCGGCGCCGCCTTCACCGTGATCGAGGCGAACAAGCTGACACGCGAGCGCGAACTGGAACTTGCTGTCGTGCGCGAAGCCGCAAGCCGCGCCGAAGCCGCCGCAAGCGCCGCAAGCCTTGCGGCGCTTCGCTATCAGCTCAATCCCCACTTCCTGTTCAACACGCTCAACGCGATCTCGTCGCTGATCGTCACGAAGGAATATCGCACCGCCGACGCGATGCTCGCCAAACTATCCGAGTTCCTGCGCGCGACCTTGTCGTCGCAGCCCGATGCCTTGCTACCGCTCGAGGACGAGCTCGCGACGCTGCAACACTATCTCGAGATCGAGAGCGTACGCTTCGGCGAGCGGCTCGCGGTCGAATTTGTCTGCCCGCCCGCGCTTAACAGCGCGCTGGTGCCAGGTTTCCTCCTCCAGCCGCTGATCGAGAATGCGATCAAATATGCGCTCGCACCATCCGCGGTGCCGGTGACAATCAAGGTTGAAGCGTCGAGCGACGACAACATGTTGCTCGTCTCGGTCGAGGACGACGGCGCAGGACAGGAAAAGGACGCAAGGCCGGGCACAGGCGTCGGCATCGCCAACGTCCGCCAGCGGCTCGAGACGCTCTATGGCAACAAGGGCAGCCTCGAGACGCTCAAACGCGAACGCGGCTTCCTCGCGATCGCGCGACTGCCGCTCGAACGGCGCAACGAGTTCGCGGCATGAGCACGCTGCACGTCCTGCTCGTCGACGACGAGCCGCTGGCGCTGCGGCGTCTCGAAACGCTGTTCGGAGACATCGACGATGTCGAGGTCGTCGGCACGGCTTCGACCGGCGAAGAGGCAGAAGACCGGATTGCCAAGCTCAGGCCCGACCTCGTGATGCTCGACATCTCGATGCCCCAGAAAAGCGGCATTCGCGTTGCCGCCGATCTCGTCGCCGATCCGCGGCCCGAAATCATCTTCGTCACCGCCTTCGAACAATATGCGCCCGACGCGTTCGAGGTCGATGCCGCCGACTATCTGCTTAAACCCGTGCGCTTCGACCGGCTCCGCCAGGCAGTCGAACGGGCGCGGCGGCGGCAGGCGATGCGAGATGCGGCCGACCGGATGGCAAACGCTCCGGCGGCCGCGCGCGAAGAGGCAATTTGGGTCCAGGTCGCGAGCGGCAACCTCCGCCTCCCCGTTGCGCAGATCGAATGGGTCGAGGCCGCCCGCGACTATGTGCTCCTCCACACCGCGACGCGAAGCTATATCCACCGTATTTCGATGACGGCGCTGGAGCAGCTGCTCGACCCCGCGCAGATCATGCGTGTCCATCGCTCCGCCTTCATCCGGCCCGCGCTCGTGAAAGCGGTGCAGCGGCTTGGCAAGGGACTCATCGCACTCGAAATGGAAGATGGCGCGGTCGTGCAGGTCGGGCCGAGCTATGTCCGCGCCGTGCTGGAGCGGCTCGGCCTCGCCTGACATTTTCGTCGCGCCAGCGTCCGCTTTGGTCGACGCCTCGGCGGTCCGTCGCACGACCATCCGGTTTCGAAGCAAGCCCAGGGCATCGACATCGACGGTCCCATAGCGTGACGGTCGCGGCATCGAGCCGCGAGCAGAGAGGGCCGGTTCGTCCCACGCCACCCCGGCAAGGGCCGGCCTCTCTGTTCCACCTCACGACGATGGAGTCCAAGATGAGCAAACTCCCCTTCCTCGCCGCTGCGATCGCGCTCGGCCTGCCGATGCCCGTATTGGCGAAGGCTGAAGCCAAGCCCGAAGCCCATGCCAAGGCCGAAGCCAAGCCAGAGGCCCGCGCGAAAGCCGAAGCGAAGCCCGAGGCGCGCGCGAAGGCCGAAGCCAAGCCTGAAGCCCGCGCAAAGGCCGAGGCAAAACCGGAAGGCTGATCGCGTCGGCAACGGAGTGCCGACGAGCCCCCCCCCCCCGGCACTCCGCCACGCCTGCCGCCACGCACCCCCAAAGGAATTTGATGAGCGCAAGCTTCGACGCTCCCTGCGGCCGCGAAACGCGCAGTAGCATCCAGAGGATATTCCCATGACGATCATGCGCACCTTGCCGGCCCTTGCGGTCGGATTGACGCTGTCTGGCGCGGGCGCCCCGGTGGCAGCCGCTGCCGCGGCGCAATGCACGGCCGGCTGGGAGGGAACGGTGGAATATTCGCGGCACCAGGCGAGCAGCGACTCCAAGACGGTCAAGCGGGTTTCGGGCAAGGGCACCGAGACGACCAACAGCTCGATCAACGACGACTATGTCGCGCATGTCGCGGTCCGGCCGGCGCCCGATGGCGAATACAGCATCGGAACGGCGAATATAAATCTCAACGCGACGGCGACCGAAACCATAAACTCCAACGACCAGATGATCTGTCCGCACGAGCGTACGATGCGCCAGATGTCGGGCCAGTTTGTGAGCAAGAGCGAGCGACGCGGTAACGCGAGCGGCCTCGAGGCGGGCGTGGACATCACGACCGATAACGACGGCACCTATAGCGTCAGCGTCCGGCTGCCCGAGTTCCAGGGCACCGCCTCGGGATCGAATTCGGCAAGCTTCAGTGGCCAGTGCAAATCCAAGGAGGCCACGAACCAGAAAATTGCTGACATGCCCACCACGATCGACGCGATGCGCTTTTCGAGCAGCGGCGAAGACCGGATGCAGCCATCCGATCTCAACCGCCTGACGGGCGCGCACTCGGTTACCTCCTATGGTGTGACCGAGTCGCTGCGCTGGAACCTGCGTCGCTGCGGTGGCGATCTGCGCCTCGTCGATGTGAAGTTCGAGGACATGCGCTTTCCCACCTGGGACGCCTGGAAAGAGATCGTCGAGCAGGTTGGCACGATCGATGGCAATATCGTGCGCCTGACAGCAGTCGTCGCAAACGACAGCCCCGACGAGAAATCGGCGACGGTGAAGTTCCGTGACACCTACAAGGGCGACAAATGGGACGGCGCCAAGCCCGACGGCCTGCTCGGCGAAGTCTCGGTCACCGTGCCGGCAGGCCAGCAGCGCGAAGTGCAGTTCAAGTGGGACAGCTCGGGCTATGCCTGGTTCGACGACGGCCGGCCGCGGCTCATGCAGCGTATCAAGGCCGAGGTCGAGGACAAGGGGAAGAAGGTCGACGACATGACGCGCAATCTGAAAGTTGCGCCGAAACCGCTCGTGCTCGTTCACGGCCTCTGGTCCAACTGGCGCGCGTGGGGGCCTTGGCAGAATATCCTGACCACCAGCCACAGCTATGACTGGAAGGCCTTTCCCGTCGGCGAGAAGCCGGAACATGGGCGGATGAACACCGGCGATGAGATGGGCAACTTCGGTCCCACCAACACGATCGCCCAAAATGCCGTCGAGCTCGGCAATTATGTCCGCTACGCGCAAAAGGACCGCAATGCGTGGCATGTCGACCTTGTCGCCCATTCGATGGGCGGCCTGATCAGCCGGCGCTATATCCACGCGACGATGCCAACCTATCCCGACGGCAAGCCGCAGATATCGCACCTGGTGATGCTCGGAACACCCAACAGGGGGAGCAGCTGCGCCGACCTGATGAGCATCCCGCTGGAGCTCGCCGGGAGACCGATGGAGGCCCTGCGCGAACTGCGGCCGATCAATGTGATGAAGTTCAACGCGGAGACCGTCGATCGCAAGGGCGTCCCTTTCTCGGTTCTTGCCGGAAACCCCTTGCCCCCCGTGTGCCGGATGCTCACACGGAGCGATGGCGTGGTCGCCGAACCATCGGCGAAGTGGATGATCGCGGACAATGAAACGCAAGCCATCCTTCACACGAGCATGACCGAGACCGGCCCCTTCTCTTCGTTCGTGATGCCGCGCATTGCGCTCGGCCCCGGCGAACAGTCGGCGAGCGCGTCGAAATCCGCAGCGACCGCTGGAAGCGCTCGGGCACCGGCGCGCCTCATGCTGCTCGGCGTCGAGGGGCCGGAAGATGAGAGCGGATCAACCACGCCCGACTTTTCGAAGATTCTCCTCATCGCGCCCGGTCAGTCGCTGACCATCACGATCCCTGTCGAAGAAGCGAGCAATTTCGGCCTGACTTTCCTCGCCGCGAGCAGCGTGTCCGCAACGCTGATCGATGACAAAGGCCAAGTCGTCGCCAGCAACAGGAGCGGCACTCCGGAGGCGAACCAGATCTTCCGTTCAATCTTCATCGACCGCGCAACCACTAAGGGAAGCTGGAAACTGACACTCGAAAGCAAGGACCGCGCCGATCGCGAGATCATCCTCTCCACCTGGTCGAACGCCATCCAATGAAACGGCGCCAGTGGCCACTCGCGGACGGTCAGCTTATGGCGTTCCCATCGGGAGAAGCGGACGATCAAGCATGCCATCTTCTGAACCGCCCATTCGGGTCTGGTTGTGCATTCTGGGAGCGACAGCTTAACAGCATGTCACGGGATTTGGCGACCTAGTCGGAAGGGGAAAATCGGAGTGCATCGAAGGCCCCACGTCGATTTGAGGCCCTCGCTACATTCTCGAGGTGTAAAAGTTGCGATTCAGCACCTAAAAAATTGTTAGGTTGCTAAGGCATAGGTCGCAGGCATCTGCGCTATTGAAAAACAATGATTTAATAGTGGTATGGCGCCGGATTACAGCAAACGAGGCTGAAACGTAAGACCGCCAATTGCAATCGCTGCCAATTTGATGCTTAATGTGGAGGAAACTTGCATCGGAATCCGACATGAACCCTTAAAACAATAGCCGCAGGGGGATGCAATGCCGATAGAAAAGGACCGCGAGGAAGCCAGCGACGACGGCCAGGAACCGAGAAAAGACACTCAAATGGAAGCCATCCGCCTTGAGGTGCGAAGGCTTGCTGAGATGTTGAACGCCATGGCTAGCGATGATCCGAGCAAGCCGGATGAGACCGACCCTTCAGTTCCTATCTCATTTGACGAGGGGCGAGCCGCCGAGGCAGCCCGAATGTACAAGGAGCGTCGTCTACGAGACCGGTTCCTGCCGTCGAATCTCTTTGCGGAGCCCGCTTGGGACATGTTGCTCGACCTCTACAGGGCGCACTATCGAAAATCCGACGTAAGCATATGCAGCCTGTGCCTTGCCTCCTGTGTGCCGACAACGACAGCGCATCGATGGATCGACACGATGGAAGATGCGGAGCTGTTCAAGCGGACATGCGATCAGACAGACCGCCGACGCATTTTCGTAGAACTGACCGAAGGTGCCCGGCTTGCGATGGACAGGTATTTCGACCGGCTGGCGGCAATCAGGAGCCAGAGCGCTTAAGGGCTAGGCTCGTCCGTCAGAGAAGCGTCGGAACCAATCGCGCCACGCCCGTCATTGAGCAGGTCGATCGCGTGGCTCAGGGCATTTGCGGCGAGGTTTTGACCTAGGCGGTCCAGCACATCCAGTTCGGCGCGTAGGCGATCTCGCACCGCGCGTATATCGTCCGCATTCTTCGAAGCGTTGTCCATGCGACCCCTTCCCCGATGAAGCCTCCGGCCCGCTGGGCTCTTTGAGGACGCGGGGACATATCAAACTATGTCGCGGATGGGAACAATAAAGCCTAGTCAGAGAAATGCGACCACCAGCCAGCTAGCCATCGGATAGCGGACACCAAGCTGGCAATTGTCGAACCAGCAACCACTACGCCAACCACCCACATCTCGGCGATCAAGGCGCGTTCTTTCCATTTGGACCCAGGAGTGTCTCTGCGCCTATTCACAGCCAATGCCGTCGCCGTCGCGATCTAGATGACCACCATATCCAGGATCACCGCGACGCACGGGCGCCGCTCCAGCAGCGCGTGCCGCGGCGCAGTTCGCAAACGACCGTCCCTCACCGACCAGCCGCTGAGGTTTGCTGCTCGAGCTTGAGGATTGCGCCGGCGCGCGGTGGCAATGGCGCCCACCATTCTTGCGATCGTTGTGACATCCATCGGCAGCGAGCCCACCAGGATGGGCCATTACAGCGATTGGCACCGAAGCGACGCACACCGCGAACGATAGAAACAATATCCTCATGTCATCCCCCCGAAGGCAAAATGACATGAAAACCTAACCGAGTCGATTCAGCGACACTTATGATGCTTCCAGAACTTGTCCCACCGCAGCGCCATACCGGCGCGAACCATCGCGCAACTGAGATCGCCGAACTTTGGCGACACGCACCACGCGCCCGTGCGGTCACCGCCAGCGCTGCCGGTGGATGCGCATTTCAAAGCGGGGCCGGTGACCTTGACGTGCCCAGTCGGCAGCGCGCCCGTGCGCTTGCCTACCAGCGATACGAGATGGTCCCTCGATCGCTCGGCACTGACCGCAGGACATGGCTGGTTGTCGCGGCAGGTGCCGTCCATCTCGCGAGCTGCAATCCCGGCGAGCCGTATCTTCGGCCCCTCCGCGCACCAAATCGGGCCGTCGCCGTCATAGACAGCAACAGGGGTGCAAACGAACAAGGTCAGCGCAGGGATAATGGCCACATGGCCGCATTACCCCGGCGCGCGCGAAATGAAAGACGCGGCGAGATTATTCCTCCAGTGCCTCGAAATACTCCTCCATCCCTTCGTAAGCGCTTTGCGCAAGGTCAATGAAGATACGGCGACCGTCGTTCAGATCGGGCTCGCGCGAGAACAGCCCGGCATCCGTCATTGTCTTGATCCAGCGCAGCGCCGTCGTGGCAGGAACCGCGGCGGCAATGCAAAGGCTTGAAACCGAGACCGGCCTGCGCTCCAATTGCGAGGCATACAGGTCGAGCAACATGTCCCAAGCGGGATCGGCGAAGAGGTCTGCCGGAAAAAACTGCTCACGCAGGCGCCGTTCGCGGATCATTCGGCGTACTGCCTTCGCGCGCTGACGCTGGACTGTGCGCGGGTCCGGTTCGAAGCTGCGCGGGGCGAGTTGAAGGTCGCGCGCTGGAGCCGGAGGCGGCGGCAGGTACTCCGCGGGCCGTGGGTCGAGATCCGGGAATGCGGCGCTTCGTGACGGCCTCTCACGTGTCAAGTCCGCCAGCATCCGACCAATCCGCGCAATCTCGTCCTGCATACGATCGAGCCGTTCGGTATGGTCCGGCTCGGCACCGGTTTGGAAACCGCGTCCTACTGTTTCGTGTCCCATTGTTCCCCCCCATTGCTAGGCAGATGCCAATGTGACCCAAAGTGAAACAATATTCACGGCAGTCTAGGTCCGTTTCGGAATCAGATACTGCCAATCTGGTAGCTTAAGAAGTCTGATGGAAACCGTCATTTTGGCAGGCAAACCGTTCAGCGCCACTAGCCCGCCCTCCAGCAACCGATCAGCCTATTACGGATATTAGCCGACACCAAAAAGCAGCGGCGCAAGATTCCCCCTGCCCCGCTCCAACAATGTATCTATGGACGTCGCCCTGTGTCCGCTGTTCGTCTTGGTTCGCATTGACGTCGAGCAGACCAAGTCGTTGACCGGTGAGTAGCTACAGCTTGTTCCCAATGCACTGATCTAAGCTGACACCATTGCGATCACGTTGATGCACCCGCAGCATCGGACGACCAACCACCTCCGGGTACGTCGGCCAAGCCCCCGCTACCTCGGTATAGGCCGAGTGGCTAGGATAACCCCCGCGCAAGTGTTTGAATAGAGCGAGCTTCTGCGAAATCTGCGAGGAACAATTGCATCTATCGTGTGAAACTCCTGGATAAGATTGATGCCCCCCAATGTGCGGTCGCGGCATTGCCGCCCCGGCTATCAGCCGCTAGCTGAAAGCAGGCCAGCGGGGGGGGGATGGTGATGGGAAAATTGTTCGGACGGCTCGCGGCTATCGCCTGCGTGATGAGCCTCGCCTCTGTACCACCTGCCAAAGGGCAATTGCCTCAAGCACAGGATGAAACCCGCAAAGCCGACTTCGACAAGCGCATGGCGGACGTCAAGCGACGCCAGAAGGCCCTCTCCTATAGCGACATGGCCGGGCGCATCGCCCTGCTCACTGAACGTGCCGAGATAATCGCCGGATATCATGGCAAAGACAGTGTCGCCTATGCCGATGCCCTCCAACTCCTCGCATTCGAATTTTATTCGGAAAAGCGCTGGGCGGAAGATGCGGCGCTTCGCGCGCGGGCCCTCAATATTCGCCGGAAGCTGCAGGGCGATCGCTCAAGCGACACGCTGTATGCCGTGCGCGCGCTCGCTCACTCGCTCGCGGAAGACGGTCGACGTCCGGAGGCCGCGAAGATATTGGCCGACGTCCTTGGCGCGTGGCAAGGGGGCGCCACCCTGACCGACGCAGCCGAACGCACGGTGCCGCGGGGCCGCACGGTCGAGGGCAAGGCGCTCGGCATGGCGGCTGCCGCGCATGCAAAACTCGCGCTCGAGAGCGGCGACGCGGCATCGGCCCTGGGGTCGGCGCGTATCGCCGCAGCCTCTTCCCTCGCATATCGGCGAGGCTTCGGGGTCGGCGTGCTCGACGAGCAGATGGTGGAGCTCGCCGAGAGGGATCCGTCGACCCATACCGGCGAAGAGACCTTTGCCGAATGGTCGCGCCTCTACGCCGACGTGCTTTGGGAAGCAGACCGGAACAGCCCATCCGCCAAGGCCGACGCCCTCCTCATTTTCCAGGACATCATGGCAGGCAGAACGTCGCGCGCGCTGGCGCGCTCGGCGGCGACGCGCGCTGCCGCCGCGTCGGGAGCCGGCGAGCTTGCCGCCGAGCGCGATGCCAAGGCCGCTGAACTCGGGCTACTCTTTGCGAGGAGCGAAAGCACGAAAGCCGGCAGCGAAGCCGACCGGGCGCTCTGGCAGGAGATAACTAAAGCCAACGAGGCGCTTGAGGCGATCGACACCCGGCTGGCGGCCGCGACACCGGGTTATTTCGAGCTGGTGAAGCCCCAGCTTCTGGACGAGCCATCGGCCAAGGCGCTGCTGGCCGCCGACGAAGCCTTTGTGATGATCGTGCCTACCTCGCGCGGCACGCATAGCCTGGTCGTGACGCGCGAGGGCATCAGCTGGCACCGGTCCGCCATGACCGAAGCGGAGCTTGCTGGTCATGTCCGCCGCCTGCTCTGGGACGTTGGCGCGAATATCGATGTGACGCCCGATGAAGATGAGCGCTGGTCCGCCGAGGGCGAAGGCGACTTCCCTTTCGATCGCGGCACGGCCTTCCGCCTCTACGAAGAATTGATCGCGCCGGTGAGCCCGGCGCTCGTCGGCAAGAGACATCTTTTCACCTCGGCGACGGGCTCGATTTCCTCGCTGCCTTTGGGCATCCTCGTTACCGAAAAGCCGGTGGGCGCCGACGGAGACCCGGCCGTATTGCGCGCGACATCCTGGTTTGCTGACAAGGCGGCGATCGTCCAGCTCCCGTCGCCGCAGTCGCTTCAGCTTCTCAGGGCAGTTTCGGGCCCAAATCATCCTGGCGCCGGATTCAGCATGATCGGCTTCGGCGACCCCCTGCTCGAAGGAAATGCCGCGAAGCGCGGTGTCGAAGGCCGGACCCGCGCGGCACGCGGAGGGGATATGCCGCTCGCAAGCAACATCTGGCGTGCGTCGAGCGGCGAGATTCAACTCGCCGATCCCGCGGCGCTGCGACGGTTGGCGCGGCTCCCCGGGACCGAGAAGGAACTGAAGGCGATGGAGGCGCTCGTCGGTCCTGCCAGGACGAGGCTGTTCCTGGCGCGCGCGGCGACCGAGTCCAACCTGAAGACCGCTGACCTTGCATCCGCCTCGGTGTTGTTCCTGGCGACCCACGGTCTCGTCGCAGGAGAGGTCGGCGATATCGGCGAACCGGGGCTCGTCTTTACGCCGCCCGCCGCTGCGAGCCCCACCGACGACGGGCTACTGACCGCAAGCGAAGTGGCCGCACTGCGCGTCGGCGCCGGGTGGGTCATCCTGTCCGCCTGCAACACCGCCGCCGGGGATGGCCGCGCGGGAGCACCCGGCCTGTCCGGCCTTGCTCGGGCCTTCTTCTTTGCAGGATCCGAGAGCCTGCTCGCTTCGCACTGGCCGGTTCGCGACGATGTCGCGGCCGTGCTCACCGTGCGCCTTTTCGAAATCTTGCGCGATGACCCAGGATTGTCGCGTGCCGAAGCGCTGCAGCGGGTCGAACGCGAGATTCGGAACGACGCGCGCGACGACCCCTATCTGAAGAGCTGGTCGCACCCGAGCGCCTGGGCGCCGTTTTCGCTGATCGGAGATTTTGGCCGCTGACATTCATTCGACCAATCACCCCTTGCAATAACAACGTGTGGCCGTTTGCAGACCGACCGCTTTGAATACCAGGTACCGGAACAGCTGACGTTCGCCGAGTACGGATGACTGGCAACACGCGCCTCGATCTCTGCCACTCCCGATAGACCTCTTTGGCGCTGCATCGCGTTCCGCGGGCAGCCGCTGACACCTGCACAGTCCCTTGCTATTGCTCGGGCATGATAACAGAAAGCTATTACTGGAAACGGCCACTCCTGACTGGTGCCAATTTCATCCGAAAATACATGGATGAAGAGAACATCACGGACGCGCAGTTCGCCCGGATTGAGCGGGAGATTTTCATTGGCTTCTATACCGTTCGCAAATTGCTCGAAGCGACGGGGAAGGTCAGCCCGGAGACCCGCGATTTGCAGGTCTCCCTAAAGTGTTACCCCAAGCGGACGGGGCAGCCACTGGTTGACTGGTATAATCGCGGCGAATTCTGGGAGCTGTATGATCTGGACGGTGGTCGCTCCGAGCAGCGTGATGTTCTCTACGTTGCCCATCAGATGGTTCACAGCTTCATCTTCGTATTATCTGGACATGATGATGATGGGCACGGCGTTTTCTTCACCAGCGACCGTGACAAGAAAACCCGTCTCAGCTTCATCACGACAAGCGAGATCGCCCGCATTTTTGAAATAGTCGGGAATGATTACCTCTCCGGGTTCAATGCTTGGCGCGATCCTGACACTGGCGAGATGAAGTGGGCCGTCCCGCCTCGCAGGAGCCAGCCGCCTGATGGGAACCGCGATCGAACTGGAGGTCGGCGACGTATCTAGGCCGCTCAGATGCATCCATAGTCTGACCGCATGATGCGGACGATGAGATCAGCTAGCAGTCCAGGCGAGGCCGGTCGGTAGCCGGAAATCAACGGAGACTAGCGGCTATCTAAGTTCGGCTGGCACCGCATGAATTCTGTTTCGCCCGGCGAGTTGGTCGAGGAGATTCTCATTGGCGCGCCAGCCAGTGAATTCGGGATCAGTGTCAATGCCAAGCGCGCGATCGCCAACGGGCGCGTAGCGCCGCAGCTGACTGGCGATTCCTTCGCGCCCGAAGATCCAGCATGCGACCGAATGGCGAGACAACATCACGCAGAGGCGTCCGGTGTCGAGATGGAAGGCGGTGGCATCGGCTCTGCCCGACAGCGGATGCTGGACAAACATAAGCGGGCGTTCGAGCCCCTGGAACCGATTGGCGGTTTCGACGAGCACGTCCGACAGATCGGGCCATAGCCGCTCGCGCACAGCCGCGACCTGCGCGACCTGCGCGCAGGCCACACCGATCATCTGCGGCGTGACTGGCCGGCGCTTGCCGTCCGGCTCGATCAGAAAGGCCTGCCGCTGGAGCACGCGGCGGACCGTCGCGACCATGGTTCCGGCCATCGCACGATCCACATCGCCGGCCATCATGGCGGGCAATTCGATCATCGTCAGGCTTTGCCCGTATGTAGGAGCATCCAGCGGAATGTCGGTCGGCATGATGCCGGGCACCGCATAGCCCATCGGACGAACCGGCGTGAGCGCCTCGAACGCAAGCTCGGGATAGAATGCCGGCTGGATGAACGAAACGGTGTCCTGGACCAGCCTGCGGCTGACCGGCAACGCCAATCGCAGGGTCGCCGGATGCCGGGCGATCAGCGCATCCGGCGCCGGCACATGCGGGCCAGCTGGATCGCAGCGCCAGCGTTCGAGCTCGGTCTGGATGACCGGTGCGATCTGCCCCGGATCCCCGATCAGCGCGTGGCGATGGGCAAGGCCGGCGATTTGGAGGAACTGATAGTCGGGAAGCTGATATGCCTCGTCGATGATCTGAACATCGGCCAACACCTCATGCTGGTCGAACCATGACCATTTCGCGGCGTTCCCGATCACAATAATCGGGCCGGTCGGGAGGGCGCTCGCGCTATCGACCAACGTCAGCGAGGGCAGATCGGCGACATCGCCGGGCAGTTCAAGCTGCTTGCTTACCACCATATGGATTGGGATTCGCGGAAAACCGACGGCAAGACGGCGCGCGATGTCGAATGCTTGCTCGTTGGTAAGCGTCACGATCATTACCCGCTCATTCAGCCTGGCAAAACCCTGCACCGCGAGCCGTTCGACGATTCCAGTTTTGCCCGCGCCGGGCGGCGAATCGAGCACGAACGCCGGAACACGACGCCATTGCGTGGCGAGCACCGCCTCGATCGCCGATGACGCGCGGTCTCCCGCAGTGATCGGTAGAGCCGTCACCGCAGCGCCTCGATCGCGGCCTGAAGGTCCGATGGTATCGCGAGCGGCTGCACCGTCGGGACCGGTCCCTCCGTATGGGTCCAGGGCAGCGTCGTCAGGCGCTCGGCCATGCGTCCGCGCTTGCGGATCAGCATGTCCCAGCTGGCGCGATCCACGCCCAGTTCGACCGGCGCCCCGGTGGGGGGGACACCGACCGCCTGGTGTCCCTTCTTGATCCGCACATGCAGGTGAGTGCCATCGGATGCGATCCGGACATCTTCCACCACCATAAGTAGGCGTGGATCCCGTGTAAGGACGAGCTGGTCTCGAGGCCGAAGATGAAGGTTAACTTGGTCCGACGCGATGATGAGGCGGTGGACCGTTTTCTTGCCCTCGCGGACAGAGGCGCCGCCGATGACACTTCCGGCGATCAGGCGACCGGTCCAGCGCGCCCGGGCCGCAGCCATGCGGTCGCCATAGGGTTGATCGGCCGCGAGCGATTGCAGCGCATGTTCGCGCTCGACCATCTTGAATGCAGCAGCCTTGGGGCCGTCGCGATAAGGCAGGGCAACGCCGGCATCCCGACCAAGCATGAAGCTGGCGAAAGCGTTGGCCTCCTGGCGCCGCAATTCTCCAAGAACCGGGGCCTCCGGAATCGGCTGGTCGAGCCAGCGCAGCGCGTGCTGGACCGCATTATAAATCCGCGTGACTACCGGGCTCAGGGCGCCAACGATCTGCTGATACCGGAACTGCAACTCCTGCGGCGACCCGCCCGACTTCTTGGCGGCATCATAAGCGCTGACGAGCGGCTGGAGACTGAGCCGGTCGAATTCGGGATCGGTCTTGACGCCCATCACCTCGCGCTCGGCCTGTACGATGGCATTTTGAAGGCTGAGGCCCGGTGGCGGTGCGAGCCAGGTCAGGAAAACGCCAAGATGCTCATCGTCCCCCTGATGCTGTCCGGTCGCGAACAGCGTTGCGAGCGCGCCGGTCGCCGTCATCAATGCCTGCTGCCCGGCATAGGGCATGCGCTCGGTCGCATAGGTCAGCAGCTCGCCGACCCGCTTGATGGGCGGATTGTCGCGTGTGAAGCGCAGGCGATCGGCGAGAATGTCGAGATGACCCGCCGCGGCGCTCGACGATACCCAAAATTGTGGGAAATCGCCGCGCGCACGGCAGTCGCTGAAATAGCGCTCGATCCGTTCGCCAAGCCAAGCGATCAGCACATATTGCTCGTCGCGCTGACGCGGATCGCCGACCACGCAAATCTCGGGTGGCTGGTTAATCCCGCCAATCGCGAGCGCGTGCACCGCGGTATCTTCGCCCGCCATCGTTAGGGGGCAGATGATCAGGGCATGCGACTGCATCACGACCTGCCGGTGCGACGCGTGCCGGATTGCCCGCTGCTGATCGAAGGCAGCCAGCCGCGCGACTAGATCCAGCACCTCAGCCATTGGCGACCTCGCTCAACGTCTGGTAGGCGCGGGCGAGTTCGGCCTGGACGATCGCCTCCGCTTCGGTCCGCGGCCTGATTCCAGGTGCGTTCTTCATCAGCTCGATCGCGCGGACGATCGATCCTGCCGGTGCCAGATATTCACTGGCGTGCTCGCCCAGCAGCGCCGGACTGCTGGCGGCGAGCGCCTGTTCACGGCAATGCGTCCACAAGGCACAATGTTCGCGGCAGTTGCTGTGGTAGCGGCTCGGGATGGAGACCAGGATCGCCGGATCGCTGAGTGTTCCCCAGCTTGGGACCAGCGCCTCAATCTCTACAAGACTGGCTGGCGCGTCGGCCAACGCGCGTTCGATCGAGTCGACTTCGCCTAAGATTGCCATGCGCTGCAGAGTTGGCAGGAAGAAGCCTGTGACCTTGAGGATCAAGTCGCAGCGTGCCGCGGCGATCATGCGATCTGCACCCCCGGCCGCCAAGAACTGGCGAAGCGCAGCAACGCCGACAGCGGCCTGCCGGCAGGCCGCGCGCAAGTCAGCCGAGTCGGTCTTGCCGCCGCGATCGGCGTAGGATTTGAGAACGCCGACGCGGTAGAAGGGCTCGTCGTCGCGGGCGACCAGATAGTCGAGCTCGATGGGGTGGGGAACGCCGCCATAGTCGAGCTGCAACCGCGGCTGAATGATCAGATTGGGCGCTGCGGGGTCGCGCGCGAGCTTGAGCGCGAGGAGGCGGCGCGTCTCGGTTTCGCGGCGACGGCACTGGGCGAAGCTGGTGCCGGGCGCAAAATCCGCGATTGAGACGATCTTGGACTCAGCCGCTTCAAGATGGCCCTTGTCGACATAGAGAGAGAACAGGTTGGCAGCGCCGTTTTGCAGGACATGTCGATCGAACTTCTGGTCGAGCACCAGAGCGAACGGCGATTGCGCATCGGCATCATCGCGATGGAGAATGTCCTGCGCCGCCTTGGCAGGGCTGACGCCCGCGATCGTCAGTGCTTTGAGGCGAAGACAATCGGGGTTGCGCGCGACGCGCTCGATGCCTCGCGAGCCCAGCTCCTGAACCGGCTGCGTTCCGCGCAGCTTGGCGACGCGCGCAACCTGGTTCATCCCGCCGCTCCCTGCCGCGCTTCACCCTCGATGACTGCAGGTAAGCCCCAGAGCTGCTGTTGTTCGCGATAGCCGCGCAACCTCGCCGCCGCGGCAAGGCGTTCGCTCAGATCTTCTTGTTCGATGAGTTGCAATTCGCTCTCGACGGCCGCGCGGATGCGCGCCGGATCGGCCGGCTTGCTGGATTCCACGGCGCCGGGCACGCCGCGAGCAAGCCGCAGCATGATCGCTTCGACCGCCGCTGCGCGGACGGGATTGGTGGTAGCGAGATGGCCGGTGCGATCGAGTAGCGCAAGCGTGGTGCGCAGATGGCCTGTTCTCAGGCTGCGCGCGCCTATTAGTCGACGCTCGATCGGCCAGGCCGAACTGGTCAACAAGCGGGGCATCGCGGTCAGCGTGGTGACGTTGAGCGCCGGCGCGATCCATGCCGGGCGTGCGGCCGGGTCCCGGCGCGCGGCGCGCTCTTCGTCGCGCCGCAGGCTCGAGAACCGCGATGCACCAATGTCGGCGCCGGTCGTAGCAAAGGCGAGTTCGCTAATCAGCGCAGGCGGTGCCGGCACGCCGATCTCATCGAGCGTGTCGAGCACCTGTTCCCGAACAACTCGGCCCCCGCCGCGTGTACGCGGACTGTGAACCACATCGCCGTGGGTCTCCACAAACCGCAATTCCGCGGTCAAGCGGCGCCGTTCAGCACCGAGTCGCTCTATCTTTGCGTCCAGGTCGCGATGGTCGCCGAGCGACCCGTCCGCCAATGCCAAATCGAAGGATTCGAGCAACATACGCTGCTCGGCCACCACTTTGGCCAACCGTGTAGCAATCTGATCCTTGGAGCGCGTCATACATGGCCATATATACTTCCATGCTTTTCCATGCAATCCCACGCTTGACCATGCCTCACCCGGGTTTCTGAAAACACAGCACCGCTTCAAGCGCACCGCCCTTGCGCTTGTAGATGCGGGTATAGGGATTAATGCCGGACATCGAGCGCGCGCTCGCGAAATCCACCCGACGAGCAAGCGTCAGTCCCGCTGCCACGCCCATTTCACCAATAATCGTGGGCAGATCATTATGGATTTCCTTGTAGAAGGAATCCTGCACGACGAGAACTGCAGCGGCGCCTGGTCTAAGTGCTGGCGCCAGCGCTTCCAGCGAGCGCGCCATCTTGTCGAAATAGTCGAGATGGGTCTTGTAATAGTAGCCGTCCGACGCCTTGGACGGATGCTGTTTGAGCTGGACCAGGAAGTCGAGGCAGGTATCGCCCCAGGTTTCACGAGGACCGAGTTCGGTTTTCGGCACGCGGGTCGAGCCGATCATGGTTCGGCCCAGCGCTTCCATCGACAGCCGGAGCCGCGGGTAGAGAATGGCGAGCTCGATTCGCGTAGCCGCTGAATAGTCGATGCGGGTGCAATAAGGCGGCGAAGACAGGATCAGATCAATCGAGTTCGCAGCTGGCTTGGCAAGCGCCGTATCGACGACGGCGAGACTGGTGCGGATCGGGCGCATCGGTCCGATGGCCTGAGTGCGAGCTTCTAGCGACGATGCCATCAGATCAATCGCAGCGATGAATGCGCCGAGCAATGTCTCGCGGTCGCAGCTAACTAACGTCTCGCCGGCTTTGGGCTTGCGCAGCCAAGTCGGGTTGGTGGCCTGGAACCTAGTGACGAGGTCCCGGCATACCGAGAACAGGGCGACATAGAACGTGGCGGCGATCGCGGACATCCGTTCGACATGTGCGCCATCGTCGCTGAAGGTGGTCGCGCCGACGAGCTGTTCGCGAATGCGGATTTCGACGCCCCGGATCAGCGCGGCCACCGGCCGCTCGAACCAAGACAATAGCGGATCGCCATCGAGCAGTCGGCGTTGATCGGCGCGCACCCTACCGACCGTGTCGCGAGCCAACGGGCCAAGCATGTCGGCTTCGCTCAGAGGAAGGAGACGTGCTCGCGCGATGATCACCATGACCGGGTTTACGTCCCAGCCTTCTGCGCGAAAGCCATGCTCGGCCGTGCTATAAGTAGTGGTGCCGCTGCCGTTCCAGGGATCGAGGATCGTAGCGCCTTCGGGAAGAGCGGCGCTTTCGATCAGTGCGTCCGCAAAGCTGTGCGGATAACCAGCATAGTACGGAAAGAAACCATGCCAGCCGGACTCTTCTCGGGCATTTCGCTTAGGAGTGCGCACGTCGAGCGCCCCGATATCGATTGGTGTTGGCGTTGCTCCGTCGCTCACGCGCGCGCTACCGCTTGCCAGCGCGCAACAAAACCTGGCGTCACTGGCGCGAGCAACGCCACGATCGCGGCGACATCGATTGGCGGATTGCGCAGCCTGGCGGACTGCGCGTCAAGCGCTGCGCGGACCTCGTCGGGCCTCTCCTCAAACAGCCGGCACAGGAAGGCATCAGGATGGATTGCCTCGATGCCGTCGGGAAGATGCTGGAAATCCTTGAGGTTGCCGATGACGATGAAATCCGCTTCGGCAGCGGCGGCGCAAGCAGCAACATGGCGATCCTTGGGATGATTGCGCATCTTCGGGATCAGCGGCCGATAATCGTCGACCAGCGCGTCGGAAAAATGCATATCGAGCGCCTTGCGTAGTGAGGTAGCGCTAGCGGGCGACAATCGGCCGTCCGCGAGCAAGTTGGTGATCGCTTCGTCGAGTATCTTGTCGCTCCACAAGGGGATGAAGCATCCCTCGGCGGCGACCGACAACAACGTATCTCGCAATGGTAGCGCGTAAAGGACGTCTGCATCAAGAACCGCTTTGATCATGCTTGCCCGTTCGCGCAAATGGTGCGCCCGGCGAAAGCTCCCCTCTGCGCTTACACGCCAATCTGGCACAATCCTCTTCCGCAGTCAGGTTGCACTTATAGCGTTTATCGACTATGTTCTTGATATGGTCGCCCGACGCAAACCCGAAAATGCTAATACCGCCGTGTCGAGTGCGGATCGTCGGGTCGCGCGCGAGCTAGTTTCGTTATTAGGTGACCGTCGTTCACGGGACCAGTTCGAGCTGCGTGGCAAAGACGGTCGCGCAGCCACACTATCCGCACCCATGCTGAGCATGATCGAGCGGGCGGCGAGGATCGTCGCAGATGGCGCTGCAGTTGACGTCCTGGCCCGCGACAAGGAACTGACCAGCCAAGAAGCGGCTGCTCTCCTCGGCGTGTCACGGCAATATCTAGTGCGTATTCTCGATCGCGGCGAGATCCCTTTCACGAAAACCGGCAATCATCGCCGGATCCGCAGCGCCGATTTGTTGGCGTTTCAGGAAAAACGCGATGCGATCCGCCGTGAAGGTCTCGCGAAGCTGGCGCAAGGCGCGCAAGAGGCCGGGGCCTATGGCGCCGCGATGACGCTCGGGCCTGGCCGCGCACCCTAAGGATAGGCCGGCAGCTCAGCATTCGTCAGGAACTCGATGAGAGCGGCGTTGCCCAGCACCGCAGAATAAAAAACATGCTGCCACGAATTGGGGGTCGGGTCGGCGAAACCTTCACGAAATCCGTCGATGGTCGCCTCGATCGGTAGCCCCGCAACTCGCAATTTGACGACGTTGCGGATTAGGCGGCGATACTCGTTACGAAAGAAGCGGACATAGCGAGCCGGCACGTCGAGCTCGCGCAGATGCACGCCGACGAGCGTGGCCTCTTCGGGTAGCAGGTCGGGGTGCGGCCGAAGCTCGAAGGTTGGCGCATCATAGGGCGCATCGATGGCGAGGTCGACGATACGTGGGATGGAGAAGACGTCGAAGTAGGGATGGATGAAGAAGCGCGGGTGGTTCCCATCTCCTGTCTTTTCCAGCTTCTCCGCCTGGCACGCGTCGCACATCGGAAACAGATTTGCCGGAATGATCGAGAGGTGCGGGAACCTACCCTTCGGAAGGTAGTGATCCAGAGTGTTGGGCGCGCCCGGTTCGCCGCAGGCGGGACAGAGATCGAGATCATGGTTACGGATTGGGTCCAGCGCGTCGCCATGCGCTGAACCAACCGCCGCGCTCTTGTACAGGTTGTGGAACGTTCCCCTGCGCACAGCAATTTCGGGCCAGAAGGGAACATACTCGGGCGATCCACCGTGATCCAAATAGTGCTGGACTCGCTCGCGCCACTGCTCGGCAATACCAGTGAAGAAGGCCGCATGTATGCCGTTCTGGCGCTGCGCGACGACCTGGTCGACCAGAGCAACGCTACATGCCGCCGGAAGCGGGAGCTGCATCACCATGGATTGCCGTCCATGGCGCGTATCTGGATGATCAGTTCTTCATTGATTTCTTCGCCGAGAGCCTCGATCAGCGCGTCGGCGCTGCCAAGCTCGTCAAGCTGCTCCTTGATCCAGCCTTCAAATGGCTTGGTGGTTGCGCTGTCGCCGAACACATAGGAAGAGATGCGCTGCACGTCTCCGCCGAATGTCTGGAATGGCGGCCGCTTGACGACCAGCCCCTCGTCGGTGCGCACGAAAACATGGACGCAGTCGCTCGGCACCTCGCGAACTGTCACGACCGAATGCGTCGCCATCAACGCCTTCGAATTGAAATGCTGGAGGATGCGTTTGAGCATGCCCACAAACCGGATCTCCAGAGTGGGATGCAGAAACAGCTCCGGCTCATCGATGAGAATGAGGCTGTCCCGGCGAATAGCTCCGAGAATGTTGATCACGATGAAGGAAAACAGCTTCTGTCCCGAGCTAAGCTCGATCGGCTTGCCGTCCTTGATGAAGACGACGCCCTCGGCGGCAACGAGATCCTCACGGATGCCATCGACGTTCAATTCTTGGACGCCTGATGCGTCAATGCCTACAAAAAATCGGCCCTCTTCCGCCCCCGGCACGTCGAAGATCTTTGGCTCGTCAATTTCCGAGCCCGCGAAGTAGCGGCCAGCGTCGAAGTCCGTCCGTTCGATCGTCACCGCGGCCACGTCGAAGTCGAATGCCGTCCGCAGGATACGCTCCATTGTCTTCAGCTTTTGAGGCCATCCCGGCAGGGAACGATATCTTTTGTCGTCGGCGAGACAATCAATCAGCGAAGCGGCCGCGTTCCGTTTCGGCGCCTCGTGGGTCAACCTTATGCCACCAGGCCGCTTCGTCCCCGGAAGAGGAACCGATCGTCCGCGGAAGCCGAAGTAGCGATATACTTCCTGATCCTGCTTGTTTCGCCCGCGCAGATCGACGGGAAATTGCTCGAAGGGACTATAGGATACCACGACGAGCTGACTGAGATTCGGCTTTTGGGCAAATCCCGTCTCGCGCTCCGGTTCAGCGTCATCTAACCAGTCGCGCACAATCTGGTGAAGGAGCTGGGATTTCCCGACGCCGTTCGGGCCGATCAGGACGTTAATGTCGCGCGGGAGCAGACCCTGCGCGCTGAACCGCAGCTCCAGATTGGAGACTTCATCGAATACATCCGTGAAGCGAAACCCTAGGTCCATGACATCGACGGCCTGGCTGGCGAAGAGCTTCCATCCGTCGAGGAACGACTTGACCTCGCCGCGCTCGCGCTGAAGCGACTTGCGAAAGGCGCTGGTATCGAGAAGCTCGGTCGCTCGTTCGTCTTGGGCGATGTTCACTAGGTAGCTTGAGTCGCGTAGCAGTTTGGCCACTTGCTCGGCGCCCGCAAGCTCAATCCGGCCGGCCAGTTGTTCATAGAAGGTTATCTCGGCCGGAACCGAGAGATAGTCGCCTTCCGGCAGCGGAAACTCTCCGTTCCAACCTGTCTTTCTGAGCCGATCGAGATAGATCGCGGTCGTGTCGTGGCCCTCGACCATAAGCTTGACATAGCCGAGCTCGATTTCCTCTCCAGCGATGCGGCAGGCAGTGCCGAAGGTGGTCTTGTTGCCAAAGTCGTCCCAATTATTCTCGAACAACTCGATAGCGTCACCCTCCACTCCTGGCTCAGGCAAAGCTCCGCGCCGCGTCGAGCGCCCAAGATACACTACCTTCATGCGAACTCCCCTCTCCCCGCTCATTGCGCGGCAAGCCCAACCTGCCTTAGCATTTCACCGTTGGCGGGACGATAGAAGTTCGTTCAGCGTAGCAAAGCACTCCTCGCATCCTCGCCTATCTAATCAAACTGCAGCGTGTGGAATGCGGGCGAGCTGATCTGAGAGGCAAAGTTAGGGCGCGGAGCTGCCTCCGACCCCAAGGAAATCCGGCGTCTGCTTTGGGGTCTGATCAGCGTAGGTCGCAAATGGCCGACATGAGGCGCGTTTCGGATCGGCTGCCATTCAGCTTTCTCTGGCCGGCCACTGACAGACCGCTTCTGATCGTGCGCGATAGGAAGGCTCACCTTTGTTCAGCAAGACTCTCAAGAGGGTAAGGTACATAGGGTAGACGCGCCGTTCCCGACCTTTTCCATCCGACCTATCAAAAAAGGTTCACGTTTGCGCAGTCACGAGGCAGATTGGCGAGCTTACGGCACCATCGGTTGAGAATATGTTTGAGCGACAGGGATGAGCAAGAAGTTCAAGGGAAAGACCTGCGTCTATTGCGGCGTAGAAGGAATATCCGAAACCGTCGACCATGTGATCGCGCGCGAGTTTCTGCCGGTCCCACATCGCGACGGCATTCCCAAGGTCGCGGCCTGCGGACCGTGCAACAACGCCAAGTCGCAACTCGAGCATTATCTGGTTGCGGTGCTGCCATTCGGGAGCCGTCACCCGACCGCGTCCGTGATGCTCGATACCGAGGCGCCGCGCCGGCTGGCCAAAAATCGTCGGCTTCATCGCGATCTCGCAGCCGGTCGCCAAGATGCATGGCTGACCGAGAATGGTATCACGCAACGCACGATCACGCTCCCGTTCGACGGCAAGAAGCTGGACGCGTTGTTCGCGCTAGTGACCCGCGGTCTTGCCGCCCATCATTTCGGAGTGGTAATCCCGAAAGACTATTTCATCGGAGCGGGCACCTTGGCCGGTGTTGCCGAGCCGTTCATGACGTCGCTTCTGATGATGAATGCTCGGGCCAAAGTGACACGATCACTTGGCGACGGACTGATCAGCTACAATGGCGCCCAAGCCATCGACGATCCTCATCTGACCGTCTGGCGATACCGCATTTATGGCGGCGTGCGGCTATCAGATGCAGACAGCCCTGCCGAACTGCCGGACACGATTTGGGCCAGTTCGTCCCGATTGCGGCCTCAGTCCGTCTTCAGCCTCTAAGCGTGGCTGTGCCCAGAGTCGTTCACCTGCCGTCATCGCGCCAAACATCCTCGCTGCAGATGCTGTCGTTGGACGCGATTGCGGCGGCGTTGATAGTGGCCAAATGCGCATGAAGTGCCCCAACTTTTCGAATGAAGCGATCGTCTCTGACGATCCTGAACTGGCGGCCGCGATCAGCAGCGCGCTGGCACGCCGTGACACTTATTTGCCAGTCATTGACGGGCCGCGCCTCACCCGCCCCGATCACGCATCGGAGGTCATCCGGCGCATCGCGACGATCAGCAATGCCGGCGCGAAATCGACACTTCTGGCCGGTCTTTCGGTGGCGGCACGTGAATCGCTGATCGCAAAGCTGCCGGACAATCACGTCAAGGTGATCGGGTTGGACGATGTGGCGGCGCTGTCGGTCGATCCGAAGCGCGTGGAACGTGACCGGCTCGTGTGGGGCCGGGATCGCATCGGCCTCGGCCTGCTCACGGCGCTCTACACTGGTCAGCTGATCGAATTCACAGACAAAGTATCTCCCCGTGACGCCGTGTCTTCAAAGTCGGGCCATCTGGTGATCTGCGAGGCGCATGAACCGCTCTCCGAGGTCGTCGCGGCAAACTACGCCTATGCCCTGAATGCCGGACTGCACATTTTTGACGAGACCGACGAGGTTGAAAGCAAGGCACTGCTGGAAGCATTCTACAGCATCGATGCCCCGGGTGTGAACGCGGCGGCGGAGCGCGCGCGCATTTCAACGAGGATGCGTGAGTTAGTCGGGCCGGTGGACTTGCCGGCGAACGGCTCGCTTACCTTCATTGTGCGACGGCTACCGATAAGCATCGCCTTTCCCGAACTGCCGGGAACCCATCTGTTCACCTATCCCGATCTCGGCCTCGCGATCGTCAATGGGTTTGCGGCAGAGCAGCCAGGGACGCGCGGCACCAACATCGCGGTCCTGGTCAATCCGCAAAAAGTCGCGGCGCCGGAGATCGAGGCCGCGGCAAAGCTCCTTCCCGAGCGCAAGATTTTTGTCCGCGGATATGAGGGCGGCGGCGCCAATGTCCGCGCCGTCAGCGAGATGGTCGATCTGTTTCCATACGACCTGCTCCTTTTCGCGACCCATTGCGGCGATGCGTCCGGCTATCGATGGACCTACGAATATCGGGACAGCGAGGGCATCGATCGCACGCTGGTTGTCGACGTCGCGATCGGCGTCGGACACACCGACGACGAGGATTTGCTACGAGTCATGCAGTATAATCGCTTCCACTCGCTCGACGGGATTGACTGGAATGACCCGGTCGCGAAGGCCGACCTCTATGTCGGAAGCGCGATCCGCGACTGGTCCGAGCGGGTCCGGGACGAGGATTTCAATCCCGTTCACACAGAGCCACTGGACCGGGTGTTAGGATCGGCGGTGCTGGCGATGGCGGACAACAACTATCTGCCAATGCCGAGAGCGCTCGCCTGCGAAGGGTCACCGATAATCTTTAACAATGCCTGCGTCTCATGGCATGAGCTGGCCGGCCGGTTCATGTTCACCGGTGCCCGCGCCTATATCGGCACGCTCTATTCGGTGAGCGACATCGAGGCCGAAGCAGTCGCGGTCGCGATGCTGGGCAAGCATTTCGGAAAGGCGTTGCCACATGCGCTATGGTCGGCACAGAACGGCGTTTATGGCAAGGGGAGCGATCGGCGGCCTTATGTCGTCTCCGGCGTCTATGTGCAGCGACTGCGCTCGACACGAGAGGATGTGCCGCGTCGAATCATCTCAAAACTCTGGAACGGGCTTCGCTATTGGAGAAAGCGCGCGGCGGAAGTCGGACAGGACAAACCGGACCACAAAAAGGATCTCGACGAGATCGCAAAGTATTATGCACGCGAATTTCCCTCGTTCCGGGACCGCTGGTTCACTCGTCCGGCAAAGCCCGGAAACTAGCCTTCCGCCGCTAGCTATTGATCCTTAGTCATCCTCAGCCCGCTTCGTCGTCCTAGGCGACGGCTAGATCTTTCCGGATGGTTTGGGTTTGGGTTTCGGCTTGAGGAGTGGTTTACCATTAGTCTTAGCAGCCGGTGCGCCCGAACCAGCCTTCGTCGCGCGCGGCTTGCGTACCGGCCTAAGTTTCGCCCGATAGGCGGCGATCTGTTTGTCATGGTCCCGGAACCAATAGCCGAGACGCATTTGGGAAAATTCGCGATAGGGCGGAGACAGCGTCGCCGCGCGCCTCATCAACTCGGCGCGCAACTGCTCGAGCCAAGGAAGCTCCGGGTCCAGCGCAGCATCATAGCCTTGCTGGTGTCGTTCGTTAAGTGCCGCCATCAGCCGGTCGTTAGGCTTTCCGTCGATCAACGCGAGATCGGCAAAGTCAGCGACCGCGATATTGTGAAGGATCGCGACGCCGCCGTAATTGCCGTTCTCCAGACCCCATTCGTGCAGCATCTGCGCGCCTTCGGGGTCGTCCTGCAGTCGCTTTAGCAGAGTCGGCGCGCTGGTCGTCATCGTCCGTTCGAGCGCGCGCTGCGCTGCAACCTTCACGAGTGCGCGTATCGGGCCGAATTCTGGCGTGTCCGCCTCATTATAGACCAAGCCCGCGTAGGAGCCTGCAGCGTGCCCGAACAGATCGGGAGCTACCTCGAGTGTACCAGCCGCTTCGAGGTCGGCCAGATATTCGGTGAAATAGTTCTTCACGGTGCGGCCGCCGAGCAGGTCGTCGCCATATTTCTTAAGCCGCATTGTGCTACCGGCGGCGTGCAGGATTTGCCCGGGGTGCGTGATCTTCCGCTTGGCAAGGTCGTCGGCGAAGCGTGCCCGAGCAGTCTGATAATCGCTCGCGGGATGATCGTACCAGCTCCACATGAACCGCCACGCCGGCACTTCGGCATTGCCTACGACAGTGGGATGCTGCGCAATATGCTCGTTGACCGCACCGAGATCGACGGTGCCGCTGGTAAAGAGGTCGGCAAGATGATCAGGGCGGATGATCGGATCGTTGAACGCGACATGGTCATAGCGTGTGCGTAGGTCCGACGCCCGCTTCTGTGTATCGCTATCGAGTTTGGAACTGGCCCCAAGTTTCAGTCGCAGCCGGATGTCAGTCTGAAGATTGCGCAGCGCCTTATCGTCGAGCGTATTGCTGCGGAATTCGACCCCAAGAGCTACCATGTTCAGCAGAAGTTGGCCCATGGCATCTTCGCTGGCGCGCAGCCGAGGGTCTACCAAGGTTATAATGCGCTCATAATCCAGGAGCACAGCACGCAGGCTGCGGAAATTCGGGCGGCCAGAGGCGGCGAATGTGGTGAGAAGTCGCTCGCGGTTGTCGGCGATCGCCTTCAGCACCGCGGGCGTCTTCAGCCGTTTTGTGAAAACATCAAGCACCTCGCCGGGATCGGAGCCGACCTTGATGGTCTTACCGACCAGCTTTTCCTTCCGCCCCTTATATTCTTCTTTCTGTCCTTCAGGGATGTCGTCCTCGCTCGCGACGACGATCACCCTGAGCTTGTCGTGCTCGACGAAACGATTGATGAAACCCATCACCTCTACAAGCGGCAGCGGCGAGCGTTCGAGATCGTCAAACACCAGGATCCGGTCTTTGAGGTTGAGTGACATGCTTTCGAGCAGCGCAGCATTTTCCTTCGGGTCGAGGCTCAGGCCGACCAGCCCGCCGAGCTTGGACCCGACGCTGTTGATCAGCTTTACTGCCTTGCCACCAAGGATCGGATGAGCTTTCTCGAACATCTGGGTCGTGATGTCAGACAGTTCGCGGACGCCGAACAGCGACACATGGATCAGCGGATCCTTGGCTTCCGCGTCCTTTTTCCTCACTTCCGCCAAGCGGTCGCGAAAATAGGTTTCGACGAAGTGGCTCTTGCCGGACCCCCACGGGCCTTCGAGGAGCACCGCGAACTCAGGGTCACCATCAAGGCCGAGGTAATAATCAAGAAATTCCCGCGCGTTCGCACTGCTCGCCACGATAAATCCTTCCATCTTCCATTCCTACGCGGTCTGCCCGCGTCGACTATCTGGGCGAGCATATAGCAAGCGGTGGTTCCTCCAACGACGTTTCGAGAGCAGCAATTTCGTCCAATCCAGTTTCCGAGCCACCAACCAAGATCGACCCAGCGCTTCAGACACGCTGCCGCCCCAAATGAATTGTGGTTGAGGCTGACCAAACGCTCACTAACTACCCGGTAGCCGCTGCGTTATCGGACGGCAGCTTTTGAGAGCACCTTCGAACTGTCTGAACGACCGATCAGAGGCGCAAAGCCGCCTGAGAGATGCTCTCAGTTTGGATGCATCTCTGGTCGACGACCTCGCACTTATAAGCTGCGACGCTAAGTTGGGCCACGGAGGTTCAGCAGGAGTGGCGATTTGCGTGCGATCATGACCTTGGCGATTGCCGTCACCTTGGCGGCGTGCGGACGAAGCGAGCCGCGCAGTCTGCAGTATTTCGAGAGCCATCTGGAGGAAGCGCGGGATATCGTCGCTGCTTGTGAGGACGATACTCACCGCGGCGATGAGTGCCAGAACGCAAGTATCGCAGTCGAAACCGCCGAAGCCCGAGAAAAATTCAAACGGTTCCGCGGCAAATAAGCGAACGGTCGAGCCCTATCAGCCTGCCTGTTTTGCAGTGGATTCCAGCAGAGCGATCCGCTCGGCGCAAACCGATTCCACCACCTTTGCCAGTTCTCTGACGCGTTCGCCGAGCCAGGAAAGCTCATCCTCGGAAATGCGATAATGCTTCGAGTAGCGCGCCTTGATGTAAGCTTCCTTGAGCTTCTCAAAACGTGAACGATCGATCTTCGCCTCTCGCGGCCACGCTTCTGCTAGCCGGGGATCGATCCGCTCGGCCTGCGTTCTTAGAAACGCAAGGTTGTGGACGTGCGGTGAATAGAACGAACAGACCAGAAGCGCGCAGTTGTAATAACGTTCGGTGGCCTGATGCAGGTTGAAAGCCGCCTCCTTTAGACCGCGCTCCGAGATCAAAAATTCCGACGCGCGTTTGAAGCGCCCGGCACTATGAAACCACTCGTCAAAATATTCCCGCGCCATCTCCAGCGCCGCATGCGGCGTCTTCGGCTGTGGCTCGGCAAGCTCACTGTCCTCGGCTTCGTACAGCGCGATCCCGTCGCGCGCGACGTCCATGAAGAAATAGCGGCCCTGCGACAGCCCGGAGTTCACTTCATCGAGACTGTGCACGATGAAATTCACCGGCGTCCGCAGCGTCTTCGTTACCGACAGCTCGCGAATGAGGCGGTCGTCGAGCTTAGACCAATAGTCGGCGCGATCGGTCAGCCGCTTGTCGTTGACGATGATCAGCAGGTCATAGTCCGACTGATAGCCCTTGGCGGTGTGCGGCTCGTCGACCCAGCCGCCGCGAGCATAGCTGCCGTAGAGAATGATCTTCGAGATGCGGCCCTTCTTCTTCCAGCCCTGCGTCGCGAGCGCCAGCGCATCCTCGAATTCCTCGAAAACGATCTCGACGACGCGCTCGAGTTCGCGCTGCTTGTGCGGGGGAAGATGGTCGATATCGCTCTTCATCGTCGTCACCCTATCAAGGCGGCGGCTCCCGCGCACCAGCTATTGCAGCCAGTGCGAGGATAAGCCGCATGTTTGTCGAACGCAGTCAGTCGGCGGGGTTCCAGAGCAGCGCATAAGCATCGGGATTGTCCTGCCCTGCCGCGCGAGCAAGGTTCGCATAAAGGCGCCGCTGACCGAACTCGGGGGCTTCGAGCGCGAGCGACACGTAGCGCCGCTCGGACACAGCTGCGAGGCGCACCCATCCCGCGCCGATCTCGACGTCGTCGGCATAGACGCGGTAGTCGGGCTGCACCTCGCTCCCCTTGCCGCGGTTGATGCGAATTTCGATCGGCACCCGGATCGAGAGGGTGCGAAGTTCGCCGACAAAGCCCTTCTCGATCGTGCCGCTGACGAAGCCGATGGCGCCCATGATGTGTCTCCTGCCGTTGCCCGCGAGCCCGTCCCGCGGCGCAGAAAGGCAGCCGGGCGCCGCCAGGCACCGGCGCACCCGGAGGGCCGCAACGGCAGTGGAGGACGGGCGAAGCCCGTTGCGCCGGGGCCGCGCCCCGGCAGACGCCTCAAGCGCGGGTCGGGATCGCGGCTGGCCGCAGGGACGCGGCGACGCCCGGTGCCCCTCGCCGTAAGAAGGCGCCGATCGGGCGCTGAACCTCGGAAAAGGTCGAAATCAAACCGACTGCGGCGAAGATGCTCAAGCGCCCCCGGGACAGATTTACGATCTCGAGCCGGACCAATGGTGCGCGCCGCCGTCGCGCCAGCCCAGCGAAATTCCGATCAGCACGAGGATCGCCGCGATCGCTGCCGCCACCGCGACGGCAGCCGCCTCCTGCCCGCCGGCTGCGATGATCGCTGCCAGCGCCCAAAGGAAGACGAGCGCGAAAGGCGGATTGCCCTTGCCCCGCGCAAGGGCCGCGGCCGCGATCAGACCGCCGACGACGATAATCGCGGCGGAGATGAGCGGCGCGACATCGGGCAGAGCGTCGACGCCATAATAGCGCAACGTGGCGGCGACATTGACGATCGAGGCTGCGGTCAACCAGGAAGCGAGCGCCGACAGCGGCAGGATGGCGCCCCAGCGCTCGGCCACCGAGAAGGACGCGGTCCAGGTGGCGATACGGCGATAGGCGATAAGGATCGAGACGAGCGAGCCGAAAATGATGAGGGTCGATACCGCGTCGATGTCGCCGAGCTGCACCCAGGTGGCCCAGAGCGCGTTGCCGAGGAAGGCCCCGGCCGCCGACCAGCGCAGCGCAGCGAACAACGCGCTATCGCGCCCCGCAGCGGTGAACTGGAGAAGCGCAAAAACCAGCGATCCGAGATAAAGCGCGCCCCAGATCGAGAAGGCCCAGCCCGCGGGTGTTATCAGCGTCTGCACGGCGTCCGAACGCTCGCCGACCGGCGTGCCGATCCCCATCACCGGCAAAAGGGCAGCTCCGATCTGCGCCAGCGCACAGAGAAGGACGACGATACGCGCCGGATCGGCAGCGGGTGCGGGGGTGGCGATGGTCTGGGTCATGCAGCTCGAACCGGCATTACGCCACTTTGTTCCGCGGCTTCAGCCGAACAAAATTGAGAGGCATGCGGACGTAGGCGGACATCCGGCTTTGCAAGCCTGTCCCCACGCAGCTTGGGCCGGAAGCGGCGCGACTATGCTTCGAGCGGCAAGCCGCTGTCCGGAAGAGCACCACCGGGCGCTACGGCGCCTTCCGGGGCGACGCCGTCGACCTCGACAAGATCCTCGCCGACGAGCGTGCCCGTGATGCGCACGCGCTTCTCGACATGATCGACGGGGGTGCGGCGAAGGTCGAGCCGCCAGCGGCCGCCGAGATCGCGGCGAAGCGCAAAGCCGCCTGCCACCCGCAGCAGCGTCCCCGACTCGTCGATGCGTGATCCGATTCCCGCCATGGCTACGCCTTAACCGAGCCGCGCCCGACTCGCCAGCCACGAGCAAGGCTTGAGACGCCCACCTGCGAACCGCTCCCTTCGACCATCGACCCTCGGCCCGCACCTTCGATCCTCGACCCACGAACCGCGCGAACCTCGCGCGATCCCGCCGCGCCCGCGATGCTGGTCATGCAGGAAGCTCAAGGGTGCAGCAAACACCCTCGGGCCGGAACTCGATCGCGGCGCTGCCGCCCTGCCCGCGGAGCGCCCGTTCGAGCATTCGCGTGCCGAAGCCCGTGCGCGCGGGAGGCGCGACGGGGGGACCGGCCTGCTCGCTCCAGCGCAGGCGGAGCCGATCCCGACCGTTCTCGTTCACCATGTCCCACTCGACCGCGACCGTGCCGGCATCGCCCGACAGCGCCCCATATTTGACCGCATTGGTCCCGAGTTCGTGCAGCGCCATCGCCGCGAGCAGCGCCCTCGACGCCGGCACCTCGGCGTCCGGCCCCGCGAGGCTGATGCGGCCCGGCTTCATCTTGTCGAAGGCGTGGAGCGCGCGCTCGATCATTTCGCCGGCCGACACGGTGCCCCAGTGGCGTTCGGTGAGGAGGTCGTGCGCGTCGGAGAGGGCGCGGACGCGCGCCTCGAACGACTCGCGCTCAGTAGCCGGCGTCTCGCGAAACGTCTGTGCGGCAATCGCCTGGACCATCGCGAGCGTGTTCTTCACCCGGTGGCGCATTTCGGCGAGGGTGAGCTGGAGCTCCTCTTCGGCCCTCACGCGCGCCGCGATCTCGACGCGCGCCGCCTCGTGAAGATGGGCGTTGTCCATCGCCACCGCAGCCTGCGCAGCCACGGCCTCGACAAGCTCCTCGACCTCGGCATTGAACATGGCGGGCTCGTCATGGCCAAAGAAAAGACCGCCGAGCACCGCGCCCGAGCGCGACATCACGGGAACCGCGAGATAGCTCACGACGGGCAGATGCCCTTCTGGCATGCCGTGGTGCGGCGCGCTCAGGCCGTAGCGCGGATCCTTGCGGATATCGTCGGACCGGATCGTCCCCGCTCCGCGGAACGTCGGGTCGAAGACGGCGGTATTGCGCGGCATGCCGAAGCGCTCGAACGCCTCGCGCGGCGCGCCGGAGAGCGAGAAGAGCAGATAGCTTTCGCCCTCGTCGCCCAGCACATTGTAAAAGAAGGCGCCGAAGCGCGCACCGCTGAGCTCGGTCGCGATATCGGTCACCGCCTGGACGATCCGTTCGAGGTCGAGATCCTGCGAGACGAGGAGGGCGGCGCGATTGAGGTGGGTCAGCCGCTCGGCCTGGCTGGCGAGCTGCGCCTCGACCGCCTTTCGTTCCGAAATGTGGCGCGCGATCTTCGAGGCGCCGATGATCGTGCCGTCGGCGCGGCGCACCGGCGACACGGTGATCGAGAGATCGACGAGACTGCCGTCCTTGCGCCGCCGCGCCGTCTCGAAAGGCGGAACGCGCTCGCCGGCGCGAATGCGCTCGATGATCGCGGTTTCTTCGCTGCGGCGTTCCTCGGGGATGAGGGTGATGATCGAGCGGCCGACGATCTCGTCGGCACAATAGCCGAACATGCGTTCGGCCGCGGGATTCCAGCTGGTGATGATACCATCGAGCGTCTTGCTGACGATCGCATCGTCCGACCCGTCGACAAGCGCCGCGAGGTGCGCAGCACTTTCGCGCACGGCTAAGCCCCCTTGAGCCGCTTCGTCCTCGATCAGCATCTCACGCATATGGCATGGTCTCTGCCCCTCCGATGGCCCCTGCGTTCCCGAAAGGGGATTCGCTATCGCAAAGAAACCCTTGAGTGGTTGATGCGTTCCGCCGAGACTGCCATGCGCCCAGCCGTGACGCCGAGCGACCTCTCAACTTCGATCCATGTTTCAGGGCGAAAGTCATCAGCGTGCCAAACCCGTCCCCCGCCCCTCTCTGCACGGCCATCGTCGCCGAAGACGAATGGCTCGTCCGCATCGACATCGTCGAGGCGCTCGAGGCAGCCGGGTTCGCGGTTCGCGAGGTCGAAACCGCCGAGGACGCACTGCTCCTGATCGGCGAGGAGCGACCGCATATTCTCGTGACCGATATCCGGCTTGCCGGCGCTCTCGACGGATGGAGCCTCGCGGAAGCCTATCGCGCGCTTCATCCGGGCGGCGGCGTCGTCTATGCCTCGGCCAATGTGCCGCTTGCCGATCGACAGGTCGAGGGCAGCTTCTTCTTCTCGAAACCCGTGCTGATGAGCGCGCTCGTCGATGCATGCCTCGGCCTCTGCGCCGGGCAAGACGGCCGGCCCGCCTGAGGCGGGCAAGCGGGCGTCATCCACCTGTCACGCGTCCATCGCGCGCCCGTCACCTCCGCAGCGCGGGTCAGGCGGCGGCCGCCCCTGACTGAGCAGAGGACCCCGCGGTGCCTTGGGATGGGGGGAGGCCGTGCAGTTTCCAGAGATTGGCTTCGGTCTTGCTCATGCGAACGAGAAGCTGCTCGCCGTCCCATAGTTCGACCTCGGCACTGCCGCGATCGTTGAGCGCGAACTGGAAGGCCTGATAGGCGTCGGGGGCGCGAAATTCGACGCGGCGCGGCTCGCGCGCATCCTCGCCATGAAAAAGAAGATGAAAAAGGCGCATGACATGCTCCATTCCTGTTCCGGAGCAAGCGCGACCCTGCTCTCAGCACCCAATGATCGGCAGGCCTCATGTAAAGGGCGGGCTGCAAAATGAGGCAGCCGCAAGAGACGCCGACGAGGGTGGGACTCAGCCACTTCTGCATAGCAGATTTGGGACCCCAAGGCGCGAAAATCGTGATGATCGAGATCAATCCTGCACGCGCTGCGGCGGGCTGGGCCCCATCTGCCCGTCGCGTCACCAGGTCATCGAGGCCGGTTTTGCCGAACGACTATGTGGGCCGAACGCGCCCGGCCGAGCAGCTTTCGTGCATCCGTCGAAACGATAGCCTGCCCCTTGCCTTTCAGTGCTGGTCCGCCATTACATGCCCTTCGACACGGCGCAGCCAGTTGTGAAGCCGCGTCGCAGCCGCCGCGCCATGGCCCGTCGCGGTGCTGATCTGGTCGAGCCCGGCGAGAACATCGCCGGCGCCGTAGACGCCGGGCATCAAGGGCTCGGCAAAGGCATCGGCCGGCAGGCAGCGATTGGCGTCGCCTTGGAGACCGAGCCCCGCCAGCAATTCGCTGCGCGGTTCGGACCCGAGCGCCGGATAGAGGGTGTCGAAGAAAAGCGCGTCCTCTGCACCCTCCAGCTGCACCGCTATGCGTCTGTCCCGGTGCGCGAGGCGAAGCAGCTGCCGCTCCTCGATCCGCACGTCGCTGGCCGCGAGTTCGGCACGCTGCGCGGGCGTGAGCTCGACCTGCCACTTGGGGATGAGGGTCACATCGTCGGTATATTGCCTCAGGAACATCGCCTCGGCGGCGCCATGAAGGTCCGACCCGAGTACGGCGATCTTGCGCCCGCGATGCTCAAATCCGTCGCAGATCGGGCAGTAGCGCAGCGCGCCGCTCCGGACGGCGGCGTCATGGTCGCCGCTATCGAGCACCGCCTCGTTGGTGATGACGCCGGTCGCGAGAATGAGCCCGCGCGCCGACAGGCGGCGGCCGTCCTCGAGCCGCGCCGCGAAGGGGGCACCGCCGGCGCCTGCGGACAGACAGTCGACGCGCGCCAATTCGATTTCGGCACCGTATCTCTCTGCCTGATCGGTGAGCCGCGCGACGAGATCGGCTCCCGATATTCCGTCGGGAAATCCGGGCACGTTCCAGGCCATCGGCGCGCCAAGCGCGCGCGAGCGTCCGTCGTGGAGCACGAGGGTGCGGCGGCGATAGCGCGCAAGGTAGAGAGCGGCGGTGAGCCCTCCGGGTCCCGCGCCGATGACGAGCGCATCATAAGCGGGCTCGCCCGAAGGGTCGCGGCCAGCGGGCATGCCCGCGCCCGTTCCGGCCCCACCCTTCATCCCTGCTGCGGCCTGATGTCAAAGGCGGCGATGCGATCGTCCTCGCTGAGCGCCGCCGCCAGCGCATCGGCACATTCCTCGCCATAGCCTGCGGCGATGGCGGTAAAACCGGGCGCGCCGCCGGCGCGGCGCTGTTCGACGGTGATCGCCTTGAGGCCATGTTCGCCGAGCAGGGCGATGACCTCGGCCGAGGCGATGCTCGTTCCCGCCCGATAGTCGAGCGTGATATGCGCGATGCGCCGCTGCGGCGCGTGGCGCTCGGTCCAGGTGACGGCAGCGAGCACGAGGAAGGTCGCGACGCCGCCGAAGATGGCGAGTTCGTAGAAGCCGACCCCGAACAGGATGCCGAGTGTCGCGGTCATCCAGAGCGATGCAGCGGTGGTGAGCCCGCGGACATTGAGCCCCTCGCGAAAGATCACGCCCCCGCACAGGAAGCCGATCCCGGTGAGCACGCCATGCGCCATGCGCACGGGATCGATGCGCACGACCTCGGTCGGCGTGTCGGTGAGCCATTCCATCTGGTGAACGGCCGACAGCATGAGGAGACAGCAGGACAGCGCGACGAGGATATGGGTGCGCAGACCCGCCGGGCTCGCGCGATATTCGCGCTCGCCGCCGATAATCGCGCCGGCGATGACCGCCCCCGCGATCGGCAGCAGGAGATCGGGGTCGAGGCGATCGAGCTCAGACACCGCGCATCAGCCCCGGGACGAGCGGCAGCAGCTCGCGCGCAAGATAGCCGAGCGGCCCCATGGTTTCGCCGAGCCGCCGCCCCGCTTCGCCGTGCAGCCAGATGCCCCAGGCGGACGCCTGCAGGGGCGAGAGGCCTTGCGCGCCGAGCCCGGCGATGAGGCCCGCCAGCACGTCGCCCGAGCCGCTGACGGCAAGGCCGAGCCCGCCGCCCGCATAAGCCAGGCAGCTCCCCTCGGCGATGAGATGGCTCGTCGCGCCCTTGACCATCACCGCCGCGCCGAAGCGGTCGGCCGCCTTGCCGAGCGACGCGAGCGGGTCGCTTGCGACCTCCTCTTTCGCTACATCGAGCATCGCGGCAAGTTCGCCTTCGTGCGGGGTGAGGATTGTGTGCGCGGCGCGCGGCCGGATCGCATCCGAATGTGCGGCCGCTGCGCGCAGCGCGACGGCGTCGAGGAGGAGGAAGATGTCCTCGGGCAGCGCCGGCAGCAGGGCTTCGAGCAAGGTCCGGACGATGTCGGCGTCGATCATCGCGGGCCCGAAGACGACGGCGTCGTGCAGCGCCACCTCGGCGAGCAGCAGTTCGGCCGCCTCGGGCGCAATCTCGCCCGCTTCGGTTTCGGGGAGCGCGACGACGGCGCAGGCCGGAAAGGCGATGCCGATCGGGATCGCCGCCGAGGCGATCGTCGCGATCGTCACCTTGCCCGCCCCGGCGCGGAACGCCGCCTCGGCGGTGAGCAGCATGCCGCCTGGCACCCGGCGGCAACCGCCGATCACGAGCACCCGGCCGCGGCCGTTCTTGTCGACATTGTCATGATGATCGGGAAGCGGATGCGCCTTGAGCCAGGTGGTGTCGAGCGGGGTTGCCTCAGCCACGCGCGGCCACCATCGCATCGGGTTCGCGGGTGACCGGGACTTCGCCCTCCATTGGCGCAGTCACATTGTAGCGCGACAGGACGAGGTTGCCGTCGCGGCCCACGTCCGCGTCGAAACGATATTCGGTGATCGCGCAATTGGCGACGTCGCCCTCGCTGTCGATTGCCAATATCTCGGCCTCTCCCAGATTTTCGATGATGGTGCGCAGGCAAAGGACGACCACCTGGTGCGCGACGATCATCACGCGCAGCCCGCCATAGTGGAGCGAGACCGTGTCGAGGAGCGAGCGGAGGCGCAGGATCACATCGCACCAGCTCTCACCGCCCGGCGGGCGGTGATAGAATTTGCCAAGCGCCAGCCGGAATTCGGCCTGATCGGGATGCGCCGCCTCGATGCCTCGGCGCGTGAGGCCGTCGAGGATGCCGAACTCCTTCTCGCGCAGCCGCTCGTCGATGCAGATTTTCTCGTCGGCCGCGCAGCCTCCTGCGCCGCGAAAGATTTCGGCGGTCTGCACGGCCCGGACATAGGGCGAGGCGAGCATGATCTCGGGGCGGCCGTCTTCTTCGCCCGCTGCGAACCAGGCGCCGAGCGCCTGTGCCTGTTGCTCGCCCAGCGCGGAGAGGGGCACATCGACATCGCGGTGGTCGAGCGCAATGCGCAGGTCACCCGCCGCGTCGGCGGCATCGCGCGCGACATTGCCCGCGCTTTGGCCGTGGCGAACCACCCAGAGCACCGAAGGCCAGCGCGGGGTCATCGAATGGTCTTCCTCGTCATCGAGACGCTAACGCCTCCAAAGCCGAACTCGTTGCGTTAGGCTCGCGGGTCGCCCAGCGACCGGCCCCGACCTTGCCGCGGCCGCGGCATGCCGACAACGACGGCCCGCCACCCGTCCCCGCCACGCCCGCTCCCGCCGTGCTCTCGCCCCGCCTTTGACATTTTGCCTGGGAGGTAGGTCGGGGCGAGGTGCCCGCAGGAACTTCGAGAGGCTTCAGGCGATTGGGATGCTTTGTCGGCTCAGCGTCGGCGACAGCGAACAGAGGAGACAATCATGAAGAAACTCGTCGCCTTCGATCTCGATGGAACCCTGGCGGAAAGCAAGCAGCCGCTCGCCCCCGAGATGGGCACGGCGATCGCGACGCTCCTGGGCGTCGCCGAGGTCGCGGTGATTTCGGGCGGCGACTGGCCGCAATTCGACAAGCAGGTCGCGAGCCGACTTCCGGCAGACGCCGATCGGGGCCGGCTCTGGCTGATGCCGACGACGGGCACGAAGCTTTTCGTCCACCGCGGCGGCGGCTGGACGCCGCTTTATGCCGAGCTGTTCAGCGACGAGGAAAAGGCGCGCATCCTCGCCGCCTTCGACGCGTCGCTCGAGGCGACGAGGTTCGTTCCCGAGGAAGTCTGGGGCGATCGCATCGAGGACCGCGGCAGCCAGATCACTTTCTCGGCGCTCGGCCAGCAGGCGCCGATCGCCGCCAAGGAAGTCTGGGATCCCGACTTCGCGAAGCGGCGGATCATCCAGGCGGATCTCGGCGAGCGGCTCCCGGGCCTGTCGATCAACATGGGCGGCGCGACTTCGATCGACGTCACGCGCGAGGGCGTCGACAAGGGCTATGGACTAAAGAAGCTGAGCGCCGAGAGCGGAATCGCGCTCGGCGACATGATCTTCATCGGCGACGCGATCTTTCCGGGCGGCAACGACTATCCGGCGAAGCTGCTCGGGCTCGACACGGTGCGCGTGCGCGACCCCAGGGAGACGATCGCGGTGATCGAGGCGATCGTCGCCTGCCTCGGTTGAAGGTGCGTCAGGCGACCGCGAGCCGCGCCGCGCGCCGGGCCCTTTTTGGCCGCACCGGCGACGCGCCGCCGCCCTCCCGCACGCATGATAAGTCCGGCGAAGCGCCGAACGCGCCTGCCCGCCTCACCCAACGCCAGGCGCCCGCGCCGTCGCGAAAGGCGGCCGGAACGCGCACGGCGCCCCGGACCGTTGCGGCACGCCAAAAGCGTATAACTTCGATCAACCCGGCTCCTCTTTCACGCAACAAGCCGGACAAGCGCGGGGTTTCCATATTGGCCCGCCTCGGGCCGCATGGAAAGGATGCGTCATGGCACAGAATGACAAGAAAGACGGCAAGCAGCAGGGCAGCTCGTCCGGCAAGGGCAGCCAGCAGCAGCAGGACGGCGGCAAGAGCCAGTCGGGAGCCGACAAGCAGTCGGGAAGCAAGGATCAGGGCAAACAGCGCAGCTGACCTTCGCCCCCGCTTTCCGGGTGAAAGACCGGGCCGCGCGCGCCGCGGCCCGGTCTTGCATGCGGAAAAGCCGGGAGGCCGAAGCGCAGAAGATCATTTGAGGAGAGACGAGATGAAGACATGGATTGGAGCCGCGGCGATCACCGCGATCGTCGCGGGATGCGGCGGACCCGATACGCGCGACGAGGAGCAAGCCGCCGCGTCTGCTGACACGGCCGTTGTGGCACCCGAGCCCGGTCCGGCCGCCGCAACGCCGGCGCAAGCAGTCAGCACGGCCGATTATATCGCGCAGGCGGGTGCCGGCGACCTCTGGGAGATCGAATCGTCGAAAGCCCTGCTCGCCAAATCGAAAGATGCAAAGGTCAGGGCCTTTGCCGAGATGATGATCGACAATCACGGAAAATCGACCGCGAAAGTGAAGGCGGCCGCCGCGAGCGCCGGGGTCCAGGCGCCGGCACCGACACTTGCTCCCGACCAGGAGAAGATGCTGGCGGACATCAAGGCCGCCGATGCCGCGGGCATCGACAAAATCTATCTCGACCACCAGAAGACCGCGCATGGTGCGGCACTGGCGCTGCACCAAGGCTATGCTGCCTCGGGCGAGGCGGTCGCACTCAAGCAGGCGGCAGCAGAGATTGTGCCGGTGGTGGAAGCGCACCGAGCCGAACTCGGCAAGCTGGCCCCCTGACAGAGGCTCGGAACCGGCGTTCAAAGCCGCCGCGCGATTAGCGCGGCGGCTTTCGCTCGCCGCATTTCGTCCTCCTCCCGGCAACCGCTTCATGACATCTTAGTTCATTCCCGCCGCACCTTCTCAGTTCAGGAGCATTCATGACCGACCGGATCGCGCCCCGCAGCGGCGTCGCCTTCACGCTTCCCAAGGACAAGATTCTCTGCGTGACCGACCCCGAGGGCGGCCAGGTCGGCGACCTTCTTGCGTTTCGTGCGGCGGATCCCCGCGAAGCGATCTCGAACGGGCGGACGTTCGACTATGAAGAGACGATCCGGCTGACGACCGGCAACCGCTTGTGGTCGAACCGGTCAAACGCGCTGCTCGAGATCGTCGAGGATAGCTGCGGGGTGCATGATTTTCTGCTGACGCCGTGCAGCGAGGCGACCTTTCGCCATTTCTACGCCGACAAGCCCGTTCACCGCGGCTGCTTCGGCAATCTGGCCGAAGCGCTCGAGCCATATGGGATTGCTGCCGACGCCATTCCCGTCGCGTTCAACCTGTTCATGAATGTGCCGGTCGGCAGCGACGGCAAGATCCGCGTCCTTCCGCCGACGACGAAGGCCGGTGACTTCATACGGCTTCGCGCGCTCGACGACCTGATCGTCGGGCTCACCGCCTGCTCGGCCTACGACAGCTGCGGCGGCAGCTTCAAGCCGATCGACTACCGGATCGAGTGAACGGCCGGGTACGGCGCTGCCAGAGCGATTGCGCCGCGCCGCCCGACCGCCGCGAGGGCCTAACGGCTCCCGCCAACCGGCGCGTCCGCTCCCTTGCCGGGCGGGGGCGTATCGGGTTCGGCAGCGCGCCCGCCGCCGCCTTGCGGATCGCTGTCATAATCCTCGGCATTGCCTTTGCCGCCGGCACCCGCGCCGCTTCCGCTGACCGGGCCGCTGCCGGTGCTGCGCCGATGGCCGCGGTTGGCGGCCCCCGACACGTCGCCGGCCTCGCGCTCGCCGGCGGGATAGCGCTCGGGCGTCGTCGTCCCGACATTCTCGCGGCGTTCCACAGGTTCTTGCGGCAGCGAGCCATCGCTGGCGGAGGCTCCACCCCTGCTGTCATTGCGATTGTTCATGATCGTCTCCTCTTCAACAAATGGGGCCGGATCGGCCAGATCAGTCTTGCTTCCCCGACCCCGGCTCGGCCAGTTTCCGGTGCATCTCGGCTGTCGCCGCTTCGCTGAGAGCGCCCGAGGCCAGGACCTGCGCCTTGTTCTTGAGCCCGTGAACGACCGCATGCTCTCCTGCGAGGAGCGCATCCCATCCGGTTTTCGCCACATCGGCGGGATCGTCCTTTTCCGATTGCCCGACCTTCGTGTCGAGCATGCCGGCCCGCTCGAAAAAGCGCGTCTCGGTCGCGCCGGGTTTGAGACAGGTGATGGTGACGCCGCTGTCCTTCAATTCGTTGCCGATCGCCGCGGCGAAACTGTCGACGAAGGCCTTGGTGCCGTTATACACCGCCTGAAAAGAGCCGGCGAGATGACCGGCGATCGAGCCGGTGATCAGTATCTTGCCTTCGCCGCGCGCGACCATCGCCTTCAGGACCGGCTGGAGCAGCAGCAGCGTGCCGGTGATATTGGTGTCGATGACGTGACGCCACGCGTCGACGGGCTGGTCTAGAAAACCGCGACCGAGGCCGTGACCTGCGTTCGCGACGAGAATGTCGATCGGCCTGCCGCCCGCAGCGGCGAGAAGGCGTTCGACCCCGGCAGCGGTCGCCAGATCGGCTTCGACCGTCTCAACCTCGACGCCCTTTGCGAGAAGACCTGCGGCAGCATCGACGAGCGGCTCGTCGGCCGCGACGATGAGGTCGTAACCATCCTTCGCAGCGAGTATGGCGATCTCGCGGCCGATGCCGCTCGAGGCACCGGTGACGACAGCGAGTTTGCGATCAGGCATGTTGCAGCTCCTGCCGGGCCGAGATGTCCCCTTTCTTGAGGCCGGGTTTCAGGACGATCTTCGTGTAGAGGTCCTGCTCGTCGTGCCAATGCCGGTACATGTCGGCGGCGTCCTCGAGCGATGCGTGATGCGAGATGAGCGAGACGGTATCGAACTTGCCGGCCTGGATCATATCGAGAAGCTCGCCCGAATAGCGCTGGACATGCGTCTGTCCGCTCTTGACGGTGAGGCCCTTCTCCATGAGCTCGCCCAGCGGGAATTTGTCGGCGAAACCGCCGTAAACCCCGGGAATCGAAAGGCGGCCGCCCTTGCGGCACGCAAGGATCGCTTGGCGCAAGGCGTGGATGCGCTCGGTGGACGAGAGCAGCTTGACCTTCACCTGGTCGAGGATGTTGTCGACCGTGAACCCGTGGCTCTCCATGCCGACGCAGTCGATGCAGGCGTCAGGCCCGATGCCGCCGGTCATTTCGGCGAGCGCCTCGCGGACATCGACCTTCGTATAGTCGAGGATCTCTGCACCATATTTCTTCGCGAGCGCGAGGCGCGTCGGAAAGTGATCGATCGCGATCACGCGCCCGGCGCCGAGCAGCAGCGCCGACTGGATCGTGAACAGGCCGACGGGGCCGCAGCCCCACACCGCGACGGTGTCGCCGGGCTCGATGTCGGCGTTGACCGCCGCCTGCCAACCCGTCGGCAATATGTCCGAGAGGAAGAGCACGTCGTCGTCGGCAAGGCCGTCGGGAATGACCACCGGCCCGACATCCGAATAGGGAATGCGGACATATTCGGCCTGCCCGCCGGCGTAGCCGCCGGTGAGATGCGCATATCCGAACGCCCCGCCCATCGCATGACCCATCATCAGCTCGGATACATCGCGCGTCTCGGACGGGTTGCTGTTGTCGCAGGCGCTATATTGCTGCTTCTCGCAGAAGAAGCATTGCCCGCAGCTGATCGTGAAAGGCACGACGACGCGCTGGCCCCGATGCAGCGTCGAGGATGCGCCGGTCTCGACCACTTCACCCATGAATTCGTGGCCGACGATATCGCCCGCGCGCATGCCCGGAATATAGCCGTCGTAAAGATGAAGGTCCGAGCCGCAGATCGCGGTAGAGGTCACGCGGATGATCGCATCGCGCGGGTTGACGATTTCGGGATCGGGAACGGTTTCGACACTGATCTTGTGGCGTCCCTGCCAGGTCACGGCGCGCATGGCCTTCTCCTTGATGTGATTGTGCTGCGGTTCGGCGTTCAGATGTGCGGCTCGGCAGGGCTCTCGGCGCCTCGCGCGGAGGGCGAGGCATTGGTCGTCACTTCGCCGGTTTCCATGAGCTGCTTGAAACGGTGAAGGTCGCGCCGCGCCTGCACTTCGGGCTCGCGCTGAAGGAGCTTGGCGGCGAGGCGCCCGACCTTCCCGGCGGGCGGGTCATAGGCGATGATCAGGCTGACATAGGTGCCTCGCCCCGCCGGCGCGTCGGTGAAGCGCACCTCGCCGCTGTTCGCGATGTCGGAGGCTGGCGTGCTCTGCCAATAGATGGATTCATCCTCGACGCGCTCGGTGATGCGGTTGACCAGTGTCACCTCGCGCCCGGCGGGCGCCTTGATCGTCCACTGCGAGACATCGTCGCCGAGGTCGTCGACCGCGACCACATTCTCCATGAACTCGGGAAAGCGTTCGGGCATCCATGCCGCGTAGAGCTCGGCGCGGGGGCGATTGATCAGCACCGACTTGCCGAACATTGCGCGGGAGGAGGTTTTGTCGAGCGTCCAATGCGGCGCGTCGGTCGCGATTGTTTCTTCCTGCCCTCGGTTCTCGCGGTGCCGACGGCGCTGCCAGAGCGCCGCGCCGGTTGCGAGCACGGCGATGCCCGCGCCCGCGGCGGCGAGAATCAGCGGATCGGGAAGGTCATTCTTGGATCTGGACATGGATCATCTCCCGCCCGGGCAGAGGCCGGGCGTCATCTGGGGAGCGTCGGCGGGGCCGGCGCCGGTCGGGGGAAGCGCCCCCGGCCTCGGGGCGATGAACGACTGACGCCCGTCCGCTGTGATCGTTCCGCGGTTCGAGGATTAAATCGGCGCTCCGAGCGCCCAGCGAGACAGGCACCGGGGCAGCGGAGCAGTAACAAGCACGCCGGTTCGCTCGGCCATTCGCCGTCACGATCCCGTCTCCGCATGCGGGGCGGCGACGGGCTTCGATTCGGGCGACTCTTTCTGTCGAAGGAAGATCGACAAGAGCACGAGAACGGCGGTCGACAGAAATTCGCTCTGCCAGTTCTGGAAGGATTCGAACCAGAGGCCGGGGTCGCCGAGATAGGCGAAGGTGGAAAGGGCGATTTCGCCATGCTCGCGCGCGTCCTCGGCGGCCGCGCGCGCGCTCTGCGTCCAGTGGAGGATGAAGGAGGCAAGAAACAGCATCGCGAGCACCAGCCCCAGCGAGCGGGCATAAAGAGCGCGCGCGAGACGCCCCTTGCGCAGCACCGCAGGGGCACCGGGCTTGCGCGCCTGCGCGGCAAGATCGGCGTCGCGCAGCGGCGCGTCGGGACCCCGCGATTCCGACGAGCCGCGCTGAACGAGCATCGCCGTCAGCACGACATAGGCCGACATCTGGAGAAACTCGCTCTCCCAGTTTTCGAACACCGAGGACAGGAATTGCGGACTGCCGCCATAGGCCCAGAGCGAGAGACCGGGCTGATGGTGCCGCGCAGCGTCCGCGAGCGCGACGTGCCACCCCGTTAGCCAGTGGCCGACGATCGACGCTGCGAACAGCAGCAGCAGCACGATGGTGAGACCATTATCCTTGAGCCGCGTCATGGGCCACTTCCTTTCCGGCGCCCCGCGGCCCCTCGCCCGCCGCCGCCGCGGGGGCGAGCAACGCCTCCGTGGCTATCTGTCCGCGTGGGGGCCGCGCAGGCCAAGCGGCGCCGTCGAGCGTATCGCGCTTCTCATATTCCGCCGCGCTCATCAGCAGCACGAGCCCGTCGGCATGACAGTCGAGCATCGCCGCCGGTACCGCGCGCAGCGTCTCGTCGATGCCGCCGAGCCCGCCGCTCGCGACGACGACATAAGAGAGGCATCCGCTTTCGCATTCGATCATCGCATCGACCGCCTGGCCGACAACTTCGCCGCGGATATCGCTCACCGGAAGACCGCCTAGCGCACTCGCGGCGAAGAGCGAGGGCGAGGCCGCGATCCGGCTTCGCTTCGCGGCACGCCGCGCGCCATCCTCATAGCCGCGCTGGCGGCCGAGCCAGCGCCATATTCCGACGAGATTGACGAGCGTCAGGAACAGGTTCGTCGCAAGAAGATTGGTCTGGCCCGATGTGAACCCGACGACCGACCAGGCGAGCGAGCCCAAAGTGAACACGACGAAGCCCGAGCCGGTCACGCGCGCGCCGAGATTGGCTGCCGTCATCATCGCCGCGATCATCGTCGCGGCAGGCGCAATCAGTCCGGCGGCCTCTTCCACGTGCGGCTTCTCCTCGGTCGGCAGCGCCCGCTGGCGTCGCTCCCGGGCAGAACCCGCCGCCGTATCACCGCGTTCCCCCGGACGGCGGCGATGCAACATCGATCAATGCGTTTATCGGCGCTGCGCGCTGTGCGTCGGCTCCCTGGCGCCAAATCGGCGACGGCCCCGTCGCCCCCGTACGGGAGCGATCAGGCGATCCTTCAGGACCGCTTGGCCGCGAGCTGTTCTTCCGCTCGCTTCGCCGCCTCGATGAGGCTTTCGCCGGTACTGCGCGCCGCCGCCGCGGTCATCGTCACCGCGACACCGTCGGGGCCATCGAGGAGAACCAGGCCATCTTCCGCGGTGGCGACCCCCGCTTCCGTCTCGGGCGGCTGGGGCGAAGACAAATCATCGGTCATCGGCGGGCCCTCTGGTCTGGCTGCGGCGAAGATGCCGGATCGTCGATATAAAGATAGGCGGGGTCGAACTGGCCGCGACGCGCGAGCTTCGCGGCGTCGAGGATCTCGACCTTGCCGTTGCGGAAAGTGCAAAGCCCTTCCTCGCGAAGATGACGCACCACCCGGTTCACATGCACTGTCGTGAGGCCGCAGATCTCGGCGACATCGGCCTGCGTCAGCCCGAGCGTGAACTGGCGCCCGTCGCTCAGCCCCGCCGACTGGAGGCGCACATTTGTTTCGCAGAAGAAATGCGCGACGCGCCCGATGGCGTCGAGGCGGCCAAGCCGGAAGAGCCAGGCGCGGTGGATCGCGGCGTCGAGCAAGGTCGCAAACCAGAGCTTGCGCGTCAGCTCGGGCATTTCCTCGGTGATCGCGTCGAGCTCGACATGCGGGACGATCGCGATCGTCGCCGGGGTCATCGTACCGACATCATGGTCGAGATGTTTCAGCGGGTAGGCGTGGAGATCGACGAAGTCGCCGGGCAGGTGAATCGCGACAAGCTGGCGGAGACCGTTCCGGTCGTCGAGGTAACGCGACATGATGCCCTCGACGAGGAGCGTGCTCTGGTCGAGCCGCTCGCCGGCGCGCGCGATGATCTTGCGGGCATCGACCGTCATTGTCGTGCTGATGGCGGCTTCGAGGCGCGCGCGCTCGCCGGCCTCGAGGCTTACCCCGCGACGGTCTCTCAAGAAGCGATCGGTTAACATCACTGACGTTCCCTGGTTCGTCCGAAATGCGTGAGCGGGCCTGCTCAACTGCGATCATCCGAAAGCCCGGCAACCGCCAACAAGGGAAGCGGAATCGTCATGATCGAGGTTAATCGCATGCCCGGTGCAGCAACTTTCAAAGCGCAAACTCGTTCCATCACCGGGTCTGGAGGGCGTGCTTGCACGCCCGCGGACCGCGTTCCGCCCAACTGCTGCGCCCCTTCAGACAAAGCGAGATCCGACATGGCCAAATCCCCCACCGCCCCCTCTTCCACCCGCGCGGACGCCGCGAAGCCGAAGCCGCGCCGTGGGCAGAGCGCCGCTGCGATTGCAGGAAAGGACATGGGCGGGGAATCGGTTCGCAAAGCGCCGGTCTTTCCGGCCGATGCGCCGATCATGCAGAGCTACGGCGAGGATCGTGGCACCGGCGGCGAGACGCATCAGGCGGGCGCCGGCCATGCGCCGCTCACCACCCAGCATGGCGTGCCGGTCGCCGACGACCAGAACAGCCTCAAGCAGGGCGCGCGCGGCCCGACGCTGCTCGAGGATTTCCATTTCCGCGAGAAAATCTTTCACTTCGACCATGAGCGCATCCCCGAGCGCGTCGTTCATGCACGCGGCTATGGCGCGCACGGCTATTTCGAGCTCACCGACAGCCTCGCCGACGTCAGCCGCGCCGACATCTTCCAGCGCGTCGGCGAGCGCACGCCCGCCTTCGTGCGCTTCTCGACCGTCGCGGGTTCCAAAGGCTCGTTCGACCTCGCGCGAGACGTGCGCGGCTTTGCGGTCAAGCTCTACACCAAGGAAGGCAATTGGGATCTTGTCGGCAACAATATCCCGGTCTTCTTCATCCAGGATGCGATGAAATTCCCCGACCTCGTCCATTCGGTGAAGCCCGAGCCCGACCGAGCCTTCCCGCAGGCGCAATCGGCCCACGACAATTTCTGGGATTTCGTGAGCCTGATGCCCGAGAGCTTCCACATGATCATGTGGGTGATGTCGGACCGCGCGATCCCCCGCTCGTTTCGCACAATGGAAGGCTTCGGCGTCCACACCTTCCGCCTCGTCGACGCCAAGGGCAAATCGACCTTCGTCAAATTTCACTGGAAGCCCAAGCAGGGCCTCCAGTCGGTGGTGTGGAACGAGGCGGTCAAGATCAATGGCGCCGATCCCGATTTCCATCGCCGCGACCTCTGGGATGCAATCAACAGCGGCGACTTTCCCGAATGGGAACTCGGCGTTCAGCTTTTCGACGACGCCTTTGCGGACAAGTTCGAGTTCGACGTGCTCGATGCGACCAAGCTCATCCCCGAGGAGCAGGTGCCGATCCGCACCGTCGGCCGCCTCGTTCTCGACCGCGTCGTCGACAATTTCTTCGCCGAGACCGAGCAGGTCGCCTTCTGCACCCAGAACATCGTCCCGGGCATCGATTTCTCGAACGATCCGCTGCTCCAGGGCCGCAATTTCTCCTATCTCGACACGCAGATCAAAAGGCTCGGCGGCCCGAACTTCACCCATATCCCGATCAATGCGCCCAAATGCCCGATGGCGCATTTCCAGCAGGACGGTCATATGGCGATGCGAAACCCCGTCGGCCGCGCCAATTACGAGCCGAACAGCTGGGGACCGACGGACGGCGGCCCGCGCGAGGATCCCGCGCGCGGCTTTGCGAGCTTCCCCGAAGAGGCCGAAGTCGCCAAGCGCCGCATCCGCCCCGAGAGCTTCGCCGACCACTACAGCCAGGCGCGGCAATTCTTCGTGAGCCAGACCCCGATCGAGCAGAAGCATATCGGCGACGCGCTTGTTTTCGAGCTGTCGAAGGTCGAACGCCCCGACATTCGCGCCCGCACCGTATCGCATCTCCTCCATATCGACCGCGGCCTCGCAGCCACGGTGGCCGATGGCCTGGGGCTGCCGCTTCCGGCGCCCGCCAAGGCTGCAACAAAGCCGCTCGCCGACCTTCCCCCTTCCCGGCCGCTCAGTATCCTGCTCAACGGCCCGGCGAGCTTCGCCGGACGCAAGCTCGGAATCCTTGCGACCGACGGCGCGGATGCGCGGCTCTTCAAGGCGCTGACCAAAGCGGTCGACGCCGCCGGCGCTGTCTGGGAACTGGTTGCACCGAAGATCGGCGGGATCACGCTCTCGGACGGCACGAGCGTCGCGGGCCGGCACAAGATCGACGGCGGGCCGTCGGTGCTGTTCGACGCGGTCGCGCTTCTCCCGAGCGACGACGGGGCGGCGCTGCTCGCAGGCGATGCGGCGGCCAAGGACTTCGTCAGCGACGCCTTCGCGCATTGCAAATTTATCGGCCATAGCGCCGAAGCGGCGCCGCTCTTCGCGGCCGCCGGCCTCGCCGACAAGCTCGACGACGCCTGCATCGCGCTGGCCAAACTTGGCGATGTCACCGCCTTCCTCGATGCCTGCGTAACGCTTCGGCACTGGCCGCGTGAAGCCGGCGTCGACCTCGACGCAAAAGGCGGAACGAAGGAGGCGGCCGAGACATCGGCATCGCGCAAGGCGGTATCCGCTCCGGCAGCGAAACCGGCTACCAAGCCGGCTCGCTGACCGGCTTGGGCGAAGGAGCGGTACTCATGCAATTCGCGACCGATCGGCTGGTCTTCGGCCCCGACGATGTCGATCTGTCGCGCTCGCCGCTCGCGGGTCAGCTCGGCCGCGAGACCTATGTGCTCGGGGCCTTCAACCCGGGCCTGCTGCGCCTCGCCTCGGGCAATCTCCTGATGATGGTGCGCGTCGCCGAGGCGCTCCGGGTCCCGATCGAGGATGGTCATGTTCATTCGATCCGGTGGGAGGCTGGGCGCTACAAGGTCGATAGCTGGCCGCTCGAGCTTTGCGATACGTCGGATCCCAGAAAGTTCATGGTGCACGGCGGTAGCTGGCGGGTCATGGCACTAACCTCGCTTTCGTGGCTGCTTCCCGTCGAGCTCTCGCCCGACGGGCTCGAGATCGTTGCCGTCCATTACGACAAGGCTGTCGATCCGGGCGCGGATTTTCAATGCTATGGCGTCGAGGACGCGCGCATCAGCCGGGTCGGAAGGCGCTGGTTGATGACCACCTGTTCGGTGAGCCCGGAGCGCCATTCGACGACGCTCTACAGTTCGGCGAACGGCCTCGACTGGGTCTTCGAGGGGATTGTTCTCGATCATCAGAACAAGGACATGCTGATCTTCGAGGGCCTGATCGACGGCCGCTACTGGGCGCAGACGCGGCCGCTGGGCGATCTCTATTTCGCCTATCCGCCGGGGTCGAAGTGGCGGGCGGGCCCCTCGATCAACCTCGCGACCTCGCCCGATGCGCTGCACTGGAAGCCTCATGAGGCCCCCGGCATCCGTCCGCATGCCGACACGGTGGCGACCGCGCGCATCGGCGGCGGCACCCCGCCGATCCGTACCGACGCGGGATGGCTCACGCTCTGGCATGGGGTCGAGCCGAAAGAGATCGTCGGCATTTACCGCACCTACTGGTCGCTCCTCGATCTCGACGATCCCTCGGTCGTCCTCCGCACCGATCACCGGCCGCTCCTCGAGGCGAACCCCGAGCTTACGCGTCCGCTCGAAGACAAGCTCTATATACGCGATGTCGTCTTCACGACGGGCATCGCCGATGGCGGCGATCATTATATCGTCGCGTCGGGGGAAGCCGATCTTGCCTGTCGGATCACCCATGTCCCCAAGGCCTGTTTCGATGACTGACCAGCGCGTGGAGACGCGCCGCGACACGCCGCTGACGCCCGATCTCGTTCGCGTTCGCGGCGAGCTCGCGGTCGCTACTCCGATCGTCTCGCAGAGGATCGACGACCTCTCCGTCGAACTTGCTGCGGGCGGCGAAGCGCTCTGGCTGTTCGTCCGGCGCGCCGACAGCGGCGGCGTCGCCCTGCGCGCGGCCTCGTGGCCCGGCGCAGCGAAGGTCCGCCGCGTCAAGCGCGCGAGCGGCGAGCTCGCCCGCGTGCATGTCGAAAGTGCGATCGGCGCGCATGAGGTCGCGCTCGAGGCGCGACCCGGGCCGCTCCCCTGCCTCCGTCTTGTCTCGACACTCCGCCCCTCGGCGCCGCTGCTACTTCCGCCCGGAGCGCGCGATCTCTTTCCGTTCGACGCCCAGGACGATCCGATGGGGGCCCGCGGCACCGTCGAGGCGGTGCAACGCGGTCTCAACGCCGGGCTCCTCTATGGCGAACTTACCGACCCCGCCTTCGGTACCTTTTTCTATTTTCAGGATTTCACCGCGCTCAATCCCTACTTCCAGGCGACTGGCACCAATCCGGATGCCGCGGTGGGAGGCATCTGGCCGGGGCTGGGCTTCCGCCTTCCCGGCCAGACACTCCACACTGCCGACGAAGCCGCGCCGCTGGCGCCCGGGATCACTTATACGCTGAGCGATGCGAGGCTCGTCGTCCGCGACGGCTCTCCGGCAGACGAGCGCGACAGCGCACGGCGATTTCTCCAGATGCTGGGCGCCGTCTATCGCTCGCTGTCCCTGCCGCCGACCGAATATCGCGACTGGCGGCAGAGGGCCGCGCGGACGGCGCGGCATCTCGGCGCCGCGCCGGAGGCGACCGTGCGCCATTATGGTCATCGGTACGTGCACCCCTATACGGATGCCGAATATCCGGACGCCATGGTCCAGATGTCGATCGTGCAGGCGCTGCACGACTGGGGGAAATGGCGCGGAGAGGTTCATCCCCTCGAGGAAGAGTTCAAGGCCGGCCTCGGCAAATTCTACGACCGGAAGCTCGAGACGCTGCGCCGCTATCTGCCCAATGTCGGTGACGACAAGGATGCCGACGCCGTCGACAGCTGGTATCTCTACCACCCGCTGCTGAACCTCGGAAAACTCGCACTCGATGGCGACGCGAAGGCGCGGCGGCTGTTTCTGAAATCGCTTCCTTATGCGATCCGCGCAGCGCGGCATTTCGCTTACAAATGGCCGATCCAGTACAAGATCACCGATTTCTCGGTCATCACCGAGACCGCCGGAGCCGACGGGCGCGGCCAGACCGATGTCGGCGGCATCTATGCCTGGGTGATGCTCGAGGCTTTCGAGCTCACCGACGAGAAGCTGTATCTCGACGAGGCATGCGCCGCGATCGACACCGCGGTCGGTCTGGGTTTCGACATCAATTATCAAGCCAACCTCACCGCCTGGGGGGCTGCCGCCTGCATGCGCTTGTGGCGGGTCACCGGCCGCGACGTCTACCGCGAGCAGAGCTATGTCTATCTCGCGAGCTTCTTTCATCACACCGAGATCTGGGAAAGCGAGATCGGCCTCGCCGTCCACCACCGCAACTTTCTGGGCGCAACCTGTCTGCAGGACGCACCCTATATGGCGATCTACGAATGTTTCGACAGCTTCGCCGCTTTCGAACATTATCTTGCCGACAGCGGACCCGACCTCGAGCCTGCGGCCCGCATGCTGATTTCGGAATATTGCCGCTATGCGCTCGATCGGGCCTGGTATTATTATCCCGACGCGCTGCCCGCCGAGGCCGTCTCGGATGAACAGCGCCCCGGTAACGGACGCATCGACCGCGCCCTCTCCTTCCCCGTCGAGGATCTTTATGCCGACGGTCAGCCCGCGGGCCAGGTGGGGCAGGAAGTCTATGGCGCCGGGGCCGCATTCATCTTCGCGACCCGCGCCTTTCACCGCGTCGACGGCGCGCCGTTCGACCTTTATTGCGATCATTTCGTCCGTGCCCTCGAGCGCATGGCGCCAGCGCGGCTCTCGCTTCGCCTCGACGGCGGCGAAGGCTGCACGGCCCGGCTCAGCTTCGTCCGGAAGAGCCGGGGCGAGCTTCCCGCGATACGCGTCGCCGCGGCGGACGGCGATGCGATCCGGCCCGATGGGAAAAGCGGCGACCGCCTCGATTTCCTCGTTCCGGCGAATGGCAGCCTCCTTCTCAGCTGGAACTGAGGCGTCCGCCACGCACGCCCGGTTCAAACAGCGCAACATTTGTTAATCGGTGCGGCGCCGCGGCAACTTTGAGGCCGCCCCCCCGTTGCCCTTTCAGCCTCCCGGATTTTCTCTCAAGCTGGAGACAGACATGGCACACGCAATGACGGCGCCCCGCCGTTCGTCGGGGTTCGGAAAAATTCTCGGTATCGGCGTCCTCGGGGCGCTGTTATGGTTCACGCGCAAGCAGGCGCCGGCCGATGCGAAGGACGACGGCCATTCGGCCGCCTTCGCCGACGGCGAGACGCATCCCGAAAATTTCGATCAGACCCGCTCGGCGGGACCGGACGGCATGCGCGACGAGGTAAGGCGTAAGTGGGACCGCGTCGACCAGGCCGCCGACGAATCCTTCCCGAGCAGCGATCCGCCAGCTTACTGAGGGACTGACGATGAACGCTCCCGTCACCGGCCAAGTCGCGGCAGTAACATCGGACGGCCCGGCGCCCGCACGCAAGCCGACGCTCATGCTGCACTATGACGAGGATCATATCGGCCTCGAGAAGCGCCTCCTCTTCGAGGCGGCGAGCCCCGCAAGCGCGCTCGATATCGCTGCCGGCGAAGCGGCAGGCCGCTCCGCACGGCTGTTTGTCGACGGCGCGCCGCTCTGCAGCCTGCTCAAGGCCGACGATGACAATCCCTACTGGGTCGTCGCCGCGCCGACAGCGCGAACGAGAGCCGATCCCGTCTCCGCGACCTTCGAGGAAAAGCCATGATCGACGAAGCAGACGCGCATACCGAGGCTCCCGACATCAAGGGCCGGCGGGCGATCATAACCGGGGGTACGACCGGGATCGGCCGCGCGATCGCGGTCCTCCTCGCAAGCTACGGCGTGAAGGTGTTCGTCTGCGGCCGTACCCCCGAACATCTGGAGGATGCGCTGCAGCGCATCCGCGAAGTGGGCGAAGGCGACGGGATCAACGTCGATCTTTCGGTGGCGGAAGATGTCGACCGGTTTTTCGAGGCAGCGCGAGACTTTCTCGGCGAAATCGACATCGCGGTGATCAACGCCGCCGTCCCGGCGGCGGCGCTTGCCGACGCAGGCGAGAGTGAGGCGCGCTACCAGCTCGAGACCGACTTCACCGCCTATCTCGTCTGCGCCCAAGAAGCGGCGCGCTGCATGTCGGCGGGCAGCGACATCATCGTGATCGGATCGATGACCGCGGTGTCGCGCGGTCCGGGCAGCTCGATCTACGTCGCGGCGAAAAGCGGCATACAGGGCTTCGTCCAGTCGTTCCGCAAGGAGCTGGCGGAGCAGGATATCAAGGTCGGACTGATCGAGCCCGGGTTTACCGGTGCCGACTTCCAATATCCCGAATTCCCGCCCGAGAAGCAGAAGGAACTGATCGGCAAGCATCAGATGCTTCGCGCCGAGGACATCGCGGTCGCGGCCCACTTCATGCTCGTTCAGCCGCGACGCACGGCGGTATCGCTCATCCGCGTCGAGACCCGCCTCGACCATCCCTGACCTTTCGAAGGAGCCTTCCCATGTCCCTCAACATTTTCAATGCACGCCGGCCGCAGGGCAACCCGGCCCTCCTCTTTGGTGCGGCCGCGGCGGGATTTGCCGTCGGTCTCGTCGCCAATCTCGGCCGCAAGGCCGCAGTGCAGAGCCTCACCGCGCTCAAGGGACAGTGGGACGAGGGCCTCAAGGCCGAACACCGGTTGACGATGACGCTGTTCGACGCACTCGAGGCGACCGACGAAAGCGACGTCAAAAAGCGAAAGGCGCTGCTCGTCCAGCTCCAGCACGCGCTCGCCAAACATGCGTTCGAAGAGGAGAATGTCGTCTATCCGGCGATGCGCGACCATGGCCAGATCGAGGACGCCGACAAGCTCGTTCACGACCATGGCTATGTGAAGCAATATCTTTTCGACCTCTCGGAAATGGACGCCGCCGACCCCGCCTGGATCGCCAAGGTCCGCGAATTTCGCAGCCAGATCGAGGCGCATGTCGAGGAAGAGGAACAGCGCCTTTTCCCCCGTCTCAGGGCTGCGCTCGGCGACGACGGCAACAAACATGTGACCGCAGTGATGAACAAGGCTGGATTTGCCGCCGCCTGAGCGCCATAGGCGGGCATGAGGCCCGCCCGATCGGCATGTGTCGTGGTGCAGTGACGAAGGGGCGGTGGCCGGATCGAAACCCTAGGCAGACTTGTGAGTTGCCGAAGGTGGGAGAAGTTGGATGCCCCGTTATTATTTCCACAGCAGCAGCGGCCAGCGCGAGCTCGACGATGAAGGCGTCGATCTGCCCGACACGGCCGCAGCCCGGGTCGAGGCGGCCCGCTATGCGGGGCACCTCCTCGGCGACAATCCCGAACTCATCAACGATGTCGATACGCTGCGGATCGAGGTGACCGACGAGGATGGCTGCCTATGTTGCGCCGTGCTCGTCGCATCGGTCGATGCCAGGCGGAAGATCGAGCGTCCCGCGCCCTTTAAATAAGGCGCCCGGCCTCTAACGCATGCTCGCGAGCAGCCGCTCGATCGGCGTCGTCGCAAAACCGATCGCGCTGTCCGAAATCCCGTAAGGTATGAACAGGTCCCCGCCGACGCGCATCGCGCCGCAGGTATAGACCACATTCGGAACATAACCTTCGCGGTCGCTCTCGGCGGCCGATAGGATCGGGCACTCGGTGCGCGCGATGAGTTTGGTCGGATCGTCGCGGTCGAGCAAGGCCGCGCCAAGGCTGTATTTGCGCATCGCACCGACGCCGTGCGTGAGAAGGATCCAGCCCTCGTCGCATTCGATCGGGCTGCCGCAATTGCCCATCTGGATGAGCTCCCACGCATAGGCGGGACGCATGAGGATCTGTCCCTCGTCGTCCCAGTCGGTGAGACTGTCCGAAGCGATGATGGTGATGTTCTTGCCGTCCTGCCGCGCGATCATGAGATAGCGGCCGCCGACCTTGCGCGGAAACAGCGCCATGCCCTTGTGGCGCGCGGCGCGGCCCGACAGAGGCTCGAGCGAGAAGCCCGAGAAATCGGTCGTGCGCAGGAGCTCCGAGCGGATCGCCTGCCCCGAATAGGCCGTATAAGTGCCGATATATTCCGTGCGGCCATCGTCGTGGACGAAGGGCACGAGGCGCAGATCCTCGATGCCGCCGCGCTGCGCCTCGGTCATAGGAAAAAGAACGCTGTTCGAGATCGCACTGTCGGGCTGACGGTGGACATTCACCTTGCCGTCATCGCCAAGCCGATGGCGGTCGTCCGCAACCGCCGCCATCGCGGGTCCCGACTGGGGCCAAAGCGTGAAGTCGCCGCCCTCGCCGATGATCCCCTCGCGGAAGGCGACCGAGCTGATATGGCCCTCGCCCACCGCGCGCATCGACATGAGAAAGCGCTGCTGGTCTGCGGCAAGCCCGCTCTGGTCGGGATGCGGGACGACGCTCGGGTTCATGAGCGCGGCGGCGGCATAGCTATATTCGTGGCAGAAATAGGCGCCGATCAGCCGCCGCTTGACGGGCGAGACGATGGCGGGATCGAGCGCCAGATCTTCCGCGACCTCGGCGAAGCGTTCGTCGAAGATCCGCCCGATCTGCCAGTGGCGCTCGGAAAAATCCTTCCACACGAGGCCGAGCTGTACCTCGGCCTCCTCCTCGTCCATCGCCAAAATGTCGGCGGCGAGCTGCGCCGCCCGCGATGGTTCGGACACATTGGACTGCCAGGCGAGGTGGAAGGGCCTGAGCACGACCCGCGCAGGGTCGGCCGCAAGCTTGTCATGAAGAATGTGCAGCGGAGTGTGGTTCGGATTGCAGATCAACATCGCTGGCGCTGGTGTCCTTCGCTATCCCCCGCGTCCAGAATGTATCGGCCATCGCGCGGTGCGCAAGGTGAAAAGCCAGCGCGGACTCGGCCCCGACATTCGAATTGACCCCGTGACGGGTCAGCCCGTCGCAGCAGCGCCCCGTTGCCGAGCTCGCGATCACCACGCCGCGGTCGTTCGCGCCGAGAAACCAGCCATAGGCCCGCTCCGCCCGGTCATGCCAGCGCAGCTTGCCCGTCAAGCGGTAGGCGGCGGCGGCGGCATCTACCGTCGCCCAGGCTTCGAGCGGCTGTTGATCGAACGGAAAAAGCTCGCCCTCGGCGCCGAAGCCTTCGCAGCCCATCGGACGGAAATGCCCCTCGCTGCTCGTCTGGATGTCGCAGAGCCAGTCGAGCGCCCCGATGCCGGCCTCTTCCATCGGAACGGAATCCGTCCGCCGCCCGGCGCGCAGGAGCGCCTCGGCGAGACGCGCATTGTCATAGGCGAGAGCGGGTTCGAACCACTCCCAGCCGCTCCGCCGCGCGCTGCGCCAGAGCGCGTTCAGGAAGGCGCCGCCGCGCTCGACGATCGCGCCTGCCGCCGCATGCCCCGGCTCGCGCGCCAGGAGTTCGTCGGCTCCGAGAAGTGCGAACGCGATCGCGCGCGGGCTCTTGAGGTCGGCCGCCAAAGGGGCGGTGCGCGCAAATAGTCCCGCGCACCAGGCGCGGAGTTCCGGCGTGCGCGCGTGCGCTGCGCCATGGCCGAGCGCCCAGAGTGTGCGCCCGTTGCTGTCTTCAGACCCTTCATCCTCGAGCCAGCGCCGGTCATAGGCCATGAAGTTGCGGAAGCGCCCGCGATCGGGGTTCCAACCATGGTGAAGGAAGGCGGCGTAGCGCGCGAAGAGCAGGCCATATTCCTCCTCGCGGAGCGACGGGCTCGCATTGACGAGCATTAAAGCGCGGGCATTGTCGTCGATGCAATAGCCGTGATTCCGGTCGGGAATGAGCCCCGTCCCGTGCTGCAATATGCCGACATCGTCCGAGAGCGCGCGGATCGCGGCGAAGGAGGGGAACATCCGCCGCGGCTCGCGCCGCGCCGGCACGGCCGCGACGTTTTCGATCAGCGATGCAAAGCGCGCCGCGATGACCGGCCAGGCGGTAGACCGGCCGCGCGCATAGGCGCGCTCCTGGAGCGCGCGCCGTTCGCCGGGGTGCGCGAGCAACAGCAATACCGCCTCGGCGATCGCGTCGCTGTCGGCCCCGCCGAGCAGGATGCCCACGTCGTCGGCGAGCAGTTCGCGCGCATGCACGAAGGGCGTCGATACGACCGCGCGGCCGAGCGCCACCGCGTAGGCGAGCGTACCCGAGGTGATCTGCGCGAGATTGGGATAGGGCGCGAGATAGATATCGCATAGCTCGATCTGTTCGAGGAGTTCGGGCAGGTCGAGAAAGCGGTTCTCCCAGGCGATATTGTCCGCGACGCCGAGCTCCCCGGCGAGGTCGGCAAGGCTCTGCCGATAGGCTTCGCCCTCGGCAGCGACGAGATTGGGATGGGTGGCGCCGACGATCCGATAGAGAATGTCGGGATATTGGGCGGCAATCGCCGGCAGCGCGCGGATGGCCGCTTCCAGCCCCTTGCCCGGGCCGAGGAGGCCGAAGGTCGAGACGACCGGACGGCCCGCAAGGCCGAGCCGCTCGCGAAGCGGCGAACATGCTTCGAAGGGCCGGTCGGGGGTGCCATGCTCGATGAACTCGATGCGCTCGGCCTTCGCGCCATAGACGCGGATCAGCGTCTCGCGGCCGAAGGCGCTCATCACGACGAGCTTCGCCGCCTTCGCGACGAGATGCTCCATCACGCGCCGCTGGTCGGCGCTCGGCTCGGCGAGGATGGTATGGAAGGTGACGATCAGCGGCGCCGCAACGCGATCGACGAGCCCCAGCACCATGTTGCCTGCGGGACCCCCGAAAATCCCGAACTCATGCTGGAGCCAGACCGCGTCGGCACCGCTTGCGTTTATCGCCTCCGCGGCAGCGCGATATCCATCAGCATCTTTCTCATCGATGCCAGCAACGGCTGCGGAATCGCTCGCATCGCCCGGCCTGGCTGCCATCGCATAGACATCGATCGCCATGTCGGGACGCGCGGTCGTCAGATGGTCGTAAATGTCGGCGGTGAAGGTCGCGATCCCGCACTGGCGCGGCCGGAAACAGCCGATGAGCGCGAGGCGCCGGGCGCGCGCGGCAATACTGGCAACGGGCCCGCCGTGGCGGCTCTCTTCATTGTCGAATGCGGTAAGGAAGCTGGTCTCGCTGTCGAATTTCATCGTTGTGCCTTCTGTCCGGTCCCCCCGAATGAAGAACAGGCGCGCGCATCGACCTTGCTCTTCTTCCCCTCGAGACGGGTTTCAGAGGAGAACGGTCGAGCCCAAGGGCGCGCCCCGCTCTGGCAGGAGATGCGTCATCGCCTGCTTCCCAAACGCGCCCCCGCGCGTGCAGTTGCCGACCCGCCGGCAACAATCGCCATGATCCAGGTTAACCCCGGCAACCGCGCCCAGCCGCTCGCGTTGGCAGCTGCAGGACCCAACCCAAGGACAAGCATGCCGCCCTTCCCCCTCTCCCCTTCCGGCCCCATCTTTTCGCGCGCGCCGGCTCGAACCGCGCCCCTCGACCGCGGCATCCGGTCGGTGCCCCCTGCAAGGCCGGGGCATTGAGCTTCGCCCAGCTGCGCGTGCTCGAACGCTCGGTCTATAACGGCCCCAACCTCTACAGCCGGCGTCCGATGATCCGGATCCGCGTCGATCTCGGGATCCTCGACGATTATCCGAGCGACCGCCTCCCGGGTTTCGGCGACGCCCTGCAATCGCTGCTTCCCGGCCTCGCGGGCCATGGCTGCAGCTATGGCGCGCCTGGCGGCTTTCTCCGCCGGCTCGCCGACGGAACCCGGCTCTGCCATATCATCGAACATGTGGCGATCGAGCTGCAGACCAGCGCCGGGGCCGCGGTCACGAGGGGCAAGACGCGCAGGGTGCGCGGCAAGCCGGGTCAATATGATATTCTCTACTGCTACGCCGATGCGCCGAGCGGCCTTGCCGCCGGGCGGGCTGCCATAGAACTCGTGAACGCGCTGCTTCCGGCTGCGATGCAGGGTGCCGAAGGGCTCGATCGTATCGCCCCGGAATTGGACGGCAGAGCGACCGATACAGACAGGAGAGTGGGCGCGCTTCGAGCGATCGTCCGCAAGAACGGGCTCGGCCCCAGCACCGCGGCGCTTGTCGCCGAAGCGCGGCGCCGGCATATCCCGGTCTTCCGGCTCGACAAGGCAAGCCTCATCCAGCTCGGCACCGGCCACCGCCAGCGCCGCATCCGCGCGAGCGTGACCGGCGCGACATCGCTGATCGGCGCCGAACTCGCCGCGAACAAGCAGGCGGCGAAAGAGATGCTCACGAGCATCGGTATCCCCGTACCGCGCGGCGAACTCGTGCGGACGGTGTCCGAGGCGGAACGCGCTGCGGAAAAGCTCGGCTGGCCCGTCGTCGTCAAACCGCTCGACGGTAATCAGGGCCGCGGCGTCACGACGAGCGTCGCCGACCAAGAAGCTCTCCGCGACGCCTTCGAGCGAGCGCAAGCCATCGCACCGCGCGTCATCGTCGAGCAGCAGCTCGTTGGAGCCGATCACCGCATTCTCGTCGTCGGCACAGCCGTGGTCGCGGTCGCCGAGCGCGTCGCCGCGCATGTGGCCGGCGATGGCAGGAACAGCATCGCGGATCTGATCGAGGCGGTTAACAACGATCCACGCCGCGGTGTCGGGCATGAGGCCGTTCTCACCCGGATCCGCATCGACGCCGCGCTCGAGGCCTTTCTCGCCGAGGCGAAGTTTACTCTCGCGAGCGTGCCCAAGGCAGGCGAGATCATAACGCTCCGCGGCGCCGCCAACCTCTCGACCGGCGGGAGCGCGATCGACCGCACCGATGTCATTCACCCCGAAAATGCGGCGATCGCGATCGACGCCGCCGCCGCGCTCGGACTCGACGTCGCCGGCATCGACATGATCGTCCCCGATATCGCACAAAGCGTCCGTGCGTCGGGGGGCGGCATCGTCGAAGTCAATGCCGCGCCCGGGCTTCGCATGCATCTCGCGCCGTCCGAAGGGACGCCGCGCGACGTTGCGCGGCCGATCATCGCCTCGCTCTTTCCGAAAGGCCAAAAGAGCCGCATACCCGTCTTCGCGGTGACCGGAACGAACGGCAAGACGACGACGGTGCGCATGCTCGCGCGGATCCTCGAACACCATGGCCTCACCACCGGCTTCACCTGCACCTCGGGCGTCTATGTCGGCGAGACCCGCAGCGCCGGGGGCGACGCGAGCGGTCCCAAGAGCGCGCGCATGCTGCTGCGCCACCCCCGCGTCGAAGCGGCAGTTCTCGAGACCGCGCGCGGCGGGATGTTGCGCGAGGGGCTCGCCTTCGATGCGTGCGACGTGGGGGCAGTCCTCAATGTCACGCCCGACCATCTCGGCCTCAAGGGCATCGAGACGCTCGCCGACCTGGCGCGCGTCAAAGCGATCGTTGCCCGCAACGTCAAGCAGAGCGGCGCCTGCGTTCTCAACGCCGCCGACCCGCTCACCGTGCGGATGGCACGCCGAGCCCGCGGACGGATCGTCTGGTTCACCGGCGGAGCTGCAGCGGATGCGTTGGCACCGATCCATGCGCATCTCGAGAGTGGCGGACTGGCGGTAAGCGGCGAGCGCGGAACGCTCATGCTGCACCGGGGCGGCGAATCCATGCCGATCATTCCCATCGCGAATATTCCGGTGACGCTGAACGGGACGGCCCGGTTCAATGTCGAGAATGCCGCCGCGGCCGCCGCGATGGCCGCCGCCTATGGGATTGCTCCGGGTATGATCGCCTCAGCCCTCGCATCCTTTCGCCCAAGCTTCGAGGATTCGCCGGGGCGTCTCAGCCTTGCCGAGGCGCACGGGGTAAGGATCGTCGTCGATTATGCCCATAACCGCGCCGCGCTCACCGCGCTCGCCGAGTTGCTCAGCTCGATGCGCGGCGACAGCGACGCCCGTGTGATCGGAATGATCGGCATCCCGGGGGACCGGCGCGATTGCGATCTCGTCGATATCGGCGCTCTCTCGGGCGGGATGTTCGACGTCCTGATGCTGCGCGAGAATGTTGACCTCAGGGGACGCCCACCCGGCGAAGCCAATGCCCTGATGCGCAAGGGCGCCCTCGCAGCGGGGCTCGATGCGGCCGCGATCGGTATGCACGATGGTGAGTATGACGCTGCCTCGGCTTGCCTTGCGGCCGCGCGCCCCGGCGATATCGTGGTGCTCACGCCGACCGACGTCGACGGGATATGGAGGATCGTCGAAGCCTGGGCGGCGGGCGCCGGTCCTGAGGACGCCCGGTTGCTGGAGGCGGCGCATGGCTGACGGACGCTGGGCGATCGCGGTCCACGGCGGAGCGTGCCGGATCCCGCCGGCACTGCAGGCGCCGCGCCGCGAGGGGTGCGCGGCAGCCTTGGAAGCCGGCAGGATGATATTGGAGCGCGGCGGCAGCGCGCTCGAGGCGGTCAAGACCGCGGTCTGCCTGCTCGAGGACGATCCGCTGTTCAACGCCGGCCGGGGATCGGTGGCGAATGCAGACGGCGAGGTCGAGATGGACGCGGGTATCATGGATGGCGCCACGCTCGACGTCGGCGCGGTTGCTTGCGTGCGGTTCCTCTACAATCCCGTCGAAGCGGCGCATGCCATGCTTAGGAAGCCGCCCGTGCTCCTCGTCGGTGCCGGCGCCGAGGCGTTCGCACGAGCGAGCGGCATCGCGGAACCCATGGAAGCCATGCGCCCGGCGACAGCGGGCGAGAGCGACCATGATACGGTCGGCTGCGTTGCGCGCGACCGCGCAGGACATGTTGCCGCGGCTACATCGACCGGCGGACTGGCGGGCACGCTCGCCGGGCGCGTCGGCGACGCACCGCTTCCCGGCTGCGGCTTCTATGCCGAGGACGGCATCGGCGCGGTGTCGCTTTCGGGCGACGGTGAGGCGATCGCACGGACGCTGCTTGCCGCGCGCGTGATGCGCGCGCTCGAGACAATGAGCGCCAGCGCGGCGGTTACAACGATTTTCGAGCCGATGGCGCGCCTCCGAGCCGAGGCGGGCGTCATCCTTCTCGACCGCGACGGCGCGATCGGAATCGCGCACAACAGTCCGCATTTCGCCGCCGCCTACGCCCGCGAGGGAATGTCCGCGGTTTCCGACATCGTCTGGAAGGATCACCATGCCCATTAATCGCGGCCCCCTTTTCGTGATCGGCGGCCATGAAGACAAGGATGGCAGCCGCAAGATACTCGGTGCCATCGCTGCTGAGCTGGGCCAAGGCACGCTCGTCATTGCCACTATCGCCAGCGCGAAGCGCGATGGATATTTCGAGGCCTATTGCGAGGGCTTTGCGCCGCTTGGGATCGGCCGGCTCGTCGAGCTTTACCTCGATGATCGGGATCAAGCCCGGGATCCGGCGCGTGTACGGATGATCGACCAAGCCGACGGTATCTTTTTCACCGGCGGCGACCAGTCGCGCCTCATGAGCCTGACCGGAGGTACGCCGATTGAGGCGGCCATTCACGCGCTCCACGATCGCGGGGGACTTATCGCGGGAACGTCGGCGGGAGCCTCGGCGCAGGGAGAGACGATGCTCGTCGGCGGAAGCGGCGAAGAGACGCCGCGCATCGGCGACATCGAACTGGCGCCGGGGCTTGGCCTCATCCCCGACTGCATCATCGACCAGCATTTCGCGGAGCGCGGGCGCATCGGGCGGCTTCTCGGCGCGGTCAGCCGTCGTCCCGACTGTCTCGGAATCGGGATCGATGAGGACACCGCGCTCCGGATCGAGGCCGGCACCGCGCGGGTGATCGGATGCGGCGGCGTCACGATCGTCGACGCGTCGCGGGCGAGCCATTCCGCCGCGGCGGGCGCCTCGTCCGGCGGCATCGTATCGCTTCACGGCGCGACGCTTCACGCGCTGCGCGATGGGGAGAGTTTCGACCTGGCGCCGCGCCGCCCGGCAAAATAGGCTGCGCAACGGCGCTCAGGGCGCCGCGTTACGTCCGGAGAAGGGACACCGCCAATCGGGTCCGACAGCCCGCCCCGAATATTGCCGTGCCTCCGACACGTCGCCGTGACGGGCAAGCATGGGGTTCGCGCTTCCGGCCAAGGCGATGTCGCGTGCGATGATCTTTCCGCGCATCGTCTCATAGACCTCGGTCTCGCGCAGTTTCTCGAACTGGTCGTGGAGGTTGAACACCAGAGCGGGGCGTTCGAAGCGGCGCGCGGGACGGCTGGCTCGGGGGTGGAGGCCGACGACGAAAAAGGCCTCGCCGCCGAAGCTCAGCGAGAAGTGCGGATCATCGGGGCTGTGACTGACGCGTGGATCTGGCGGCTGGCCTGCCCAGTCGTCCTTCCGGCTCAGCGAGTCGATACGCTCCCACAGGAATGTCTCGAACGCTTGCTCGTCGAGCCCACCATCCTCCTCGAAGATCACCACGAGCGAATGGAAGAGGCTCGGCGAACGCGCATAACTCCAGGCGAGATCGAGGAGATTGGGGTAGATGCGCAAATCGTCCCATGCCGAGCGCATGTCGCGGCCGACGACGAAACGGATCTGGCTTCGCGCCAGCGCCGACTTCGCTCCGACGCACGGAAAATCCGCCGAACGGATGAAGTTCTGGAAGCGTTGAGCCAGAGGATGGGAACTGTCGTCGGTTGGTGGTAGCATGCTGCTGAAACCGACCTCTCTTACCGCGGTTGCAGCAAGTTAACCTGGGTTGCGTCGATTCCGCCGTCATCGCCTCGCCGGCGCGCACGCTGTCTTCAAGCGGCCGGCATGGAGATGGATTCATATTGGACGAAGTTGCGCGACACAGGCTTGCCCTGCCGCTACGGCGAGCTATGCTTGCCCTGCATCGGGCAAGAAGGCGCGCGATGCCGAGTTGTAAGAGGCTCGTTCGGAAGGCCTTGTGATTTCCCATCCTTGCCGGGTGGCCGACGCGTATGTCCAGGCCCTCGGGCTAAAGGCGGCGGCACATATTTCCGAATATGTTCTTACCGCCCGGCTCGATCGCCCCTGCCCGACCGGTAGGCGATGGCAAATGGATTTCGAAGACGACCCCTCAAATCGGCGCGCGCTGTCGTCGGGCGATCCGCTGCCGCCTGGCGATTGGGAAGGTGCTGGTGCGGCCGGTCGCGCGGAAGCGATCTATGCGGCCGAACGGCCTTATGTGACCGCGATCTTCCGCCGCAGCGTACCGCCGCAAGAGGTGCCCGACCTCGTGCAGGAGACATTCCGCCGACTCTTCAGCGCAAAGGGAACGGGAACAGGGCTCCTCCAGGCGTCGCGGGCCTATGTCGCGACTGCCGCACGAGCGATCCTAAAGAACCGGGCTCGTTCCGGGGCTCGCAACCAGACCCACGCCCACCATAGTTTCGAGGACCATGACGTCGCAGGTCCCGACCCGCACACAACGCTTGAGCACCGCGACACGCTGCGGCGGGTCGAGGACGCGCTTGCAAGGCTGAATCCAACCACACGGGATATATTCCTGATGCAAACTTTCGACGATCTCAGCTATTCCGAGATCGGGCGAATCAAAAGCATGAGCGAAAAAGCCGTGGAAAAACATCTCGTCAAAGCGCGTTTAGCGATCCGCAAGGCGCGAGACGCGCAACCGTGAGCTCCGTCGAGCGCGAGGCGGCCGAATGGGCCGTGCGGATGCGCGGCACACCGACCGAGGCCGACCGCGAGGCATTCGAGCGATGGTATGCAAAGCCCGGCAATGCCGAAGCCTTTGCTATGTCCGAGGATGATGTCGCACTGGCCCGCACCGGATCGCGCAGCCGAATCGAGGCCAAGGCGGGGAGTAAACGCAATGCTGCCGGCGGCTTGCGCTGGGCGGTCGCGACGATCGCCGCGGTCGGCATCGCCTTGGCTTTCGCCTGGCATATGAACGGGCAGACCGAAACGCCGCAAATTGCCACCGGGCCTATGCTGCCCGGTCAGCTCCGCCTCGCCGATGGTTCGACGGTTACGTTGATGGACGGCGCTTGGGCGGAACCCCAGTTCTCCGAGACCGGGCGCCGCATCCGGCTGCACGGCGGCCGGGCCAAGTTCGATGTTGCACACGATAGCGCACGCCCTTTCATCGTCGTCGCCGGCATCTCGGAAACGACGGCCCTCGGCACTGTATTCGAGGTCGACGCGCGGTCGGACGTTCCCAAGGTCAAGCTGTTGCGCGGTTCGGTCGAGGTTCGCCTCGGTGGCACGGCGAAGGCCGTCCGTCTCGCGCCGGGCGAGAGCGCCGAAGTGTCAGGTACCGGCCCCCGCCTCATTCCCGCGATGACCAGTCCGGTGCAAGCAACTGAGCCTGCGACGATGCTCGTGGCCGATCGGCTGCCTCTAGGTGCGGTTATCGATGCCGCCAATAAGGCGAACGCGAAGCCGATACAACTCGCAGACCCGGCCCTCGCATCGCTCCCTGTCACTGGTCGGTTCGATGTCGCCGACGGCGCAAGCCTTGCTCGCAAGCTTGCAGCCGCCTTGGGCCTCGAGACAGCCGAAAGTCCCGACGCGATTACACTTCGCAAGTAATATTTCCGATCGGAAAGGGGGGAATTCTCCTTCCCGGTGTTTTGCACCCCCAGACGGCCATCGGAGGCCGCTTGGGGAGGTTTCATGAAGTACAAGTCTCTGGCGGCGATGCTCTCGGTGGGCACCGCGGCAATCGCCATTCAGGTTCCCGCCGTGCAGGCGCAAGCGCAGCCCACTCAACAAAGCTACAATATCGCCGCGCAAGATTTGGGCACGGCGCTGCAACTCTATTCGCGAGCGTCCGGTCGCGAGGTGATCGCCTCGTCCAGCGTCGTCCAGGGCAAGCGCAGCGCACGCGTACAGGGTCGCTATAAGGCCGACGCCGCTCTCTCACATCTCCTCTCCGGCACTGGCTTGGTCGCAGAGCTCGTTGATGGCGCGCTTGTTATCCGCGAGGGAAACGTCGCTGCCGAAGAGGCTGGATCGACTGAAGCGCAGGGCGGTGAAGCGATCGTCGTCACCGGCTCGCGGATCCGTGGCGCGGGGCCGGTCGGTTCTCCCGTCGTGAGCATCGACCGCGAAGCGATCGAGAAGAGCGGCTACGGATCCGTCCAGCAGCTGCTCCAATCGCTTCCGCAGGCGTTGGGGGGCGGCGTGACCGAAACGACCCTCGGCGCCACGACGCGCAACGGCGCCGGGTCAGACGCGACCTACGGCAGCGGCATCAATCTGCGCGGTCTCGGAAATTCGTCGACGCTCGTACTGATCGACGGGACCCGCCCAGCGCTCGGCGGGCTTGGCGGCGCCTTCGCAGATATCTCGCTGATCCCCGTAACCGCAGTCGAGCGGATCGAGGTCCTGACCGACGGCGCCTCCGCGATTTACGGCGCAGACGCCGTCGCCGGGGTCGTCAACCTCCGCCTCCGCAACCGCTTCGAGGGCGCCGAGACGCTGCTGCGCGCCGGCACCTCCGATGGCGACATGACCGACCTCCAGTTCAGCCAGATTTTCGGTAAAAGCTGGGACGGCGGCCACGTCATGATCGCCTATCAGTTTTCCGAGCGCGGGGCGCTCGCCGCAGCGAAGCGCGACTATGCCCGCGAGGATCTCAGGCCCTTCGGCGGCGGGGACTACCGCTCTCTCTTCGCCGCGCCCGGCACAATCACTGCCGCCGACGGACGCATCTTTGCCATTCCTGCGGGCCAGGATGGAACGGCGCTCGACCCGTCCGACCTCCTTGCCGGCGTCCAGAACCGGCACGACAACCGCGCTGCATCCGATCTCGTGCCACGGCAACGCGTCCACAGCCTCTATGCGAGCGGAGAGGTCGACATCACCGATACGCTGACATTCCGGGCTAATATCCTCGCCGCCGAGCGCCGCTATCGCCAGCAAGGCAAGACCGATTTCTTCCGCACTGCGGTCGTCCCGGTCAGCAACCCATTCTATGTCGATCCGATCGGGTCGAACGAGCCCGTCTCCGTCGCCTATGACTTCACCAAGGACCTCGGATCGCAAATCAATCATGGCCGGGTCTGGGCGATTTCGGCCGCGACTCTTCTCGAACAGCAGATCGGCGCCTGGCGGGTCCAGTTCGGCGGCAATTATGGGCGCCAGAGGAGCCGGGCGAGCTTCGACAATGCCGTGAACAGCGCGCGCCTCCGCGCCGCGCTGGCTGACACCAATCCCGCGACGGCTTTCAACGTGTTCGGCGACGGCACCGCCAACAACCCGGCGACGATCGACAGCATTCGCGGCAGCTACACGACGATCGACACCTTCGACAATTGGTCGGCGGCGCTGCGCGCCGACGGCCCGCTGTTCCGCCTGCCCGGCGGCGAGGTTCGGGTTGCCGCCGGTGCCGAATATCGGCGCGAGGCCTATGATTATTTCACGATCAACGACATCAGCTTCGCAGCCCCGGACGCGGCCCCCTTCTTCGGACTTCCGGGTCCGCGCAGCGTGAAGTCCATCTATGCCGAGCTGCTCGTGCCGATCTTCGGCGCCGACAATGAGGTGCCCGGCTTCCGCAAACTCGACCTGACGCTCGCGGGGCGGATCGAGGATTATAACCAGTTCGGCCGTACCGAGAATCCGAAGCTCGGCTTGCGCTGGGAACCGGTCGGCGGGATCGCGCTTCGCGCGTCCTATGGCACCTCGTTCCGCGCGCCGCTGTTCTCCGAACTGATCGGCGAGACGGTCGCCTTCTACACGACTTTGCAGGTGCCCGATCCGACAAGGCCTTCGGGTGTGGCCAATGTCATCGGCCTTTTCGGCTATGCGCCCAATGTGCAGCCCGAGACTGCGACCACCTGGACCGCCGGTTTCGACATCGCGCCGCCGTCGATCCCCGGATTGAAGGCGTCGCTCACCTACTATGACGTCGATTATCGCGACCGGATCGGCAGCGCGAGCGAGGACTATCTCCGCTTCCTCGTCGATCGCGAGTCTTTCGCAGGCGTGGTGACCGAGAATCCCGCGCCCGGTTTGGTGCAGGGCTATTTCAACTCGCCGCTCTTCTTCAACCCATTCGGCTTCGCGCCCGGCGATATCTCAGCCATCCTCGACGGACGGACCCGCAACCTCTCGGCTGAACGGCAGCGCGGGATTGACTTCGATCTCGGCTACGCGCCCGAGCTTGCCGGCGGCACACTCAATCTAGGTATCGCAGGCACCCACATCTTCTCGATCAAGCGGCAGCTGACCGAAGGCGCCCCCTCAGTCGACGTCGTCGGGCTCTATGCCAGCCCGGCCAAATGGCGCCTGCGCGGCCGTGCCGGCTGGTCGAAAGGCGGCTTTTCGGCCAATGCCTTCGTCAACTATATCGATCGCTACACGAACCAGACCGCGTTGCCCGCGGCGAGAGTGACCTCATGGACCACAGTCGATGCCAGCCTCTCGCAGCGGGTCGGCGGCGACGCCGGCAGCGACCGCGGTTTGACGCTGTCGCTGAACATCCAGAATCTGTTCGACCGCGACCCGCCCTTCGCCGAGCTTCAAAGCAGCATCTCGGCCCTCGGCTATGATCCCGAAAAGGCCAATCCCTACGGGCGGACCGTCGCGATCCAGGCGGTAATCCGATGGTGAGCCGCCAAGCGCTTCTGCTTGCCATGCTGGCTGCGGCGCCTTCCGCAGCCGGCCAGACGACGCCGCGGGAGATTGCCGAAGTCGCGGATATCTCGGGGCTTACGACATCCCCCGACGGCCGCTGGATCGCGTACCGGGTCGAGCGGCCTTCGACCGCGACAAACCGGATCGAGATCGACTGGTACATCGCCGCAGCGGACGGGGCGACACCGCCCCGCACGCTCGGCCGCCTCGGCACCGCACTCTTCTATGAGGTCGGCGTCGTCATGCCCGGGGAGGCGGCCTGGTCTCCGGATAGCCGAAGCCTCATCGTTCGCGCGCTCGTTGACGGCCGGATCGCGCTGTGGCGCAGCAGGATCGACGGGTCGGGATTCGAGTCTGTTGTCGCCGGCGACGGCGACATCGAGGCCTTCGTGGTCCAGCCCGACGGATCGATTGTGGCAAGCGAAGGACCATCGCGCGACGCGATCGCGCGCGCCGAGGATGCAGAACGCGAAGCCGGCATCCTCGTCGACGGCGGCGTCGATCTGGCGGCGCCGCTTTACCGCGGCGCGCTGGTCAACGGCCGCGCGGTCACGCAGCGGCTCACCGGCGACTGGTTCGACCGCGCGCCGCTGCTCGCGGATCGGCGACGCCTGTTCCGCGTCGATGATCCGGTAACCGGCCTGTCTCGCTCCGCGACCGAAGACGAGCGGGCATTGTTGCCCCCGCCCCTGCCACGCCCGACGGGCGAGCCGTCCGCGGCGCTACGTTCCAGGCTCCAGGCGAGCGGCGTTTGCTTCAAAATCTTGGGTTGCGGGGAAGGATCGCGGCGGCTGGCAGCGATACTGCCCCTCGCCGGCGGGCGCATAGCCGTGACTTTGCGCGATCGCGTCATTCGCGAGGCGATCTATATCTGGTCGCCGTCGAAAGACGCGCTAGAGTTTCTTGCGCAAACCGACGGGTTGCTGTCGGGTGGCCGCGACGAGGATGCGCCTTGCGCAGCGACGACGTCGGCCCTGTTTTGCGTCGAAGCAACGCCATCGGTCGCGCCGCGTCTCGTGCGTCTCGGCCTCGACGGGACGACGCTGGTCATCGACGCCCCAAACAAGTTTCCTGACAGCGACGACGGGCTCCTTGCCGAAACCATCGCCTGGCAGGTGAGCGGCAGCCGTGCGTCGGGCATCCTGATCCGCCCGAAGATCCCCGGGCGGCTGCCGCTCTTCATCACCTATTATCGCTGCCCGGGTTATTTGCGCGGCGGTCTCGGCGATGAATATCCGCTCCGCGCGATGGCCGCGAAGGGTATTGCGACACTCTGCATCAACGTGCTGCCGAGTGCCGATTCCTCCGAAGCACGCTACACTCTGGGACTCGAGGCGGTTCGCGCCGCCATCGACTATCTGGCAGATCAAGGGCTGGTCGACCGGACGAGGGTCGGAATGGGCGGGTTAAGCTTCGGAAGCGAGGTCACTATGTGGACCGTAACGCGCAGCAATCTGATCAAAGCGGCCGCGATCGCCTCGACCAGTATTGGTCCCGCCTACTACTGGTTCAACGAACGGCCGAGCCGCAAGATGTTCGCGGACAATCTCCGTCGCAACTGGGGGCTCGGATCGCCTGACACCGATCCGGACCGATGGAAACATATGTCACCCGCCGCGATGGTCGACCGGATCCGGGCCCCTATCCTGATGCAATTGCCGGAGAGCGAGGCCCGGCAAACGATCGAGCTGCAAAGCAAGCTCGCGACTGCGAAAATGGGTGAGTTGCACGTCTTTCCGCTGGCACCGCATATCAAGTTCGAGCCGCGACAGAAGCTCGCCGTCTATCAGCGCAATCTCGACTGGTTCCTCTATTGGCTCAAGGATAAGGTCGATCCCGATCCGACAAAGGCGGCTCAATATGCGCGCTGGTCGAAGCTGGCCCCTGCCCATCCAAGGCCTTCCACCGATCGCACCCAAAGCTCGACGTCGGCGATTTCGAGCAAGCGAAAATAGAGAAAATCGCCGTCGGCGAGGTCGCGCGCCAGATAGTCCTCGACCGCGACGCGATCGAGTAACCCTTGCGCGGCAAGCCGCCCCTCCAGCAGCAGGTCGCGGATCTCCGACCGCTGCCGCAGATAGGCGCGGGTTGCCAGCGATTCGATCCGCCCCTTTCCGCGCCGCCAGACGACTTCGGGAGGAAGGCGGCGGGCAAAGGCCGCTCGTGCCACCGCGCGGTCGCGGCCGCCCTCGATCCAGGTCCAGCTCGGCACCGACAGGCAATATTCGACGACAGGCTGCGACAGTAGCGGCGCGACAACGTCGCGGTCGGCCCAGCGCAGCGGCCGATCGACGAAATCGAGGATCCGGCGCATGGCCTCGACATGGTTGCGCTTGGCCTGCGCATGCTCGCGCGCGCCCTCATCCCACGGATGTGCGAACGGGGACGAGGGGATCGCTTCCTGACGGACAAATTCGGTTTCGCGGCGCCAGCCATCGCGCGGTCCGCGCCGCCATGCCTGCCACGCGAGACGACTGGCATCCCATAGCGTGGCTCCGCCGCCGCGCGCGACATCGCGCAGGACCTCGAAGGCACGGCGCCCGAGACCGTAGGTCCGCGCGGCATCGAGGAAGGGCAAGACGGACCCGTCGAACGAGAATATGTTGTCGCCGCCGATGCCCCCGAACACGGACACATCGCGTCCCCCCACGGCCCTCTCGAACGCATGATCGATGCCGCGAAGCACGGCATAGGCTCCCGGCCTGGGGCCGACAATCGCGGGCGCGGCCACCAGATCGAGGTCCGAGGAAGTAAGTTCGGCTTCGATCAGCTCGATGCCGCAATGGCTGGCGACGGCCTGCGCATAGGGCCGCTCGTCGCCGTCCGCACCTTGGGTTACGAAGTTCACGGCGGTAAAATCGGCGCCCGCGCCTGCCAGCGCCGCGGCGACGATCGAGGAATCGAGACCGCCCGAGAGCTCCAGCATGATGTTCGAGCGGGCGCTGCTCCACGACCGCGTGGCTCCAATGAGTCGTGTTTCGAGCTCGGGCGCGAGCTCGGCAACACCGGCCGATCTGACTTTGCCGACATGTTCCCATGGCGACCAAAGCATGTCCGTTCGCGGCTCATCGCCGTCCCATAAGAGCCGCATGCCTGGCTGCAGTTCGCGCAACCCCACGATGCCCGTGCGCTCGGTTCGCAAATTGCTGTAGACCAGCGCCTGTGCGGCGAAATCCCAGTCGATGCGGGGGGCATCGACCAGACCGATCAGCGGTTCGAGACGCGAGGCGCAAAGGGTTCCGCCGCGCCACCGCATCCAGTAGAGCGGCAGTCCGGTCAGCGGCGCGCGGTCGATCCGCCACCCTCTCCCTTCGCGGCCGAACGCAAGAAAACTGCCCCAGCCATCCAATGGCGAATGACAGGCGGCACCGGTGGCCGAGAAGATGTCGCCCAGCAGGATTGCGCCATCGGGCATGACCCGGTGCGCGACCCGGTCCCCCGCGAACAGGTGCAGACCCGGTCCTTCGAAAAGCCCGCGCAATTCCAGGCGTGCGGCGACGGCCGCAACCGCCCCGGCCGCGCCTTCATGGCCAAGATAGGCAAGCAGCGCGCGCTTCATCGGACGACGAGGATTGGCGTATAATTGCGGGCTTCGGCCGACGTCCCGGTGAGGACCGTGTCAGGGGTCTGGAGCCAGCAGTGGGCCGCGAAAGGATCTAGCCGAACGCCGAACACCAGGGTTGTCGCCAGCCTCCGCTTCAAAAGAAGGTGATCGAGCGCCAACGCATCGACGAGGCAGCGTGTCCGGACGGGAACCAGCCAGCGGCAGGCGGCGTAGCGCCGGGCGATGTCGACGACCGCGCCTTCGTCCCCCGCAACACCGAGCCGCCGCTTCGCCTGCGCCAGTTTGCCGACAGTCGCGGCGATTTCGGAAGGCTGCATGGCGCGGCGGGCCCAGCGAAGCGCAAGGGCCGCCCGAAGGGCCATGGGCCAGCCGAAGCGACTGTCTTCATGCGACGCAAGGTCCCCCAAGGGCACGGCTGCCTGCGAAGGCTCGAGACTGGTCGCGCTGTCACATCGCGCAATCAAGCCGGTCGCGACGAGCCGGGTCATGGCGTCACTGTCATTCGGCTCACCCCGACGCAGCCGTTCGAACGCCGCGCGGTCTTGCCCCCGCAGCGCGAAATATTTGTCGCGCGCGAGATCGAGGAAAACAGGATCGCCGGCCACCTGGCAAAAGCCGACACCGGGTCCGAGCTGCCATCCCATCATATCGTCTCGCAGGTTCGGGAGCGGCGAACCGCCGCTCCCGACACCCGCTCAGTCCTGCTCGATCGCCGGACGGATCATGCGGCCGGCGGGCTCGAACGGAGGGCCCCAGTCGCCCGCGGTGTCCGCGCTGACGGTGCCGAGCTCGACGAGGCTGCTTTCTTCGCGTTCCATCATCTCTTCCTTGTGCTGGATCATAGGGAGGCCGCGTGCCGGGAGCCGGCGGCGCCGACCCCCGGCTCCCGGTCATTCAGCGCTGAGGCCGAGCGGCTTGAACTTGCCGCTGGTTTCGGCGCCGAGGCCGACGTCGCCGGCGGTGTCGTCGCTGACGCTGCCGAGCTCGACCAGATCGTTGGTTTCGCGGTCCATGATCGCTTCCTTCCAAAATGCCGCGGAATTGCGGCACCTCGGAAGCTAAGGCGGCGCGTTGGTATAGGAATTTTATACGACACATATTGTCCGAATATTATCTGAGCGGCTCCGACCGCTTACGGATCTCGGCTGCGACCCGCCCGGCAAAACCTGCCCGCCGGCGATGGAAGCGCGTGATTTTGCTGCGCAATGCGCTCCAGCGGCCGAAGCGATAATCCTCGACCATCGCCGCCAGAGCATCCACTGCGGAAGCATCGATGCGAGCCTCCAATGCGCGGATTATCATGCTTCGCTCGACAATATTGACGATCGCCGCGCGTAGTTCGCCATTCGAGCTGCCGATCCCGATGGCCCTGAAGAGGCTTTCGATCGTGTCCGGATATGAGTCGTGCGTCGCAAGCTCGACCAGGCCACCGGGCAAATCCGGCCGCGGCGATCGACCTTTGAGCGCCATCGAGAGGAGCGCGCCGGCCCAGCCGTAAAGATCGACAAGGTCCGCTTCGCTGAGGAGGGGCTGGCGGAACCCCTCCTGATGCCAGCTCTCGATGATCCGCTCGCCCGACAGACGATAGAGGGCGTCGCGGACCGGGGTGGCGCTTGAGGCGAGCGTTTTCGAAAGCTGCGCGGGCTCTAGACGGGTGCCCGGCGGATAGGCGCCCGACAAGATGCGCGCCTTCAGGTCCAGATAGACCCGCTCCATTGTCGCGCCGGGGCTCATGCCGCCAGCGCCCCACCCCCGCGCCCGCCTTCCTGTTCCGGCCGCTGCGCGGCGACATAGTCGGCAAGAAGCGATTGCTGGTCGGGCCGTAGCGCATCGACCGCAGCGATGGGATCGTCGGGGTAGCCGCCAAACAGGATCGAAGGGCATTGTCCCTCGAAATTTCCGAGATTGGGCCGGTGCTGCGCATAGCCTGCGAGCGCCGCCAGATCGGGCGGAAAGCCGCGCGCGATCTCGGGCGGATAGGCCAGCCACATGTTCTCATAGGGTTTGAGCCAGCCAAGGCAGTAGCTGACGATGATACCGCGCCGGACGGCGCCGCTGTTGTTCGCACCGGCCCCGTGCAGCGTCGATCCGAGGAAGACGATCGCATCGCCGGGTTCGGCTTCCGCAACGATCGGCGCTTCCTTCGGCTCCTCGACCAGCGCTTCGACGCCGTGGCTGCGCGGCCAGATGATCGTTCCGCCATTCTCCAACGTAAAGGCGGTAAGCGGCCACATCACGTTGATGAGGAACTCGACCTCGCCAAGCGCGCCCGCCCACATATCTTGGTCCCTGTGCGGAAACTGCGCGAGCGCGCCGGGGTGCAGCTCGATCGCCTGGGCTAGATTGAGCTGGATCCGGTCGCACCAGTTCCCGAGCGCAAGTTCGGCAAGGCCGAGGATCTCAGAGTTCATCACCAAGTCGGCCATGTGCGGCGAGCGGATCAGGAGCCGGCCAAAACGCTTCGTGCGCTCGCCGTAGAAGCCGCCCTCGCAAAAAGGCGTGGAGGCATAGCGGGGCTCGAGGTCTTCGGCGACGGCACCGATCAGCGACGGCGAAGCCGCGTTTCTCAATATCGTATAGCCTTGGTCCATGAGCTCGCGACCGGCGGCGGATCGGGGAGCAGAGGCGTCGAGCGCGGCGGGATTGATCATCATCGCACCCTCCTCAAGCTGCGCAGGCGGACGAGGCCGCCACCGCCTTGCTGACGATCCCGGCGTCGGAGAGCTTCACCAACGTCGAAGCATCGACGTCGATGCGGAGGGCGACAAGTGCCTGCCCGCGGTGAAGCGCTGGCTCGCCGAGCGCGCAGCAATTCCAGCCGAAGGTCTGAATCTGGCGGAACCAGGGGAGCTCGGCGACGCCGGTGTATGTGGTAACATCATTGGCGAGCGCGAACTCGACAAGGCCGACCAGCAGCACGTCGCGCGCGACCCGCCGCTGGCGAGCGCCGATGCCCGGCGACAGGCAGAAGCGCGTGATTTCGAGAATCTCCGCCCCTTGCGGCACGTCGCCGGCAACCAGACCTGGAAAGAGACTGTCGAGCAACGCGGGCCGGGTCGTGAGGAGCAGCCGCGCGGAAGCGAGATGCTCCCCTTCCGTATCGGTCACGATCAGGTAGGTCGCGTCGACATCGTCGAAATGGTCGAGTTCGAACCGATCAGCGAGCGCGGGGATATCCCATTTCAGAAGATCGATGAACACGCGTTTGCGCGCCTCGAACATCGTGCGCATCGCCTTATGCTCGAGCGCCCGGTTGGTGGAATCGACAATAAGCAGCATGGATTTGCCTCCGTTTGAAAACGAGGCGTTCCAATTGAAGGGCTTTTTGCCGCCGCACCATAGCATGATAGGGGGGTGTCAGTGATTTTTCTCAGCGCTTGGCGATGTCCTCGAAGCTGATATCGCCATCGTAGAGCGCGCGTACGGTGAGCATGATGCCGCCGTTCGCCTCATAGCGCTGCCGGGCGTTCCGTAGATGCTCGCGTACCGTGTCGGGACTGAGGCCGAGCCTCAATCCAATCCTTCGGACGCTTTCGCCCTTTGCCGACCAGATCAGCACTTCCCGCTGCCGACGGGTAAGCCTCGGCCCGATGTGCGCGAGGTCGGGGTAGGCGATCAAACGCGCCGCGTCGAAGGCCGGGCCGCCGATCATCCGGGCGAACTGCAGAGCATCCGCGCTGGCTAACACTCCTGGCTTCCAGGCGAAGGACACCGATCCATGCGCATGTCCGGGGAGATGCGCCGGAACGGTGAGACCGTCGCCGATGCCGTGGCGCTGCGCCGCGGCAAGGATCATTTCGTCCTCGGGGCGATCAGGCTTCATATTGTGCCAAAGAAACCCCGACATATTCCGCTGGCTCTCGCGGTGAACAGGATCGGTCACGCCGAGCCGTTGCTCGTCGAACCAATGCGCCCACTCCTCGGGGTAGTTGTGGACCCGCACGCCGCGGTCGGGTGCGGCGAGAAAATCGACATGATGGCTGAGCGCGAACCAGGAGCAGCCCATCAAACGGCAAGCCTCCTGCAGCAGGTCGGCGAGACCCGCCTTGTCCTTCACCCGAGTGACGTCGAGCGCAAACGCGTGCGCGGCGTCGATCGTTGGCATTGCGACCCATGGCGCGCCGACCGGCGTTTCCGACCGATCCGGTCCGCGTGCCCCTCGTCAGTGCGGATGGCCCTGCCCCCTTACAAAGCCGGGCGACCCGCTCGCGATCGATCGCTGCTGGTCGACGCGATCGTGGGAGAATCTGAAAGTGCGGGCTAACTCCATATTTTCCAAGTATATTCAGAAGATAGAACCATATTGAGGCAATCTGTCGAAACAGACGCAAAATCGTCACATCAGCCGCCTCGCTTTCGGAAATCCCAGAGCGGAATGCCCGCTTTGATCGCCTTGTCGGCAAGATTGTCCTGAATTCCGGTTCCCGGAAACACTATGAGACCGACCGGAAGCGCCTCGAGAAGGCGATCGTTGCGTTTGAAGGGGGCGGCCTTGCCGTGGCGGTTCCATTCGGGCCGGAAGGCGACCTGCGCGACGCCGCGCGCTTCGGCCCAGCAGGCTGCGGCCCGCTCGGCGCCCGTTGGCGTCGCGCCGTGAAGCAGGATCATGTCGGGATGCCGTTCGCGCGTCCGATCGAGCACATCCCAGATCGCCCGATGCTCGCCGACATCGCTGCCGCCGGTGAAAGCGATGCGGGTGCCCGCAGGTAGCAAGGCGGCCGCGCGTTCGCGAAGTTTGGCGTCGAGAAAGTCGCGGCTGTCGATCAGCGAGGCGGTCAACGTCTGGTGCCGGACGCGCGATCCCGCTCGCGGTGCCCAGGCCTTGCGGACGAGCAGGCGGAATTGTTCAGCGGACGCTTCGCGAAAGAATTCCATGGCATCGCGCCTTTCGATCAGCGAGATGCCCTCGCGGGTAGCGCGCTCGAGTTCCACCGAACGGATTTCGCTGCCATCCTGCTCGCGCTGCAGCCGCCGCTGGAGCTGCTCATTGTCGTCGAGGGTGCGTTCGATGCGCTCGCCGGCACGGTGGAAAAGATTGACGAGGTTCCACAACAGGTCCTCGAGGTCGGGCTCGATACGCGTTTCGATGAGACAAGCGGCGAGCCCATCGAACATGTCGGCGATCGCGCCGCCGGCTAGCTGCGCGTCGGGCAAAGGCCGCGGATCGGGTTCGTCCTCATAGGGCCGGTAGCCGAAGAGCTGCATCTCCTGCAGGAGATAGGCGGTCGAGCCGGGTTCGGCAGCATTGGTGTCGGGATCGTCGCTGGCATCGGTCATTTCGGGTCTCCTGTGACCGCGCCCCGCGCGGCCTTCGCGGCGACAGGCAGCGGCAGGCGGCACGGGACCGCACCCCGCCCAAGGGGCGGGGCCGAAGCGCAGCGGAGGATGGCGAGCGCGCGGCAATTTTGCTTCGCGATGCAAAGGGGCCCCAAGGCCCCGGCGGAAAATTGCCGCGAACGCCGCCATTGCGATGCCGGTCCGTCTGCCGCAGTCGCCCTCTGCGAAGGCCGGAGCGCGGCATTACCGGGACACCACGGCCGTTCCCGCTCTCGCCACCTGCTTCCCTTTCCGGCCGACTAGCGATCGTCAGAGAAAGCGATGACGGTCCGATGGATGGAGTTGACGCGACAGCGACCGCGCAAGACAATCGCGGCCGAGAAGTACGAGATCGGCGTTGAAGTCGCCGCGCTCCGGCTCGAGCGGCACGACCTCGATACCGGCGCCGGCGCCGCGCTCGGTCAGCGTAGCGAGGGCGCCGGCACCGGCGGGATCGTCATCGCGGGCGACATAGAGGCGGCGCAGCGCACTTGGAAATTCGATCGCCGCGAGATGCGCGGCGGAAAGCCCGGCGATCATCGACATCGCCGTCATCGGCTCGCGGAGCGACAGCAAAGTCTCGATCCCTTCCCCCGCGGCCATAATGGGCGCCGCCGGTCCGAAGCGCACACCGTGACCGAGCAGAAACCCGATGGCGCGCCGGGGATAGGCGACGGGCGCCTTGTCCGTCGTCGCCGGATCGAGCCACGTTCGATGAACGCCGGTGACGCGGCCATCCTCACTCGTGACCGCGGCGATCATGGCGGGCCATGCCGGCGGGCCGCCGGGCTCGTCTTCCCCGGAAGGTCGATAGAAGCAATGCGGATGAAAGCGGAGCGGATCCCCGGCCCTGAGGTCGATGATCTTGCGAGCATTTAGATAGAAGCGAACCAGCGTGCCCGCCATCGGCCTCGACCCCGCCCATAGGCGCCGCGCCGCCTCCCGCGATCCCTGCGCGGTCTTCTTCGCTTTCGGCCCCGGGGGCGATGGATCCGGCATCGGCAGGCTGAGGAAATGCCGTGCCTCGTCGAGCGTCTCTCGAAAGCCCATATGCCCGCAGCTTGCGGCGATGACGTCGAGGAGATCGCCATGATCGCCGCTCGCGGCATCGGTCCACTTTCCCGCCGCCCCGCCGCCTTCGCCGCGCGCCGACAAACGGACATAGAGGCTGCGGCCGGGACTGTTCCTTATGTCACCGACCATCCAATAATGGCCTTCGCGGCGGCCGTTGGAGAGATAGCGGCGGCACACGGCCTCGGCATTGTCGGCGAGGCGGCGTGCGATATCGGCGGCTGTGCTGGTCATGCGGGGCTCCTTCAGGCGGCCTTGCGCTCGAGAACCCGCACAATCGGAAATCGATCGACCAGGCGTTCGAACACATCGGCGCCAGCAGCCCCTGCCGGCACGTAGAGCTTCAATTTCCACGAGACGATCTCGGAGATCAAGCCCATCGATTTGAGGCGCTCGACGCCAAGATCGTTGAACCCCGAGAGCTCGATCCGCCAATCGTTCATCGACCGTACCCGCTTCAGTGCCTGCCCCTCGGCGAGCTCGAGGCCCGCCTCGCCCGCGAGCAGCATGCGCCAGGCATCGGACGGCGCGAGCTTGACCTCGGCGACGCCGGTCACCGCCGCCGCCCAGGCTGCCGACACTTTGCGCCCGATAACCCGCTCGCCGGCATCGGTCTGAAGCCGGTACACGCGCGACGATTCCTTCGGCAGGCGTCCCCAGATCGGGAGCAGCAGACCGGTGACGATATGCATCGTCGAGGCTTCAAACTCGGGAAGCTCGGCGACCTCGGCGTTCCAGGCCTCGGCAAAGCGTCCAGCATCGACCGTCTCCCAATGCGACGTCAGATAATCGGCTTCGAGCATGTGCAGCTTCTCGAGCGGTCGCTGCAGCCGGATGCGGCGATGAATTTCGCCGTCATCGTCGAAGAGGCTCCGCGCACGAAGACGGACGGCCGCGCGGCCCGAGCGCGCATTGACCACGAGCGCGCCCTCGCGCGCCCCGGCGAGCGCTCGCGCCTCGTCGATCGACATCGGCGTCACCCGGTCCTTGCGGCTCACCGTCAGCAATTCGGTCGCAGCGCCTGTGCCGGGATGGGTGTAGATCGTCTGCCGCGCATCGACGACGAAGCTCGCGGCGCGCAGGGTCTCGAGCCCGATTTCGTAGTTCCCCGACGCCACCGCCGCCTCGATCCGCGCCACCAACAAACCTTCGAAGGCCTCGAAGAGGATGTTCTGGAGGTCGATGGTGAGCGCGAGCATGCGGTTGAGGAAGGTCGTGATCGGCGGCAGCTCGTCGCGGAGCCCGCCGTCGGCATCCAACAGCGACAGGCCGGTCGCGCTCTCGAAGGCCGTGAGCGAACAGCCATCGACCTTGCCGTCGGCGACGAGGACATAGAGCTGACGCAGGCTGTCGCGCGCATAATGCGATTCCAGATTGTCCTCGGGCCGGAACATATTCTGCCCGCCGGTCTGCCGCTGGCCGCGCGTGATCGCCCCCATGGAGTCGAGACGCCGGGCGATCGTCGAGATGAAGCGCTTCTGCGCCTTCACGTCGGTCGAGACCGGCCGGAACATCGGCGGCTGCTTCTGATTGGTGCGATTGGTGCGTCCGAACCCCTGGATCGCAGCATCGGCCTTCCAGCCCGCCTCGAGCAGATAGTGGATGCGGCGGCGCTGGTTCTTCGCTCCGAGGTCGGCATGATAGGAGCGCCCCGTCCCGCCGGCCTCGGAAAAAATGAGGATCTGCTTGGCATCGTCCATGAAGGCATGCGTCTCGCCGATATTGGCGCTGCCAGGTCGGTTCTGCACCGCGAAGCGCACCGACCCGTCACCATTTGTCTTCGGAATGATCCGCCGCGACCGCCCCGTGACTTCTGCGACCGCCTCGGCCCCGAAATGCTGGACGATCTGGTCGAGGGCCCCCGGCACCGGCGGCAGCGATGCAAGCTTCTCGATCATTGCATCGCGGCGTCGGACCGCCTCACGATTGACGATCGGATTGCCGTCGCCGTCATAGGCGGGGCGCGACGAGAGATTGCCCTCGCCATCCGTGCAGGGCTCGAACAGCTGCACAGGAAAGCTGTGCTGGAGATAGTCGAGCACATATTCGCGCGGCGTGATGTCGAGCGACACATCGTCGAACTCCTCCGCCGGGATCTCGGCGAGCCGCCGTTCCTGCAGCGCCTCGCCGGTCGAGACGATCTGGACAACGGCGGCATGGCCCTCGTCGAGGTCGCGCTTGATGCTCGCGACGACGCTCGGCGTCTGCATCGCGGTGATGAGATGGTTGAAGAAGCGCTGCTTGGTGCTCTCGAACGCCGATCGCGCCGCCGACTTCGCCTGCGCGTTTAGCGTCCCATGCTCGCTGCTTGTCACGCCAGCAGCCTCCATCGCAGCATCGAGATTGTTGTGGATGACCTGGAAGGCGCCGGCATAGCTGTCGTAGATGCGGCGCTGCTCCTCGGTCAGCGCATGTTCGAGCAACTCATATTCCACTCCATCGAAGGACAGCGATCGCGCGGCATAGAGACCGAGCGCTTTCAGGTCGCGCGCGAGCACCTCCATCGCAGCAACGCCGCCCTCCTCGATCGCCGCGACGAATTCGGAGCGCGTCGCGAAGGGGAAGTCGGTGCCGCCCCAGAGCCCGAGACGCTGCGCGTAAGCGAGGTTCTGCACCGTCGTCGCGCCGGTCGCCGACACATAGACGATACGCGCATCGGGGAGCGCATGCTGCAGGCGAAGCCCGGCCCGCCCCTGCTGCGAGGGCTTCTGGTCGCCGCGCTCGCCCTTGCCGCCCGCCGCATTGGCCATGGCGTGCGCCTCGTCGAAGATGATGACGCCGTCGAAATCGCGGCCGAGCCACTCGACGACCTGCTCGATCCGGCTCGCCTTGCCCTCGCGCCCCTGCGACCGAAGCGTCGCATAGGTGGTGAAGAGGATGCCTTCGCCGAGCTTGACCGGCGTGCCCTGCTTGAAACGCGAGAGCGGCGTGACGAGCAATTTCTCCTGGCCGAGCGCCGACCAGTCGCGCTGCGCGTCCTCGAGCAATTTGTCCGACTTCGAAATCCACAGCGCGCGCCGGCGACCCTTCAGCCAATTGTCGAGAATGATCCCGGCGACCTGCCGCCCCTTGCCCGCGCCGGTGCCGTCTCCCAGGAACCAGCCGCGCCGGAAGTGGACCGCCGCCTCAGCATCGTCGCTGGCCGCGCCGACGCTGTCCCAGTCGTCGTCGACGTTCCATGCTCCCGATAGGTGCCCCTGATGCGCCTCGCCCGCATAGATGACGGATTCGAGTTGCGCGTCCGACAATATGCATTCGGCGATCAGCGGCGAGGGCAGATGCGGGCGATATGAAGGTTTGGGCGGCGCAACCGACGCCATCGCCGCCGACTGGACGAGTGCCGTCGGATGCGGACGGGCGAGCGGGATCCGGAGCGACTGGAGCGCATAGGGCTCATAGATGCTGTCGGCGAGCTGACCCTCGGGTGATGTCCAGTCGACGAGCTCATAGTCGAGTTCATCGACCGTGCCGCCAATGTACGCGGCCGCCGGGTCGCCACGTCCGGCACCGCGCTGGCGCTGACCAACGCGGGAGGCCGCGATCTGCGGTACGACAATGGGCTGTGCGCCCGTCGGCGGCCCCGAGCGCGGCGGAAGCTCATCTTCGACCCACTGCAGCAGCGTCTCGGCATCGGGGGCCTCGCCGCGGCTGGCAATGAAGCAAGTCGGATCCTTCACCGCAATCTTGTCGATGACAAGCAGGCGAGTTGCGGTGGTCGTCCCATGCTTCGCATAGACTTTGCCCGCAACGGCGGCAGAGAAGAGCAAAGTCCCCTGCTCCTGCAGGCGCTCGAAGCGGGACCGGAAAGCCGAGGCCTCGGGCGAGCAGTTCGCACCGACAATCGCCACGAGCCGGCCGCCGTCGCGGAGCCGCGCAAGCGCGGAGGCGACATGGCGGAGCGCAACATCGCGCATGGGCCTGTCGACATTGGCCGCCGCCGAAAAGGGCGGGTTCATGAGCACCACATCGGGCACCACGCCGGCGCCGAGACGATCGTCGATCGAGGCCGCGTCGTGGCGGGTCACCGCAGCGGAAGGAAAAACGAGGCCGAGAATGTCGGCCCGTGCGTCCGCATACTCGTTGAGCAATAGCCCGGCACCGGCAAGCTCGGCATGGATCGCCAGCATCCCCGTGCCGGCGGACGGCTCGAGCACGACGTTGCCCGATGAAATCGACGCCGCGCGCGCGGCGACGAAGGCGAGCGGCAGCGGCGTCGAAAATTGCTGGAACGATTGCCCCTCTTCGGAGCGGCGCGTCTGGGTCGGGATGCGGCTCGCGAGCCGCTGCCACATAGCGAGGCGGCTCTGGTCGGACCGGCTGCGGACCGCCAAGGCGCCGCCATAGCGGCGCAGCAGCATCACCTGCGCGACCTCGCACGCGTCATAAGCGGTCTTCCAGTCCCAGGCTCCTTCCGCGTCGCCCGAGCCGAAGGCGCCGACCATCGCCTCGCGGAGCTGGCTGGTGTCGAAAGGCGCTCCGGCCTCCAGCAGCGGCTGCATGAGCTCGGCAGCGGCGATGATCCGTTCAGCGGCGCTCGCTGGAACCGCCGCACCGGAGGACGCGGCGGCGCCCGGCGCCGCCTCGGGAAGAATGTTTCGCATCGGTAAGTCCTCGAGAGAGAAGGAAGGGACGAACCGCCCGCCGCTCTCTCTCGGACCCGGGCCGTTCCCCCTTCCCGGCCCCTCTCTTGCTCTCAGCCGAAGCGACTGCCCTCCGCGGTGAAGCTATATTCATTGGCGGCGATCGCCTCGTCGACGGCCTCGTCGGCGTTCAAGCCGTCAAACTCCTCCTCGAGTCGCCGATAGAGCCAGCGCGCGAGATCACGGAGCGCCTCGGTCACATCATCCTCGGCGGCCGCGGTCATCTCCTGATAGACCGGGCTGTCACGCTCGACCGAGATCGCCATGCAATATTCGTGATAGTATCGGCCGCGATGCGTCGCGCATGCGCGCAGCTGGAAGAAATTGCGCCATTGGATGTCGGCGAGCGCATCGGCGATCCGATGAAGCTCCTCATCCGTGGGGGCATAGGCGCGGATCGCGGCGGACGAGCCCTTCGCGTAGCTATAGTTGCCCTCGAAGCAGGCGCCGTCGCCCTGGCTCCAGAAGCCCGAGAACCAGATGCTCGGCTTTCGCCGCGTTCCGCCACCATAGAGGCGGACAGGCCGCGTATGCAGTTCGACCCCGAGCATAGTGCAGATGCGCTCGAAATCGTCGTAGACGAATTCCCACCAGTCATAGTCGAACCCGCCCTGGCGGTACCATCCCCGCGCTTTCTCGCGGGCTTCGTCCGACAGCTCGCCAATCTGATAGACGGTTGTTTCGATAATTTCGGGCATGGCAGCCTCCAAAAATGAAAAAGGCCCGGCGCATGGGCCGGGCCAAGTTGGACAACTAAGTGATGGTCAGTTTTTCGGCGCGACGCCGTCCTTGATCCGCGCGCGGGCCTCCTCGAGAAAGCTGCCGGTGTTCATCGATGCTATCGCATCCGCCGTGATCAGCGTTGCCATGCCGCCAAACCCGTCGGGCTGCATCTTGGTGCAGGTCCAGGCCGTTACGACCTCGACATCGTCGAGCGCATCGCAACGCCTCACGATGTCTTGGAAGATGTCGTCATAGCCGATAACGGACATGTCGAGCGCGAGTTCATCTTCGCCCGGATCGAGCTTGTCCAACGCCTCGCTGACCGTCCTGCTCGCATAGCTGGCGGGGTCAGGGTTTGGATCGGACTGCATGAGCCAGAGCACCTCGGAAACCCGAAGATGGAGGAGGTCGTTCACATAGTCTTCGGCGAAGAAGTAAATCGCGTCCTCCTCGCCCTCGAAGCTGAACATTCCGATGAGCAGTCGATGCTCCAGCAGTGTCATGGCGCTGCGAGGAATGTCGGGCCGAACGATCGTAGGAGAGTGATAATCAGCCATGATCACCCTCCTGCGCGTTCGCGGCCGTCGCACCTTCCACGCCCGGCTCGCGATCGCCGTCGACGACAAGCGGCGGCACGGTGAATTCGGCGGCATCGAAATAGGCGAGCACAGCGTCGATGCTCCCGCGCCGTTCAACTTCACCGCGATCGATCAGGACCCGATCGGATTCGTCCGCAACGAAGGAGTCGGGCGCGCCCTCGCCCCGGTATATGATCCGCTCGGCGCCCCATTCTGCGAAGTAGCCGCCGGCCCAGAAGTGGTAGGCAAGACCATGGTCGGCGCAGAAATTCTCGAGAGCCTCGACTTTGCCCCACGCAACCTCATTGGCAAAAAGTTCGAGAGGCTCGCCCTCAGTACGATGCGAGGCTTCGAAGGCCGGTCCGTCCCACTCGGTCGACAGACCTTCGGCGACGATGACCGAGACCAATGCCTCAAAGTCGGCAGCCGAAATCCGGCCGCCAAGGGTGAAGGTGACGGAAACGCGGTCAGCCATGACGACCTCCCCACGCGATGGGCCGGCAAACAAGCGCGGCCTGAAGATGAAAACTGTTCATTTCACTTCTCCGAAAAAGCGAAAGCCCGGCGCGATGGCCGGGCTTTCGAAGTTGAGAGGTCAAGTCGCCGCGTAGAGCGGCGCGGAATCATTCGGCCGCGATCGCAGCTGCGTCGTCACCTCCTTCCCCGTCTTCCGCCAGAAAGGCGGGCAGTTCCCCCTTGTCGTCGTCTTTGCCGAGCGCAGGCGCGCCTTCACCCTCGATGTCGGGCGTCCGCATGCAGGCGGGAATCCAGTCACTCTCCTCAAGGAGCCGCTCCGCTTCGCGGGCCATCTCCCCCTTTTTGAGATGGTCGATCATGGCGGCAATATTCTCGCCCCGCGCCTCGGTGACGTCGGCGATGATCCGCGGTTTCGTCACGCTGCGGAAGTAATTGCCCTCGGTGGGCCGCCAGCCGGCGGCATAGACATCGAGACCGACCGCGCGTGCGAGGATGTCGCTGTGCGCGAGACGCCGCGCGACGCCGTGCGCCGATACCCGGCCACTGTCATATTTGGGGACGATCTCGGCCTGCGCGTTGACCGCGACCGACACGCAGTGAGCGAGAAGCATCGCCCGGTCCTCGTCACCCAAGCCGAGCAGATACGCCCACACGTCCTTGTCCGATTTCGGCAGCCGTTCCTTCCATTCGGCCCCGCGCGCATCGATCGCCTCTGCCGGCGCGCAATCGCGGAGGTTGGACGGGGCGTTGCTGAAATAGACCCGGCTCGCCGCGACCTGCAGGCAGCTCTCCCTGCTGAAGCTGTAGAAGCAGCCGAGCACGAGCGCATGCAGCAGCGCGAGATAGGCGGTTGCCGAATCCTGCGCGAAAGCATCTTGCAGCGCGAGCGTCCGCCAGGCCGTCAGATCCGAAACAAGACGATCGGGTAGCGGCTTCAGCTCCTCGGCCCATTCGCCATCGTCGGCGTTCTCGGGCGGTTGCGCACTCAGGGCCGAATCTGCTTCCGCGACCGGCGCGACCTCGGTACCAGAAGCGTCGTCGCCGATCGCCTCGTTGTCATCGACAAGCTCATCGTCGGGCCGGACATAACCCCGGTCGATGCGGATCGAACCGTCGCGCTCGAGCGACACGAACACGCCGGCGATCGCGATCTCCTCCGGCGCGAAGGTCAGCGGCCGCTTCTCGATCGCCGCATATTCGGCATTGATCGCGTCGACGCGCGCGTGAATGTCGTCCGGCACCTCCTCGGCTTCCGACCATTCGCGATCGATTTCTTCGCCCTCGGCTTCGAGCTCGGCGACACGCGCCTCCTCCTCGGCCGTCATCGGCACCTCGTCCCGATCGATCTCGCGGTGGTCGCGGAGCGCATCCCAGGGAAGATCGACCGAGGTCGCTACCCACTTCCAGCCTTCTGCGAGCAACGCGTCGCCCTCGGCCTTCAGTTTCTCGTCGACGAGACGGTCGAGCAGCGCGGGATCGGTGAGCCAGCCGCCGCCATCGGCCTCGAACAGGTCACGAACGATTCCGCCGCCGGCTTCGATATAGGCGTCGGCGGTCACGAAGCGTGCGCGCTTGTCAGCCGCGCGGACGACATTTTCGGTGAGCTTCTGGCGGATGAGATGCGGCGCGAGGCTGCGGCTCTCGGTCAGAAGTTCGAAGACCTTGATCTGCCGCTCGAAATCGTCCGAGATGGTGAATGCCATCAACTGTTCGAGGGAGATTTCGTCGTCCGCATAGGCGTCGTGCAGCTTTGGCGAGACCCCGGCGAGCTTCAGGCGCTGACGGACCACTGCCGGAGTGACGAAATGGTGCGCGGCGATCGCCTCGACATCGTCGCCCTTGTCCACCATCGCCTGCATGGCCCGAAACTGGTCGAGGGGATGCAACGCCTCGCGCATCGCGTTTTCAGCGTAACTGTCGTCTTCGGCGAGGATGTCATCGTTAGCGGCGCGGACAACGCAGGGGATCGGCGCATCTTTCGCGAGAAGCTTCCTCTTTACGAGCAGGGCGAGCGCGCGGTAGCGCCGACCACCGGCCGGTATCTCATACCGGCCGGTTTCCTCCCCCGTCTCGTCGAGAATGGGCCTCACATTGAGGCCATGGAGCAACCCGCGACGCGCAATATCCGCGGCGAGTGCGTCGATGGATACGCCGGCCTTGATGCGCCGGACATTGGATTGGGAAAGCTCCAGCCGGTCGAGCGGGATGTCGCGCGACGGGTTAAGGACGAGTTTGGATTGATGCTTGGCCATAAGCCACCTCCGAGGCGCACCGCCGGAAGACTCTCTCCCCGCTCCATGTGCGCCGCAAAGGCCAATCCGCCTCTATCTCTCTCCGGCCGCAGGCCGGGCCATTTCGAGAAAGTGTGTCCCTACGGTGTAGAACGGATCACCAATCGCGGCCTCTACCCCAGCAGACAGCGCCCGCGAATCGCGCGGAAGATGGCCACTCATCCCGGCATCGTCGAAATGACCGCTCCTATGACTTTGAGGTTTCACCAACGTCCGTACCTTCTCCGGCTTTCGTAACCGCTTCCCTTCCGAGACAATAATGCCCCCAGGCGCCCATGAGATTGACGCGTGCGCCGGGCTTATCCTCCGTGCCGAGATATGTTGTTCTGCGATAAGCGGCCTGCACTGCATCGGGCGTCTTGTGCGCTAGAGCGGCTTCCACGACAGCGTCAGGAAAACCCTCGTTCGCCGCCCAATCGGTGAATGTCGACCGGAAGCCGTGGACATGAAAAGGCTCAGCCATGTCACGAAGGACTTTGAGCAGCGTCATATCGGACATATTCTTCCCACTCGCACCGGGGAAAATCACGTCTGTGTCCGGGAGCCTGAAAGCATGCGCTTTTGCAATCACTTCCAGCGCGGCATCGGACAGCGGCACGATATGCGACTTGCCACGCTTCATATGATCGGCGGGCACAGTCCATAGCCGCGCTTCGATGTCGAGTTCGTCCCAAGTCGCCAGACGCACCTCCTGGCTGCGCGCACCGGTCAGGATGAGTAGTTCCAGCGCAAGCCTGCTGTAGGATGGCTTGCGCTGCAGTGCAGTGATGAAACCGGGCAAAGCCGCATATGGCATCGCCTTGCGATTCTCGGTTTTCTTGAGTTGCCGCGGCAAGCCACGCCCCGCTTTCAGGCTGCTATTACCTGAGGGAGCCTCGCGTGAACGCCAGCCCTTTGCATGCGCATAATCCAGCACGGTGCAGATCCGGTTGCGCACCTGACGGGCGGTCTCCGGTATCTCCTGCCAAATCGGCGTGAGCACGTTTATGATGTCAGCGGCGACAATCGCACCGGTCTGCTCGTCGCCCAGTTTCGGGAAGGCGTAATTCTCAAGGCTGGAAAGCCATTGGCGGGCGTAGATCTCGCTCTTCCATCCCGCCTCGTTCTCGGCGTGATATTGCCTCGCCGCCTCGCGAAACGTCACCTTAGCAGACGCCTCGTCCTTCCGCTCAGCCAATATGTCGCGCCGGTCGACCTTGACCGCCTTGCGAAGCTCGCCGGCCTTCTCGCGGACCTGCGCCAAAGTGAACAACTTCGCACTGCCCAGCCCGATGTCCTGACGCTTGCCGTCGCGCTGCAGGCGAAGGGTCCAGGACGCCCCTCCCCGCTTGTCGACCTTCAAAAACAAGCCGTCACCATCCTGGTACGTGCCCGGATTCGCGAGAGCGGCCTTGACTGCAACCGCCGTGAGTTTGCCCATGGGAATCTTCCCCCACACTTTCTCCCCACATTCTGGGGGACACGAGTGTGGGGGAAAGACAATCTTCCCCCACACTTCCCCCACACTACGCTGCGGCTGCAGGCAAATTGCCCCGGACGCATGCGGACGATGCGTGGATGATACGCTAAGTTTTCTGGGATTTCTAGGGGGTTCGGCGGACACCCTCGGATGGGAGGGTGGTGGACAGGGCTGGATTCGAACCAGCGTACGGAAAACCGGGCAGATTTACAGTCTGCTGCCTTTAACCACTCGGCCACCTGTCCATGGGGTCCGCGTCGGGAAGCGGTCCATTGGCGAAAGCGGGCTTGCCTGTCAATGCCGCTCGTGGGAAAGGCGCGGCGTTATGAGACAATTTTCGCGCCATCGCCGCCCCGCCGGCCAGTCGTCCAAGGGCCAGCCCATCCGTTTCTGGGGCCGCCACGCCGTGCTCGCCGCGCTCGCCAATCCCGAACGCACCGTCAAGCGCATCTGGGGCACGCGCGAGGCGCTGGGCCAGCTCGACCTGCCGCCGGTGGTTCCGATCAACTATGCCGACGTCACCGACCTCGCGCGCCTCGTCGCGCGCGACGCGCCGCACCAGGGGTTGGTGATCGAAGTCGACCCGCTCGAAAGCATCTATCTCGGCGACCTGCTGCAGGAAGAGGTCGACGCCGACAGCCGGCGTCCGCTGATTATCCTCGACCAGGTCACCGACCCGCATAATATCGGCGCGGTGCTGCGTTCTGCTGCGGCCTTCGATGCCGCCGCGATCGTCACGCAGGACCGCCACAGCCCGCCCGAAAGCGGCGTCATCGCGCGCTCGGCGTCGGGCGCGCTCGAAACCGTGCCATGGGTGCGCGTCGTCAACCTGTCGCGCGCGCTGGAAGAGATCGCCGAGGCGCAATATTGGCGCATAGGGCTGATGGGCGACACCGACACGGTGCTCGGCTCGGTGCTCGACGGCAACAAGGTCGCGCTGGTGCTGGGCTCCGAGGGGGACGGCATGCGCCACAATGTCATGGAACATTGCGACGTGCTGGCAAAACTGCCGATCTCGCCGCGCATGGAAAGCCTGAACATTTCCAACGCCGCGGCGATCGCGCTCTATGCGGTCGCGACGGCTACACCCTAATCGTCGCCCCAGCGAAAGAGTGAAGGGTCGGGTTGTCCCCGGACAACCTTGGACATGCGGGGCATGTCCAACCCTTAACTGGCCGCTATCGTCCATAAGGAATGCAAGCGATCCCAGCTTTCGCGGGGATGACGCGGCTGGATCAGTCTTCCGCGGCGATGCGCACCTTCAGTCCGTCGAGCGCTTCGCTGAACGGCAGCTGGCACGACAGGCGCGAATTTTCGTCGCGGTCGGTGGTCGAATCGAGCAGGTCGTTCTCGTCTTCGCTCATCGCGGGCAGCTGGTCGGTCGCGCCGGCCTCGACATGGACGTGGCACGTCGCGCACGAGCAGCAGCCGCCGCACAGCGCGAGCAGTTCGTCGAAACCCGCGTCGCGGATATTTTCCATCACGGTCAGGCTCGTGTCGCCTTCGATCTCATGCTCGGTTCCGTCGCGCGTCACGACAATCAGCTTGGCCATGCTCGTCCCCATAGGTTTGATTCGGCTTGGCCTATGTCCCGCGTTGCACCGCAAATCAAGCGCTGCTAGTTAGCGATGTGAACAAAAGGGGAATATCGGCATGGGTCTGGGCCAGGAGCAGTTGAACGCCGGGATCGACGCGCTCGCGCGGATCGAGCCGGGCTTCGCGCGCGCGCTCGGCCACGTCGGTTATCCCGAGCCGCGCATCCGCGAGCCCGGCTATGCGACTTTGCTCCGCACCATCGTCGGCCAGCAGGTCAGCGTCGCCGCCGCGACCTCGATCTGGAACAAGCTTGAAGCGGGATTCGGCGCGGGCTGCCCCGCCGAGGTGATGGCGGCGGCCGAGTTCGACGCGCTGCGCGCCTGCGGCCTGTCGGCGCAGAAGCAGGGCTATGCCAAGAGCCTCGCGCAATTGGTGATCGATGGCGACCTCGCCTTCGACGCGCTGCCCGCCGACGACGAGGAGGCGATCGCGCTGCTGACCAAGGTCAAGGGCATCGGGCGCTGGTCGGCCGAAATCTATCTGCTCTTCGCGGAAGGCCGCCCCGACGTCTGGCCCGCGGGCGACCTAGCCGTACAGGAAGCGGTCGGGCGTATCATGCAACTCGACGCGCGCCCCAGCGAGAAAGCGATCCGCGAACTCGCCGAAGCCTGGCGCCCCCACCGCGGCGCCGCGGCGATCTTCAGCTGGCATTGCTATAATATGGACGTGATTTAGGGGTCCTCACGCTAGCCTCGTTATTCCCGCGAAGGCGGGAATCCAGCTTCCTTTCTTTCGTCTTCTCTTCGTGCCTTTGCGCCTTTGCGCCTTTGCGTGAAACCAGAAAAATCTCACGCAAAGGCGCGAAGGCACGAAAAAGGAAAAAGCTGGATTCCCGCCTTCGCGGGAATGACGATATGGGGGACGTGGAACAGGATTTGGAGCCATACGCATGACCACCCGCGACATCGTCACCGCCTATTACGCCGCCTTCAACGCCGGCGACACCGACGCAATGCTCGCGCTCGTCGCTGAGGATGTGCGCCACGACGTCAACCAGGGCGCACCGCGCCACGGCAAGGCGCTTTTCGCTGAGTTCAACACGCACATGACGCGCTGCTACCGCGAGCGGCTCACCGACATGGTGGTCTTCGCCGAGGGCGACCGCGCCGCCGCCGAATTCACCGTCAATGGCACTTATCTCGCGACCGACGACGGCCAGCCCGAAGCGAGCGGCCAGACCTATGTGCTTCCCGCGGGCGCCTTCCTGTCCGTCAACGACGCCGGGCTGATCGACCGCATCACTACTTATTACAACCTCGCCGACTGGTTGAAACAGGTCGGCGCATGAGTGTCACCGTCGCGCCCGTGACGGGCGCGGGGCTGGCCGAGGTCATTCCCGCGCTCGCCGCATTGCGCATTACGGTTTTCCGCGCCTTCCCCTATCTCTACGACGGCAACGCCGCCTATGAGGCCGATTATCTCGCCGATTTCGCCGCGGCCGCGGGTGCGGTGATCGTCGTCGCGCGCGACGGCGAGACGATCGTCGGCGCCGCTACCGCCGCGCCGCTCGTCACGCAGGACGAGGCTTGGCAAGCGCCGCTCGCCGCCGCCGGTTTCGACATCGCGCGTTGCTTCTATTTCGGCGAATCGGTGCTGCTGCCCAGATATCGCGGTCAGGGCATGGGCCACGCCTTCTTCGACCACCGCGAAGCCCAGGCGCGCGCGCTCGGCGCATCGCACGTCGCCTTCTGCAGCGTCATCCGCGCGGGCAATCACCCTGCCCGCCCAGCGGACCACCGCCCCCTCGACGCCTTCTGGCGCGGGCGCGGCTATGCGCCGCTGGCGGGTGTCACGGCGCGGTTCGACTGGAAGACGATCGGCGGGGAAGGCGAAGAGCGACACGAGCTGCAATATTGGACGCGGGCGCTTTAGCCTCGGCAGATGGCAGGTTACGGGCGGAACGCGACGTTCGCAGGGTTATACTCTCTCCCCTTGAGGGGAGAGATACGCAGGCTTGGCAGCCTGCTGCCTAGCCGGAGTTGAGAGGGGTTTCCGACCGCCAGAGGCGTCCAAGCACCCCTCTCCAAGCTTCGCTAGCTCCTGACGGAGCAAGCTGCGCTATCCTCTCCCCTCAAGGGGAGAGGGCTTTACGACAGCTCTCCGCCCCAAAGCTGACAACGCCCACCCCGCAGCCGCTCCAGCCCCAAAAAGAAAAGGCCGGGCGGAACATCCTCCACACGGCCTTTTCCCTATTCACTCGGCGAGAAGCTTATTTCTTCGCAGCGGCCTTCTTGGCCGGAGCCTTCTTGGCAGCAGCCGGCTTTTCCTCGGCTTCGGCCTTGGGAGCCGCAGCCTTTTTCGCCGGCGCCTTCTTGGCCGGAGCTTCCTCGGCCTTGGCCTCTTCCTTCACCGCGTCCTTCTTGGCGGCCGGCTTCTTCGCGGCAGCCTTTTTGGCGGGCTTGTGGTCGTGGTCATGGTCGTGGCCGCAGCCCGGGCCATGGACGTGACCGCCGTCGTCATCGGCCTCGATCGCGGCTTCCAGCTCCTCGCGGGTGGTTTCGCGGTCGCTGATCTCGGCCTTGTCGAACAGGAAATCGACGACCTTGTCCTCATAGAGCGGCGCGCGGAGCTGGGCCGCGGCGAGCGGGTCCTGCTGCACATATTCCATGAAGCGCTGGCGGTCTTCGGGGCGATACTGCTGCGCGGCCTGCGCGACCAGGCGCTGCATTTCCTGCTGTGAAACCTGGACGCCGTGCGCCTGGCCGATTTCCGAGAGGAGCAGACCCAGGCGGACGCGGCGGACGGCGATCGAACGATATTCGTCGCGGTCCTTTTCGAGCTCGGCCTTCGCCGCCTCGACGTCTTCCTCGTGGCTCGCTTCATGCTCGAGCTGCTGCCAGATCTGGCCGAACTCGGCCTCGACCATCGTCGGCGGCACGTCGAAATCATGGGCAGCAGCGAGCTGGTCGAGCAGCTTGCGCTTCATATGGGTGCGGGTCAGGCCGTTCAGTTCCTGCTCGACCTGGTCCTTCATGATTTCCTTGAGCTTGTCGAGGCTCTCAAGACCCAGCGATTTGGCGAATTCGTCGTCGATCGACGCCGCGGCCGGGACCTTCACTTCCTTCACCGTGACGGCGAAGTCGGCGGGCTGGCCCTTGAGGTTTTCGACCGGATAATCCTCGGGGAAGGTGACTTTCAGCACCTTTTCGTCGCCGGTCTTGACGCCGACCAGCTGGTCTTCGAAGCCGGGGATCAGCTGGCCCGAACCGATTTCGACCGCCATGTCCTCGCCGGTGCCGCCGTCGAAGGCGACGCCGTCGACGCTGCCGGCGAAGTCGATGATGACCTGGTCGCCCTGGGCGGCCTTTTTGGTCTTCGGCGCTTCCTCGAAGCGCTTCATCTGCGCGGCGAATTCCTCGATCTTGGCCATCACCGCCTTGTCGTCGGCGGGAACGGTCAGGCGCTCGAGCTTCAGGCCTTCGATCGACGGCGCCTCGATGTCGGGCAGCACTTCCAATGCGACGGTGACTTCGGCATCCTTGCCGGCTTCATAATCTTCGCCGAGCGTGACGGCGGGCTGCAGCGCGGGGCGCAGCTTTTCCTTGGCGATCAGGTCGCGGACGCCCGCCTCGATCGCCTTGTTCAGCGCGTCGGCCGACAGCGCGGCGCCGTGCATCTTGCGGATCAGGTTCGGCGGCACCTTGCCGGGGCGAAAGCCGGGCATGCGCACGGTCGGCGCGATGCTCTTCACCTCGTCATCGACGCGGGCATCGATATCCTTGGCGGTGATGGTGACGCGATATTCGCGCTTCAGGCCTTCGTTCAGCGTTTCGACGGTCTTCATTGCCTTGGTCTTATCCTTGCTCAAAATCTCTTGGTTTTCCGGCCTTGCGCGAGGGCGAAACTGGTGCGGGCGAAGGGACTCGAACCCCCACATCTTGCGATACTGGTACCTAAAACCAGCGCGTCTACCAATTCCGCCACGCCCGCTTGGGAAGCTTCGGCCGGGTGCACGAAGAAGCGCGCAAAGCCGCGCACGCCCGTGCGGGCCGCGCGGGGCTATAGCAGACGCGCGGCCAAGGGCAAGGCCCGGAACACCCCGAAAGTGCGCGATCCGCGCCGACTTGCGGAACGCACCCCTGCCCCGCTCGTTGATCGGGCAAGGAGAAAAAGGATGACCTTCAATTCCAGCCTGCATGTCCATGCGGCGGACCCGCTGCCCAAACCCAAACCCGACGTGATCGACCCCGTCGCGCCGCCCGAACAGCCGGTGCAGCCGACCCCGCTCGAAGACCCCGCCGGCCAGCCGCTCGAAGTCCCCGGTGCGCCCGGCGGCGGCGATATCGACGAGCCCGGCCGCGGGCCGGACGAGGTGCCGCCGCAGCAGATTTGAGCGCACGCCCCATTGGTTGCATAGCAGGTCTTGACCCGCCCCCTCCTCGCCCGCCAGCATGGCGGCCGGGGAGAGACCTATGAGAAGACCGACCGCGCTCGCCGCGCTGCTGCTAGCGCTCGCCACGCCAGCCGCGGCGCAGGAAACCACACTCTATCATGGCGGGACGATCGTCACGATGGACGGCAACACGCCGCAGACGGTCGAGGCGGTCGTGACCGAGGGAGAGCGCATCGCCTTCGCCGGCAGCGAGAAGGAAGCGCGCAAAGTCGCGGGCGGCAAGGCAGCCGTCCACGACCTTAAGGGCGCGACGATGCTTCCCGGCTTCATCGACGCCCATTCGCATTTCACCGTCGCGACGCAGATGGCAGGCGGGCTGGACCTGCGCGCCGCCGCAGCACCGCCCGCCGACATCCCCGATCTGCAGGCCGCGATCCGCACCCATATCGCCGCCGGGGCGATGCCGCTAGGCCAGTGGGCGATCGTGTGGCAATATGACCAGGAAGCGCTCGCCGAGAAGCGCCACATCACGCGCGCCGAACTCGACGCGGTCGCGGCGGACCGGCCGATCCTGCTGCTGCACGTCTCGCTCCACGGCGTGGTCGCGAACAGCGCCGCGCTCGCCGCGGCGGGGATCGACGAAGCGACGCCGGTTCCGCCCGGCGGCATCATGCCGCGCGACGAAGCGGGAAAACTCAACGGCGTGCTGCTCGAAAAGGCGATGTTCCTGATGCTCGCCAAGATGCCGCAGCCGACCGCGGAGCAGAAGCTCGCCGCGCTCGACGCCGCGCAAATCGCCTATTTCGCCGAGGGCTATACGCACGCGCAGGACGGCGCGACGTTGGCGCCCGATATCGCCTTCCTGACGAGCGACGCCGCACGCAAGCGGCTCAAGATCGACCTCGCGCTACTGCCCTTCTCGACCGGCCTCGACGCGCTGCTCGCGCAGCCTGGTCTCAAATTCGGAACCTACACCGACCATGTAAAGCTTCAGGGCATCAAATTCGTCCTCGACGGATCGGTGCAGGCGCGCACCGGCTATTTCACCCGCGACTACGCACGCGGCAGCCCCGAGGGGACGCATCCCTGGCACGGCCAGCCCGTGCTGTCGGAGGCCGATTTCATCGCGCAGGCAAAGAAGGTCCACGATAGCGGCTGGCAGCTCTTCGTCCACGCCAATGGCGACGCCGCGATCGACATGGCGATCCGGGGCTTCGACGCGCTCGGCATCAAGGCGGCCGACGACCGCCGCCCGGTCGTCATCCACTCGCAGTTCCAGCGCCGCGACCAGCTTCCCGCCTACGCCCGCATCGGCGTGGGCCCCGCCTATTTCTCGAACCACGCCTGGTATTGGGCCGACGTCCACCGCACCAATTTCCCGGCCGAGGTCGTCGATTTCATCAGCCCATTGCGCTCGGCGCGCGCCGCGGGGCTGATACCCTCCAACCACAGCGATTTCAGCGTCACTCCGCTCGACACGCGCTTCATGCTCTGGACCTCGATGGCGCGCGTTTCGCCCACCGGCGTGGTCAGCGGTGCGGGCGAGAGGCTGAACGCCTATGAAGCGTTACAGGCGCTCACCACCGGCCCGGCGTGGCAAGCGTTCGAGGAGGATCGCAAGGGCCGGATCAAGCCCGGCCTGCTCGCCGATTTCGTCATCCTCGACAAGAACCCGCTGACGACGCCTGTCGAGCAGATCAGGAACATCCGCGTCGTTGCGACGATCAAGGAAGCGAAGATGGTGTGGCAGGCACCGCTACGCTAGTAGCCGCGCTCGCCTCGGATGCCCGGGCGCCGTCGGTCGGCGCGACCGCCTTTAAGTCGACAATCTTGTCGCGATCATAAGCGAGCACACCCGGAATGGGCGGCATACGGCTGACCGATAGCCCATAGAAATTGTCGAGTTTGCCATAAGCGCGAAAATCGGCCTCGGCGTAGGGAAAGGCCTTGAGCGAGTCGGGCACGCCAAAGCGCAGCGGACCATGCTCGGCGCCGAGGTTCTGCGGACGGTACAGCCCCGCTTCGGAACCGGCCAACGGCCCTGTCTGCGGAAAATCGGGGTCCAGCCCCGGACCGACGAGGAAGAAGTTGCCGGTATCGGTAATGACTCCCGGCTTCACCTCGAACGCGACGGTGCCCATGCAATAGCAGAAGCCTGCCATCGCGCCGCCGCCGGCGACGAAGATCGGGCCGTAATAGGCATAGCGGCCAGGCTTAACCTTGGTCAGATAACTATAGTTTTCGGGGCTCTCGCTCTTCGCGAACACATATTGCGGGCCGAAAGACACCGGATCGCGAAGCTCGATCGCGCCGATCGCGAAATTCTCCGCCGTCGGTTCGATCGGCTTTTCGGGCATTCTGCCCTTGGTCTGCCGCGCCACCTCGGCTCGCGATTCCCAGTTTTTGAGCTTGCCCGGATATTTCTTCTGCACCTTGGCCAGCGCTTCGGCCCAGTCCTTTTCATAGGCGGCGACGGTCGCATCGTCGGGCAACCGCAACAGCAGCGCATTCTGCCGGAACGGACCGCTGACGAAGATATAGCCGCTGTCGGGCTCGATCTTCGCTTTCCCCGAAATCAGGTTCTTTTCTTCGATCGACTCCGAGGTGAGCTGCGCAGCGGCGACGGACGGGAGCGCGGCAGCGAGCGCGGCGGCGCAAAACAGGGTGCGGATCATTTCGGCAGTACCTCCGCTTTCGGCTTGGGGCCAGAGGCGACGCGCGCCTGCTTCATCAGATAGCCGGTGCGCTTCTCGTCCTCCACCCGGCCAAAGCCTTCCTCGAAGTGAAAGGCCTGCCACCGTTCCTTCTCCATGCCATAACGGTCGTAGCCCTTGAATCCCATACAGTTGCGCATGTTGATCCGGCGGATGCGCCGCCGCTCCGCCGACCCGAAGATCGCATCGGCCATCGCCGATCCGATCGCGCCGCCCAGCGCGCCCGCCATGCCATATTGGGTGGCGTAATAAGTCGACATATAGCTGTCGCCGCCGGCGTAAAAGTTGATCCCGCTCGACACCGCGTCGCATTCGCTGATGTCGTTGTAGGCGGTATGAAATCGGTGCCGTCGCGGTGGAAATAGAAATATTTGTCATAGGTTTCGACGTCGGCGGGGGTCGCCTCAAACGCGGTGTCGGGCATCGCGACCGCGTCGATCTCCTCGGCGCTGAACGTGCGCATCGGGACCGGCGCCTTGATCGCCTGCGCGTTTGCCGCCGTCGTCGCTATGCAAAATGAGGCCGCCACGATGGCGACCGACAGGTAAATCTTCGGCATCCCGTCCCCCCCCGGATATAATCGGGGCGGGGATCTGAATCATTCCCTGCGCCCCGTCCTGAATGTGTCAGAAATCGCGCCCTATCGATAGTCGGGCTGCGGCGGATCACGCCGGATGAAACCGAAGAGCGTATAGCCCAGCACCGCGAGCCCGGCGAGCAGCCCCGCGAGCGGCAGCAGATAGCCCGCGGGCTTCGCCCCGTCGGAGATCACGACATAATCGTCGGCCAGTTCGGGTCCGAAGGACTTCTTGACCGCGTCGTTGTCGCCGCTGTCCGCATTGATCCCGAACTCGATCATGCCCTCGACCGGCCGCTCCTTGGTATAGAGCGGGTTGCCCTTGATCGTCGCCTCGGCCTTGGCCGGGTCGGGTTCCTGCAGCAGCCCCATCAGCAGCCCGGCTTCGGCGGAATCCTCGCGGTGCACCAGCACCTGGATCTTGCCGGGCCCGGGGGTCGCGGTGCGCACGGGACTGTAGATATCGGCGCCCGCCGATCCCGACTCGCCGCTGGTGATCACGCCACCGTCGATCAGGAACCAGCGCGCGTCGGTGATCCGGTACCAGCCGACCCCCGGCTTCTGCGACATCAATTGCGCGACCGTGATGTCGACGCGCTTGCCCGCGTTGATACTCTCATAGAGGCCCTGCCCGCCCCACCAGCTCAGCGCTCCGCCCGCGATCAGGCCGATCATTCCCAATTTGAACATGAATTCCCCCTTTTGTCCGCCGCCCCCGCGGCGGATATTCCCCTTCCCAAGGCATGCAACCTGCCGACGGATTCGGCAAGGCGAAAGCAATGCGCCGACGCTGCCCGGTTTTCGACGGGCTTCTGTTCAGTTGCGCGACATAATAGGCGCCACTTTGTGAAGTGAATTATCGAAAACAGTCGTTATCATTCGGCCCGCCGCGTTTCTGTCGCAGTGGCGACGAAAAGACTTGCAAAGCCGCCGCCGCCGATTAGCGGTCGTATCAATCCCGCCGGGGGGCGGGGTCTCGGGGGTCGCTGAATGAATTGGGGGCGTTGGGCCGCGCGTCTGTCCGCGGCCGTTCCGGTGTCGATGCTGCTCGGGGTGAGCGGTGTTGCCCAACCGTCCGTAATCGACGATCCGGCACCACCGGTAGTCGCGGCGTCGATCGCGACCGAACCCGACCTCGTCGTGGCGCAATCGCTCGCCGCCGTTGCCGTACCGGCACCCGATTCCGGCCCGACCGCCACCCTCGCCGCGGGCACCTCTGTGCTGCTGATGCTGGACGAAGAACTGTCGACGACCGCCAGTTCGGTCGGCGACCGGTTCGGCGTTACCGTTCTCTTCGACGTCTATGACCTCGACCGCATCGTAATCCCCCAGGGGACGAAGGGCTTTGGCGAAGTCACCTTCGCGGCCAACAAGGGCGGCTTCGGCAAGCCCGGCATCCTGGGCATCTCGCTGCGCCATCTCGACCTCGACGGCCGGCAAGTCGCACTCAGCGGCCGATACCGCGAGGAAGGCGCGAACAAGAATGGCGCGACCGCCGCGACCTGGTTCGCCGTCGGCGTCTTTTCGGGCTTCATTCACGGCAAGCCCGGCGTGATCCCCCGGGGCCGCGAACTCAAGGCGCGCACCGGCGAGACGATTTCCTACGCCATCGCGCCGCTGCCCGTCGCCGGGGTCGATGTCGCCGCCTTCGCCGCGGGCTCGGCGTTCGCGGCAACGTCCGATGCCGTCTCGCCCCCGATTTCCGAATGAGTTTTGCAAAAGGAGAGTCGTTATGAAGTTTGTCCCGTCCGCGGTCGCCATCGCGGTCGTCGCCGTCGGCCTGTCGGCCGCCCCTGCCATGTCGCAGGACAGTCAGGCCGAGGCCGCCGTCGCGGTAGAAGCCGCGGTCGAAGCCGCCGCGCCCGAGGCCGTGGTCGAAACCGCTGCGGCCCCCACCACGGTCGCCGCACCCGAAGCCGCCGTTGCCCCGGCATGCGAACTCCATGTCTTCCCGACCCTCGAAGGTCAGGCGCAGACCACCGGCTGGCTCTCGGGCTTCGGCATCGTCGGCGCCGTTGCCGACGCCGCGGCGAACAAGGACCGCAATATGAGCGAAGCCGAATATCTGAAGGAAGCGCTCGGCCCGCAGATGCAGGTCGATGCGCTGAAGTCGATCGACCTGCTCGCCGAGCTCAAGCTGCCGCCGTCGCAGATCATCTGGGAAACCCCGATCGCCGACCGCAAGATCACGACCAAGGCTGACACGCGCCTCAGTTCGTCGACCGCACCCTGCTATGTCGAGCTGGTGATCACGCAGAATTTCTACACCAAAAAGGCGATTTACGGGCGCTCGCTCAACAACCGCTTCATCTTCAAGGACTTCCGCAACGGCAAGACCAAGACCAACATGGTCAAAGGACGTGGCGGCAACGGCCTGTCCTACTTCCCGCCGAAAACCACCGACGAGACCGAGGCCGCCGAAAAGGAACTGCGCGAAGTCTTCGTCAAGAATTTCGTCGAATATGCCAAGGGCATCAAAGCGGCGAAATAAGCCGCACCTGAGATATCGGGCCGCCGGACATGGTCAGGCGGCCCGTATTCTCCAGTTTTCGGAGGCGATCTTGCGTCCACTCACCGGACTTGGCCTCACGGCCTTCCTCGTCGTCGCGAGCGCGACCGCTGCCTCGGCCGAGCCCAAACCGCTCGCAGCACCGCCGGTGCTCGCGGAAAAGGACCGCCTCGTCGCCGGCGGCCGCGCGGTCGAGCTGATCCTTCCGCAGAAAAGCATCGGCACCAGCATCGACATCGGCCGCGTCGCCGACGACGACAGCGGCGGCGGCGGGCTGCTCGGGTCGCTGATCATCGGCGCGATGGACGACAAGCGCGAGCGAATGAGCGAAAATGCGCAGGCGCGCGCGGACGCGACGGTCGCGCCGCTGCGCGAAGCGCTCGCTGATTTCGACGTCGACGCGCTCGCGCTCGCGACAACCGAGGCGGCGCTCCGCACACCCGAATGGTTCGCCGCGCAGACGATCGCGACGTCGCGCGAGGCTTCGCCCGCCGGCCGGCTGGCGTTCGTCACCGCGACCGACGCGCCGCAATTCGCCTTCGTCACCTATAATTACGGGCTCTCGCCCGACTTCACCCAGATCCGCGTCAATGCCGAGATCGCGCTGGCGCGGCGCGTGACCGGGAAGGGCGGCAAATCCGACACCGCGGCGCCGGCGCATTATCGCCAGACGATTTCCAGCATCGTCGAACTTCCCAAGCGCTCCTACGACCATGGCGCCAATGTGGCGCAGTGGAGTGCCGAGGGCGGCAAGCTGGCCGAGACGTCGCTGGCCGCGGCCTTTGCCGAGATCGAACGGCTGATCCCCTATGCGCTGGCGCTGTCGGCGGCCGAGCTCAAGGGTTTCGAGGCCAAGAACCGTGAAAAGGCGTTCGCCGCGGGGACCTATGGCCCGCTCGTGTCGCGCGACGACGACGGGCGCGGCGGCCTGCTCATCTGGCACAAGGGGCTGGTCCACATCGAACCGGCGCCCTGACGGCTCGCTCAGGGGACTTGGCGCACGGCAGCGACGGCTTCCAGCATCCCCCGCAGCGCCGGGGCATCGTGCCAGCGCCCGTTCGCCATCACGCCCAGCGGCGTGCGCAGAGTCGCGGGTTTCGCGAGCGGATTGTCGGCGACGAGCAACAGGTCCGCGCGATAGCCCGGCGCGACCATGCCGAACTTCGGCGCTTCCGGAACGGTCTTCGCGATGAACTCCCCCGGCGTGCGCGTCGCCGCGGACAGCGCCTGCCACGGTGGCAGCCCTGCCTCAAGCATCGCGTCGATCTCGCCATGCAGCGCCCAGCCAGGCACCAGCCCCGGGATCGACGGCGCGTCGCCGCCGGTGATCAGCGGCACCCCGGCATCGGCCATCGCCTTCACGAAACGCGCCTCGAACGCCACGCGCCGCGACAGGTCGATCGCCTTCTTCTGATAGCCCGAGCGCGCCCAGTCGATCCGGTCGCCCGGTGCCAGATAGCGTGCCTCGGGCGCGGCGAGATAGGCCTGCACGACGTCGGGCTTGCCGAACTGCGCCGCGATGGTGCGATAGGTGAACAGGTCCGAGGTCACGAACGCGCCATGCGCCTTCAGCAGCGCGATTGCCTCGGCGATCCGCGCGTCGTCGGGGGGCGCCTGCTGATCGCCCTCGGGCGGTTCGGGGAAGAAGCCGTAGAAGAATTCCTCGACATGCGCGACCATCGCCTGCCCCGCGGCGAGCTGCTTCGCGAGGCCGACGGCCTTCACATTATGCCCGACGACGCCGATCCCTTGTGCTTTCGCCTCGGCGGCTAGCGCAGCAAAGGCCTCGGCCGAGAGGTTGTTATAGACTTTGATGAAGCTGTAGCCGTTGGCCTTGGCCAGCCGTACGGTCGCGCGCGCTTCCTCGGGCGTGCGCACGACGAAATGCCCATATTGCGGGTCGCCGTCGACGACGAAGCCGGTAAAGATATGGGGCCCCGGCACCTCGCCCTTGTTCACCGCAATCCGCGTCCGACCGGCAAAGGCGTTGGTCGCCTCGCCCATGTTGAGCATCGTCGTCACGCCATTGGCGAGCAGCAGCGCTAGATCGTCGCGCGACGTCACATGATTGTGCATGTCGGCAAGCCCAGGCAGCAGCCAGGCGCCCTTGCCGTCGATGACGGGGGTTCCCGCGGGCAGCTTCGCCTTGATCCCGATGCTCGAAATGACGCCGTCGGTGACGATCACCGTCGTGCGCGGGATCACGCGCTCACGGTCCATCGGCACGACGTTGACGTCGGTGAACACAATCGTCTCGGCGCGCGCCGCCCCGGCGCCCGCCAGCACCAGCCACAGGCTCAGCAACGCGCGGAGCGCGGGCCGCATGTCAGCCGGTGCAGAAGCGGGCGAAGTCGGCGATCGCCTGCTTGCCGCTCGCCGTCGCCGCCATCTCAAAGCTCGCGGTGCCGTCGGTCATCCGCAGCCATCCTTTCGCGACGAAGGCGCGGAAGAAGGGTGCATCGCCCGCGATTTCCTCGGTCGAGGAGAAATAGGGCATTTCCTCCGTCTCGGTCGTCCCGGCGACGTGCAGCGCCGCGTCGCCCGACACCAGGTCGATCGCACTCAGGTCGGGCGAATGACCAGAGATACCGACGAAGATGCGGTTGCTGGCTTGCTCGCAGGTGAAATTGAGCGGCTGGTCGTCGGTGCCGTCGACCTCATAGGCGAGGATCGCGGCGTCGGCGCGATCCTCGTTGCTGACGCGCAGCGCCCAGTCATAGCCTTCGTTCACCGCCGGCGCGGCGTTCGCCATGCCGCCCAACGCCAGCATGGCGCCGAGCACGATCAGATTAAACTTCCTCATCATCCCGTCCTTCGTCATCATTTTTGCATCGATATCAATGCCTATGACGCCGAAGCGGCCGGATAGCCGTAATGCGGATCACAGAGGAAGCGTCATCCGAGCGCCTTCTTGAGCAATTCATTGACGACCTGCGGGTTCGCCTTGCCCTGCATCGCCTTCATCGTCTGCCCGACGAAGAAGCCGAACAGCGCTTCCTTGCCGCCCTTATACTGTTCGACCTTGTCGGCATTGGCGGCCAGGATCTTGGCGATCTCGGCTTCGATCGCGCCGGTATCGCTCGTCTGCTTGAGGCCGTCGCGTTCGACGATAACCGCGGCGCCGTCGCCGCTTTCGAGCATCTTCTCGAACACCTGTTTCGCAATGGTGCCCGAAATCGTGCCGTCGGCGACGAGGCCGAGCAATTCGGCGGCCTGCGCCGGGCTGACGGGCGAATCCGAAATGTCGCGGCCCAGCCGGTTGAGCGCGCCGAACAGCTCGCTCGTCACCCAGTTCGCCGCGGCAACCGGCTTCGCGCCCGCATCGAGCAGCGTATCGAACCAGCGCGCCGCCTCGACCTCAGCGGTCAGCACATCGGCGTTATAGGCGCTGATGCCCTCGCCGAGATAGCGCGCGCGCTTGGCGTCGGGCAGTTCGGGCAGGCTTTCGCGGCACTCGGCGAGAAACGCATCGTCGAGTTCGAGCGGCAGCAGATCGGGATCGGGGAAATAGCGGTAATCATGCGCATCTTCCTTCGATCGCATCGAGCGCGTCTCGTTGCGGTCGGGATCGTACAGCCGCGTTTCCTGCACCACCGTGCCGCCGCTCTCGATCAGTTCGACCTGACGCTTCGCCTCGCCCTCGATCACCGCCATTACGAAGCGCACCGAATTGACATTCTTCGTCTCGGTGCGCGTGCCGAATTCGTCGCCGGGCTTGCGGACCGACACGTTCACGTCGGCGCGCATCGAGCCCTCTTCCATATTGCCGTCGCACGAGCCAACATAGCGCAGGATCGAGCGCAGCTTGCGCACATAGGCGCCGGCCTCGGCGGGCGAACGCATGTCGGGGCGCGACACGATCTCCATCAACGCGACACCCGAGCGGTTGAGGTCGACATAGGACATCGTCGGATGCTGGTCGTGCATCAGCTTGCCGGCGTCCTGCTCGACATGGATGCGCTCGATTCCGATCACCTTTGCCTCGGGCAGACCGGCCTTTTCATCGGCCTCGATCGTCAGCGAACCTTCACCGACAAGCGGATGATAAAGCTGCGAAATCTGGTAACCCTGCGGCAGGTCGGCGTAGAAATAATTCTTGCGGTCGAACCGCGACCATTTGTTGATCTGCGCGTCGATCGCCATGCCCGTACGCACCGCCTGGCGGATGCACTCGCGGTTCGGCACCGGCAGCATGCCCGGCATGGCCGCGTCCACAAGGCTCACCTGCGTGTTCGGCTCCGCGCCAAACGCCGTCGCGGCGCCCGAGAACAGCTTGGCGTTGGAGGTGACCTGCGCATGGACCTCAAGGCCGATCACGACCTCCCACTCGCCAGTTTCGCCCTTGATGCGATATGTCGATTCCGTCACGTTTTCATCCACCATAATATGCCCGCAAATCGGAGCCGGCAAAGCGCTTTGCAACCAGCTCGTCCATGATCTCCCCGGCGCTCGCCATCTTCGCGGCATCGCCCGATTCCAGATATTCATAGGCTAGGTTATACCGCGCCACATCATGCCCCAAATCGGCCGCCGTTGTCAGCCATTGCATCGCGGTGCCCCGGTCGCGGCGCGCAATCCAATTATATTGATACAAGCGAAAGGCCGCTGCGCTATCGCCGGCCGCCGTTGCTTCGAGCCGCTCGATTTCGTCGCGATACAGACCATAGGCGACCGCCGCCGACAAAGCGCTTGTCGGATTGATCGACTCGCCCGGCCGCGCGCACAACATCATCGTGAAGTTGCCGCCCAGCGCGAAGCCCGACGGCGCCGACCGCCCGATGTCGCCCCCCGCCGCCTCGGGATAGACCGGCCGGTTGCCGCACATCATCGCGCCGCCGCTCAGGAAATAGGCGTCACCGTCGCAGCCCTCGACACGAACACCCAGTGCGTCGCCAAGCGCCTTCGCATAGGATCGGTCGCCCGACGCGCTGTCGCTGACGCCAAGTTCCACGCGCTTGCGCTTTTTACCCGAAAAGCTCGGCGCGCCCGAGATCATGCGTGCCATTTCCTTCGGATGAACCGCCCGCCCTTCGCTGTCGAACAGGCGTCCCAGGCTCCCCGTGGCCCCGATCGAAAAGGCGTAGTCGGGGTTCCACTTGTCGGCATTCGCGCTCAGCAATGCGACCATGCCTGCGGTGGCGGCCCGGTTGATCGGGTCGGCATGGTCGACACAATCGATCGCGGAGGCCTTGCTCTCCTTGGCCAAAGCGAAACCTGGCGAAAGCAGGGCTGCGCAAGCCACTATCGCGGCGAAGAGGATATGGCGGGTTACCACCACTTCTCCGCCCGCGCCGTAAAGCCCGCCCGTTCTTCAATTGCCAGACCGGCGTTGAGCACGCCCTGCTCGTCGAACGCCTTGCCGATGATCTGCAGCCCCAGCGGCAGCCCTTCGCGGTTCAGCGCCGCGGGGACCGACATCGCGGGCAGGCCGGCGAGGCTCGCAGGGACCGCGAACACGTCGTTGAGGTACATCGCCAGTGGATCGGCCATCTTCTCGCCGAGGCCGAACGCCGCCGACGGCGCGGTCGGGGCGAGGATTACGTCGCAGCTCGCAAAAGCCGCCTCGAAATCGCGCGCGATCAGCGTCCGCACCTTCTGCGCCTGCGTATAGTACGCGTCATAGAAGCCGGCCGACAGCACATAGGTGCCGATCATGATACGGCGCTTGACCTCGGGCCCGAAGCCGTCGGCGCGCGTCGCGGCGTACATATCCTGCAACCCCGCGCCATCGGGCAGGTCGCGCAGGCCGTAGCGCACGCCGTCATAGCGCGCGAGGTTCGACGACGCCTCGGCCGGCGCGATGATATAATAGGCCGGCAGCGCATATTTGGTGTGCGGCAGGCTGATGTCGACGACCTCGGCCCCCGCATCCTTCAGCATCGCGATACCGGAATCCCACATCGCGTCGATCTCGGGATCGATGCCTTCGAGGCGATATTCCTTGGGAATACCGACCGTCTTACCCTTGAGATCGCTCGACAAAGCCGCTTCCCAATCGGGCACCGCCATATTCAGGCTGGTCGCATCCTTGGGATCGAAGCCCGCCATATTTTCGAGCATGATCGCGCAGTCCTTGACGTCGCGCGCCATCGGCCCCGCCTGATCGAGCGAGCTCGCGAACGCCACAATGCCCCAGCGCGAGCAGCGGCCATAGGTCGGTTTGATCCCCGAAATCCCGGTGAAGGCCGCGGGCTGGCGGATCGAACCGCCCGTGTCGGTGCCGGTCGCCGCGGGGCACAGCCGCGCCGCGATCGCGGTCGACGACCCGCCCGACGAGCCGCCCGGCGCGAGCGCGGCATTGCCCCCGTCCTTGCGCTTCCACGGGCTGATCACATTGCCAAAATAGCTCGTCTCGTTCGACGACCCCATCGCGAACTGGTCGAGGTTCAGCTTGCCCAGCATCCCCGCGCCCGCGTCCCACAATTTCTGGCTGACGGTCGATTCATAGCGCGGCACAAAACCTTCGAGCATATGGCTCGCCGCGGTCGTCTGCACCCCATTGGTGCAGAACAGATCCTTCATCCCAATCGGCACGCCCGACAGCGGCTTCAGCGTCCCCGCCGCGCGGTCGGCGTCGGCCGCCTTCGCGGCGGCAAGCGCATGCTCGGGGGTCTCGACGATGAACGCATTAAGCGACTTGGCGCCGGCGACATTGGCGTTGAACGCCTCGGCGACCTCGACGGCGCTGAAATCGCCCGCGCGGTGCCCGTCGCGGATCTGCGCGACGGTCAGATTGGTCAGGTCGGTCATTATTCGATCACCTTGGGCACGCCGAAAAAGCCGTGCATCGCCGCCGGCGCATTCGCCAGCACATCGTCGCGGCGGTTGCCCCCGGTCAGCGGGTCGGCGTCGATCACATCGTCGCGCAGCCGCAGCGTGTTGGGGATCACCGCGGTCATCGGCTCGACCCCGGTCACGTCGACTTCGCCGAGTTGCTCGACCCAGCCGAGGATGCCGTTCAATTCGCCTTCCATCGCGGCGGCTTCCGCATCGCTGATCGCGATGCGCGCCAGCGACGCTATTTTCCTGACCGTTGCCTGATCGATTGCCATTCTCTGTGCCTTTGCGGGAGAAGCTGGGCCGCTAGCATCCTCCCCCGCGCGCTTCAACCGTCCTGATCCTCCCTGTGACGAAGTCATGGGGAGGGGGACCGCTCGCGAAGCGAGTGGTGGAGGGGCCAGCGACGTCGCGTCAAAGCCCTCCGTCAGCGCTCCGCGCTGCCACCTCCCCATCGCTTCGCGACAGGGAGGATCAATTCATTCGAAATCCTCGCCGACGGGCTTGCCGTTGACGAAGACCTGCCGCCGCTGGATCGGTCGCACCTCGATGACCGCCTTGTCGACGTCATCGATCGCCCTCTGCTGCGCCATCGCGGCGCCCGAAAAGCCCTGATAATCCTCCTGCCACGCCTTGGTCTTCGCATCGCGCGCGAACAGCACGACATTGTCGCCCTTGCCGATCACCACCATCTGGTCCGGCCCCAGCATATAGGCCGCGCAGGGCGCCGCACGGCACTGCCCGCGCTCGTCGATCGCCTTATAGGCATCGTCGGCCAGCACCTGCCCCGCGGGCAGCACGCGCACCTTCTCGCGGATCGGCTTGGCGCCAAAGCTTACCTCCGCGGCATCGACCGGCTCGCCCGCGATGTTCAGGTCCCAGCGGTTCTTCGTCGCCAGCGCCCATTTGGCGAGGTCGGCCTTCGCCTTGTCGGGCGATTTCGAGATGTCGGCCAGCGCCCCCCGCCCCTCGGGCCCGAAATCGAACGCCATCGCCGCCCAGTCGAACTGGTCGGCCTTCACCGTCCCGCTTTGGAGTCGCGCGAGCTGATCGCGCGTCGAGATCGCGCCGAAATCCATCACCGGCAGCGCGAGGAACAAGGCGAGCAAGGCCAGCCCGATCGCCAGCTTCTGTTGGAGCGGCCGCAGCAGATCGTCGAAATCGAGCCGCCCGCGCACCACCGCCCACAGCCCCGCCGCGCCATAAGCAAGCGCGACCATCGCCGCGACGACGCCCCATAGGCGCTCGGGGGTCCAGCCGTACTGGATCACGCGCAGATGCATCGAATAAAAGGCGATCACCGCGAGCGGCAGCACCGCCGCGACCAGCATCGCCGCCGCGCCGTGGAGCAGCCGATTGCCCGATCGTTCCTCGCGCCCGTTGCCGATCACCGCATTGGCGAGCAGCACCGCAAAGGCCGCTGCCGCCATCATCAGCGCCGCGGTCGAAAAGCCCGAATCCCAGAGCGGGGTCAGCCCCGTGCCGAGCAGCGACAGCAGGAACAGTAGCACCGCGACCGCCAGCACCGGCGCCAGCACCGCGAGCACGATCATCACCAGTTTCTGCAGCGTCGCGACCAGCCTGTCGCGCTCGCGCAGCAGGCCCACCGCACCGCCGAACGCCGCGCCCGCGAGCATCCACGGGAACCAGCCGGTCTCGAACATCTCCATGACCAGGTCGATCCCGATCAGGCTGAACATCTGCCCGATCAGCAGCACGAGCAGGAAGCTCAATCCAGTGAAGGCCAGCCCCGCGGCACCGATCACGGCGTCGGTCCAGGCGTGGCTGTGCAGCCGATCGTACGGCATCGTCCACAATTTCCAGAAGCGCCAGTCGGGCGCGACGTCGCGCCGCGTCTGGAACAGGGGCGTCGCGATCAGCACCGCGAGCAGCCCCGACCAGAAGGGCCATTCGAAGGGCGAGGCGTTGATATTATATCCGGCCGAGGTGCAGACGATCAGCCCGATCACCGCACCCCAGATCAGCGCAAAGCCCAGCGCCCAGTGCCAGCGCCGCAGTTCGACCCCGAGCACGAAGACCAGCGTCGATACCGTGATGAACGCTGCCAGCGCATTGCGGCCGGGGTCGAGGTCCGGCGCGTAACGCCAGTCGATCGTCAGGTGAAAGGCGATCCCCGCCAGCGCGCAGATCGCCGCCAGGATCCACGGCCGCAGCGGCCAGGGCGCGTCGCTTTCGTCGAGGCGTGACGAGGACGGGGGCGACTCGGGGGCGGGCGGGCTTGCGGGCGCGTCGGTCATGTCCCACATCTGGGCTTGTTTAAGCCGCGCGCGCAAGCCAGATAGCGCACCCATTCCCGTTCGTGTCGAGCGAAGTCGAGACACCCCGAAGCGGCGCACGACCGATGGGCATCTCGACTTCGCTCGATGCGAACGGCTAAAGGGACTAAAAGTCAAAGCCGCCTCGCCGCTCTCCCCTCCCCACTGGAGCCCCAATGGCCCGCAAATTTCTCTATCTCATCGCCGTCATCATCTTCCTCATCTTCGGCGTCGGCCTCGCCTACCAGTTCGCGCCCGGCTGGTTCGCGCGCACCGCGCTGGTGCCCAGCACCGAATTCGTCGAACAGACAGCGGCGGCGCCCAACGCCTATGACGATCCCAAGATGTGGTTCGCGCGCCCGGGGCTGGAGAATGATCCGTCCGACTGGCGCCCGCCCGCAACCGGCGGCGATGCCCGCGCGCCCGACAGCGCCAAGGCCGCGACCGACAAGCTGATCCCGCCCGCCAACGCCGCGACCCAGACCGCTGCCGCCGACGAGGCCGAAGCCGCGCCAAAGGGCGACGCCGCGATCTTCTTCGTCCATCCGACCAGCTATTACAGCCGCTCAAGCTGGAACGCCCCGCTAGACGACCGCGACGCCAACCACCGCGCGACCCTGTTCATGCAGGGCATGGCGAGCTCGTTCGGCGATGCCGGCGAGGTCTGGGCGCCGCGCTACCGCCAGGCGACGCTCGGCGCCTTCCTCGCCGAGGACCGCGTCACCGCGGGCAAGGCGATCGACGCCGCCTATCGCGACGTCGAACAGGCGTTCGACGCGTTCCTGGAGAATATTCCGGCGAACAAACCGATCATCCTCGCGGGCCACAGCCAGGGCGCGCTCCACCTCACCACTTTGCTCAAGAACCGCATCGCGGGCACCCCGCTCGCGAAGCGCATCGTTGCGGCCTATGTCATCGGCTGGCCGGTCAGCCGCGACACCGACATCGCGGGGCTCGGCCTGCCCGCGTGCGAGACCCCCGAGGAGAAGGGCTGCGTGCTGAGCTGGGCAAGCTTCGCCGAGCCCGCCGACCCGCAGATGGTGCTCGACGCCTATGACGGCACCGTCGGTTTCGACGGCCGCCCGCGCCGCGACACGCGCATGCTGTGCACCAATCCGATCACCGGTATTCCCGACACCGCAGCCAGGCGCAGCGACAATATCGGCACGCTGAAGCCCATCGATGGCTTCAAGGGCGGCTCGCTGATCGCGGGCAAGATCGGTGCGAAATGCGACGACACGCGCGGACTGCTGATGATCGGCGACGCCGACATCGCGAAGGACTATGCGCCGAGCTACGTCCTGCCGGGCAACAACTATCATGTCTTCGACATCACCCTCTTCTGGGCGAATGTCCGCGCCGACGTGCTGCGGCGGCTGGCAACCTACGAGGGCAAGCCGTCGCCGGTTCCACCGGCGGCCGCGCCGCTGCCGTTGCCGGCGGCTGCGACGCCGAAGGCCGAGGCGCCTAAGGACAAAGCCAAGTCCTGATTCAGGGTGCCCAACCCGAATTCCGTTCGTGTCGAGCGTAGTCGAGACACGCTTGGGACGCGTAACGCTTCGGGGTGTCTCGACTTCGCTCGACACGAACGGGTAGAGAGGGCGGGCCATGATCACCACCGCCGCCCCCGATTTCGCCGCCGCGCTGCCGAACGGCGGCCGCCTGATGGGCCTCGACGTCGGCACCAAGACGATCGGCGTCGCCTTCTGCGATGTGAACTGGAGCTTCGCGACCCCCGACAAGACGATCATCCGCAAGAAATTCTCGGTCGACCTCGAAGCGCTCAAGGCGCTCATCGCCCAGCACAGCATCACCGGCCTCGTCGTCGGCCTGCCGCTCAACATGGACGGCAGCGACAGCCCGCGCACGCAGTCGACGCGCGCCTTCGCGCGCAACCTGCTGCCGCTCGGGCTGCCGATCCTGCTCTGGGACGAACGCTGGTCGACCGCCGCGGTCGAGCGCGCGATGATCGCCGCCGACGTGAGCCGCGCCAAACGCGCCGAACGCGTCGATAGCGCCGCCGCGGCCTTCATCCTGCAGGGCGCGATCGATGCGCTGACGCGGGCATGACCGAATATATCCTCTACTGGCTGATCGCGGCGAACGGCATCGCCTTCATCCTGATGGTCGTCGACAAGCGCCGCGCCGAAACGGGCGGCCAGCGGATCAGCGAAAGCACATTGCTCGGCTGGGCTTTTTTCGGCGGCGCGACCGGCGCCTTCGCCGCGTCGCGGCTCGTCCGCCACAAAACCCGCAAACAGCCCTTCGCCGCCATCATGATCGCTTACCTGGGCCTGCAATTTCTGCTGCTCGGCCTGTGGCTCTTGGGCTTGCTCGATCCGCTGGCCGCCACGGCGCTTGCCTATTGGCGCGCCGCCTCTTAAACGCTCGGCTTTAATGACAAGCTTCACCACCCGACCCGCCAGCGACTATCCGCCCGGCGGCGATGCCTTTCGCCATCGCCACCTGATCGGCATCGCCCAGCTGACCCCATGGGAGATCAGCTACGTCCTCGACGCCGCCGAACAATGGGTCGAACTCAACCGCAGCGGCGCCGCGAAGCACGACGACCGGCTCGCGGGCCTCACGATCATCAACGCCTTTTTCGAAAATTCGACGCGCACTTTGCTGTCGTTCGAGATCGCGGGCAAGCGTCTCGGTGCCGACGTCGTCAACATGCACGCCGCGCAGTCGAGCGTGAAGAAGGGCGAGACGCTGATCGACACCGCGATGACGCTCAACGCGATGCGCGCCGATGCGATGGTGATCCGCCATGCGTCGTCGGGCGCGGTGCAGCTCATCGCCGACAAGGTCGACTGCCCCGTGCTCAATGCGGGCGACGGCCGCCACGAACATCCGACGCAGGCCTTGCTCGACGCGCTCACCATCCGCCGCCGCCTCGGCCGCGTCGAAGGCCTCACCATCGCGATCTGCGGCGACGTTCTCCACAGCCGCGTCGCCCGCTCGAACATCCTCGCGCTCACCCTGCTCGGCAACGAAGTGCGCATCGTCGCGCCACCGACGCTCACCCCTCCGGCGATGGAACGGATGCACGTCACCACCTTCACCGACATGGACGAGGGCATCAAGGATGCCGACGTCGTAATGATGCTCCGCCTGCAGAACGAGCGCATGGACGGCGCCTACCTGCCCTCGGCGCGCGAATATCACGCGCTCTACGGCCTCACCCCCAGGCGCCTCGAAAAGGCCAAGCCCGAGGCGATCGTCATGCACCCCGGTCCGATGAACCGCGGGGTGGAGATCGACAGCAGTGTTGCCGACGATCCAGCCCGCTCGACGATCACCGAGCAGGTCGAGATGGGGGTCGCGGTGCGCATGGCGTGCCTCGACATATTGACGCGGCGCAAGCGGGGAGTGGCGGGATGGAACTGAACCCGCTCCTGATCACGAACGCGCGCCTGCTCGGCGGCGACACCGTCAGCCTGCGCGTCGAGGACGGCCGCATCGCCGCGCTGAACCCGCCGGAAACGCCCGGCTATGTCGAGACGGTCGATGCGAAAGGCCAGTGGCTCGCCCCCGGCATCATCGACCTCGGCGTCTTCGCGACCGACAAGCCCGCCTTCCACTTCGGCGGCATCACGCGCGCCGCGCTGATGCCCGACAGCGGCCCGCTCGACGGCGCCGGGCTGGTCGAGCGCGCCGCGAAGGGCGGCAAACCCGACCTCTGGGTCCACCCGCTTGCCGCCGCCACGAAAGGCCTCGAGGGCAAGGAACTCGCCGAGATCGGCCTGATGAAACAGGCGGGCGCGCGCGCCGTCGCGACCGGCCGCGGGCGCATCGCCGACGCAGGGGTGATGCGGCGCGTCCTCGCCTATGCCGCCTCGCTCGGCCTCACGGTCATCGCGCATGCCGAGGATGAGGGGCTCACCGCGGGCGCGGTCGCGACCGACGGCGAGATGGCGACGCGCCTCGGGCTCGCCTCGGCCCCCGCGATCGCCGAAGCGATGGCGATCGCGCGCGACCTGATGCTGGTGGAGGAGACCGGCGCGCCGATCCATTTCCGCCAGGTCACCACCGCGCGCGGGCTCGACCTGATCCGCGCGGCGAAGGCCAAGGGCCTGCCCGTCACCTGCGGCATCACCCCCGCGCATCTGTTCCTCTCCGACACCGCGATCGGCGATTTCCGCACCTTCGCGCGCCTCTCGCCGCCGCTGCGCAGCGAGGACGACCGCCACGCCTGCCTGGCGGCGATTGCCAACGGCACGATCGACATCCTCACCTCGGGCCACGACCCGCGCGGCCCCGAGGACAAGCGCCTGCCCTTTGCCGAGGCGCTGCCCGGCATGGCGGGCGCCGAGACGTTGCTCGCGATGGGGCTTGGGCTCGTGCGCGACGGTCATGTCACCCCGTCGCGCCTCTTCGACTTGCTTGCCGCCAATCCCGCCAAGCTGCTCGGCGTCGCTGCGGGGCGGATCGAGCCGGGGCTCGAGGCCGATCTGATCCTGATCGACGAAGGCACCCCGTGGCAGGTCGACACCAAGAAGATGGCCGCCTGGGCGGGCAACACCCCCTTCGACGGCATGCCCGTGCAGGGCCGCGCGACGATGATGTGGAAGGGCGGGTTGCGGGTTCGGTAACAAGAAATCCTCCCCGCTCGCGGGGGGGTGGCAGCGCGAAGCGCTGACGGAGGGGGCTCGCGTGCTTACGCGACGTCGCTTCGGGCCGGCAGCCCCCTCCACCGCCTTCGGCGGTCCCCCTCCCCGCAAGCGGGGAGGATTTTTCGGCTCTCACCCGATCCCCTCGACCAAATCCCCCAGCATCCCGAACATCCGGTCGATCTCGGCCTTCTCGACGATCAACGGCGGCGACAGCGCGATGATGTCGCCCGTCGCCCGCACCAGCAGGCCGTTGTCGAAGCACGCATGGAACAGCTCGGTCGCGCGCGCGGTCGGTGCGCCGGGTCGCGGCTCGAGCTCGATCCCCGCGACCAGCCCGATCGTGCGGATGTCGATCACATGCCGCCGCCCCTTCAGGCTGTGCGCCGCCTCGTTCCAATAAGCCGCGAGATCCGCTGCACGATCGAACAGCCCCTCGCGCGCATAGAGGTCGAGCGTCGCGAGCCCCGCTGCGCTTGCGAGCGGATGACCCGAATAGGTATAGCCGTGGAACAGCTCGATCCCGCCCGCCACGCTTTCGATCACGGCATCGTGCAACTCGCGCTTCACCGCCACCGCGCCCATCGGCACCGCGGCGTTGGTAAGCCCCTTGGCCAGCGTGATGATATCGGGGGTCACACCCCAAGCCTCGGCCGCCGTCGCCGCGCCGACACGGCCGAACGCCGTGATCACCTCGTCGAAGATCAGCAAAATGCCATGCCGGTCACAGATCTCGCGCAGCCGCTGGAGATAGCCGACAGGCGGGATCAGCACCCCGGTCGATCCCGCCATCGGCTCGACGATCACCGCGGCGATCGTCTCGGCGCCGTGCAGGTCGACCAGCCGCTGCAGATCGTCGGCGAGCTCGGCGCCATGCGGCGGGAAACCGCGCGCGAATTCATTGCCCGCCACCCCATGCGTATGCCGGATATGGTCGGTCCCCGCGATCCCCGGCCCGAACGCCCGCCGATTGTTGCCGATCCCGCCGACCCCGATCCCGCCAAAACCCGTGCCATGATAGCCGCGCTCGCGCCCGATCAGCCGCGTCCGGCTCGCCTGCCCACGCGCGCGCTGCACCGCGAGGGCAATTTTCAGCGCGCTGTCGACCGATTCGCTGCCGCTGTTGGTAAAGAATATCCGGTCGAGCCCCTCGGGCATGATCGCCGCGACGCGGCTGGCGAGTTCGAACACCAGGGGATGGCCGAGCTGGAAGGTCGGCGCAAAATCGAGCGTGCGCGCGGCCTCGGCGATCGCCTCGGCAATCTCGGGTCGGCAATGCCCGGCGTTGCAGCACCAGAGGCCCGCGGTCCCGTCGAGGATCTCGCGCCCGTCTGCGCTCCGGTAGAACATGCCGCTCGCCGACACGAGCTGGCGCGGGTTGGATTTATAAGCCTTATTCGCCGTGAAGGGCATCCAGAAGGCCGCCAGCGGATCATTCTCGCCCTGCATGTCCGACCTCCTTTCGCTCGCCTCAGTGCGCCGCCTTCTTGCCCGGCAGCAGGTGCAGCGCTCCGACGATCACCCCGCCGAGCAGCAGCCCGAAGATGCCCGCCCCGCCGGCATTGATCAGCCATTCCCACACCCCCGCACCCGGCAGCCCGCCCGCGACCGCATGCGCGAAGTCGTGCAGGCCGTGGCCGAGACCGCCGATATGATATTCGTCGAGCCCGTGCAGCACGATCTGCCCACCGACCCACAGCATCGCCGCAGTGCCGATGAAGGCCAGCGCCGCGAGCAGCTTCGGCATGAAGGCCACCAGCCCGCGCCCGATCGCGCGGCCCGCGGCGGCCTTGCCCTTGCTCATGGCAAGCCCGATGTCGTCCATCTTCACGATCAGCCCCACCACGCCATAGACCGCGACGGTGATCGCCAGCGCGACCACGCCCAGCGTCGCAGCGCGCATGCCCAGCGGTTCGTCGAGCACCTCGTTGAGCGCGATCACCATGATCTCGGCCGACAGGATGAAGTCGGTGCGGATCGCGCCCTTCACCATCGCCTCTTCATGGTTCGCATCCGCGACCACGGCGGCATCTTCCGCCAGCGTGGTTTTGCTCTTCTGCAGCGAGTGCAGCACCTTCTCGGCACCCTCGAAACAGAGATAGGCGCCGCCGACCATCAGCAGCGGCGTAATCGCCCATTGCGCCAGCGCGGACAGCAGCAGCAGCACCGGCAGGATCAGCACGATCTTGTTGAAGATCGACCCCTTGGCGATGCGCCAGATGATCGGCAGTTCGCGGTCGGGGGTAAAGCCGGTCAAATATCGGGGGGTCACCGCGGTGTCGTCGACGACGACGCCCGCCGCCTTCACCCCCGCCTTCGACGCCGCCGCGCCGATATCGTCGAGGCTCGCCGCTGCCACCTTGGCGATGGTCGCCACATCGTCGAGCAACGCGAAAAGTCCTGAAGGCATATGCGTGAAATCCCCTTGTGCGTTTCGCCTGCTCTACCCAGCGAAACTCCCATGCGAAAGGGGATGTTGCACCGCGTCAGGGATAAAGGCGTGCGAAGGCGGCCGCGGCGCCGAACAGTCCCGGCTGCGGATGGGTGATCAGCTTGACCGGCAGCGCGCTCATGAAGCCCTCGAAGCGCCCCTTTTCGACGAAGCGTTCGGGGAAACCCGATTTGACGAGGCTGTCCTTGATCCGCAGCCCCAGCCCGCCCGCGATCACCACCCCGCTCGCCCCCTGCGCCAGCGCCAGGTCACCCGACACGCTGCCGAGCGACAGGCAGAAACGGTCGATCGCGGCGGCGGCGAGGCTGTCGTCGCCGCTGGTGCCGTTGGTCCAGATCGTGCGGTCGTCGAGCGGCGTCACCGCGCGCCCCTCCATCGCCGCGAGCGTCTCATAGATATCGACGATGCCGGGACCCGAGACGATGCGCTCGATCGACACGCGGCGGTGACGTTTCCGGAGCCGTGCGAGGATCGCATCCTCGATGCTGTCGAGCGGCGCGAAGTCGATATGCCCGCCCTCGGTCGCCTGGACGCGATAGTCGGCGCCATCGCGCCAGATATGCGCGACGCCGAGGCCTGTGCCCGGACCGATGACGCTGATCGTCCCGCCATCGGGCAGCGCCACGTCGGGACCGCACAAAGTCTCGAAATAGCCGGCGTCGGCCTGCGCCACCGCATGCCCCACCGCCTCGAAATCATTGACCAGCAACCAGCGGTCGACACCCAGCTTCTCGCCGACCAGCGCGGGGCGGATGATCCACGGATTGTTGGTGAAACGGATGATCTCGCCGCGCGTCGGCCCGGCGATGGCGATCGCGACCCCGCGCGGCAGGCTGCCGCCCTGCTGCTCGGCAAAATCCTCCCACGCGGTCTGGAAGCTCGCATGGTCCCTGGTGTGCAGCGTCACCGCCTCGCCGAGCGCGGTACAGCGCCCGCCCGCCACCTCGGCGAACGCGAAGCGCGCATGGGTGCCGCCGATGTCGACGGTGACGATCTTCTCGCTCATATCTCTCCCTTGCGCGGCCGCGCCTTGTCCCGCTTTGCAGACTGGCCGAGGGCCCCGCGGCTGGCAACCAGGCATAGCTATGCGTGGCTTGTCCGATGGGCCAAGAAACAGCGCCGATCGGCACAATAGCGGCGCGCCGATCGGCATAATGACAATACTGTAAATTCGCCGCGAATCGCACTATAGGCGGTTGATCGCGGGAGCGGCCACGGACGTCTGCCTGGGGGGTATAACAGGCCCCGCGATCAAAAACCGCGAGACGTTTCGGACGTATTGCCCGGGGTATTCATCCACTTGCATCGGGCCTCGCGGCCAACATCGGCAGCGCCGGCGCGGCCCCGTCGCCCCTCGCGCACAAGCCGCCCGGGGCCGAAAACCGGCCTGATAACGGGGCGTTGAGGAAAATGGCGCACCCGGAACGATTCGAACGTCCGACCCTCAGATTCGTAGTTTTGTGGTCTGCGTTGTCGCGAGTTGCCGCCGATTGTTCCTGTCACCCTTAAACCTCGCAATTCCGCGCCCCATCATATTGCGGGTTGCCCTACGTTGTCGTTGCTTGCCGCTCGCGTGATTGCTATGTGCTTGCGAATGGCACAAGGAAAGATCACGAAGCGCTCTGTGGATGCGATGCAAGCCGGGGATCGGGACGCCTTCCTATGGGACACCGACACGCGCGGCTTCGGGGTCAAGATCACCCCGGCGGGCAAGCGGGTCTATCTGCTGCAATATCGCATGGGTGGCAGGGGCGCCACGACTCGGCGCTATACTATCGGCTCGCATGGCGCTTGGACGCCTGCCGCTGCTGAGGCCGAGGCAAAGCGCCTATTGATGCTGGTAAGCCAAGGCAAAAACCCCGCCGACGATAAGCGCCAGCGTGTCCGCGAAGCTACGGACCTAACCTTTGATGCGGTCGCGGATCGGTTCGAGACATTGGAAGTGCCTAAGCGGTGGGTAAAGTCGGGCGGGTTCGTCAAGGATGCGCTCCGGCTGCATCTGCGTCCCAAGCTGGGCAAGCGGGCGCTGCCGTCGATCACGGGGCAAGAGATTGTCGCGCTGCTCGATGACCTCAAGGGCGGGCCTGCCATGCGCCGCAATGTCTACGCCGTCGCACATCGCCTGTTCCGCTGGTCGCAAGGCCGGGGTGAGATTGACCGCAACCCGCTAGAGGGTGTCGAAGCGCCTAAGCCGGTCGCCAGTCGTGACCGCGTGCTTTCCGACAATGAACTGCGCCTAGTATGGATCGCGAGCGACGAGCTGCCCCGCGCCTTCTGCGCGCTGGTTCGCCTGCTGCTGCTCACCGGGCAGCGCCGGGACGAGGTTGCCGCGCTCGAATGGCAGGAACTTGACCGCGACCGCGGCGAATGGCTGCTGCCGAGTGCCAGGGCGAAAAACAACAGGGAGCATCTTGTTCCCCTGTCGCCGCAAGCGGTCGCTGAATTGGACGCGCTGGCGGGCGGTGAGGCTTGGCCTCGCAAGGGTTACGTCCTGACCACTGACGGCGGCAAGTCGCACGTCTCGGGCTATTCCAAGGCGAAGCGCAAGCTAGACGGTGAGATTGCCGACCTTATCGAGGATGACGCGGCGCCCGTGCTGCCTTGGCGCTTCCACGATCTGCGGCGCTCGGTTGCAACAGGCCTGCAACGGCTGCGCATCCCGTCCGACTGGATCGAGGCTATCCAGAATCGTCGCAAGGCCGGGGTGGCTGGCACTTATCAGCGGTACGCCTTCGCCGACGAAAAGCGGGAAGCGCTGGCGACATGGGGCGGGCATGTGGCGGGCCTGCTTGCCGTTGGTGACAATGTAGTGCCGATCAGCGCCGCAAAGTAGCCATTGCTACTATCTCAGATTATCATGCAAGATCAGTAGCTTAACCCTATAAACGGCCTGGTAATTTGTGGATGCGACTTTGGCCGCAACGTGCCTTAGTTGGTATGCCGTCGCCGCAAGTGATTGTCTCTTGCTGGCGAGCGGAGACCGACTTTCATGCAACCGAATTATCTCAACACCGAAGAGGCGGCGCAATATCTGCGCATGGGCGTCTCAACCCTAAACCATATGCGAGTGCGCGGCGATGGGCCTACGTGGAGCCGCCTTGGAACGCGCCGGGTCGTGTATGCCCGCGCCGATCTGGACGCTTGGGCCGCTGCCGGTGCCCGCACCTCGACGAGCGAGGCGGCTTGACCCGTGCCGCATCCGAAAGGGCGTCGGCCCCATAAACGAATGAGCCGCCCCGTTGGCGCGGGACGGCTCGAAACCCTCAAGCTGACAGGCATTGGGTTCCCGTCGAATAGCCTCTCCTTCGCGGAAGTGCAACGTCTGTCATGCGGCTGGCGCGGCGCCCGCACGACTTGGAAGCGGCTGGCTTATCCTCGCCGCGATCCCCGGTTGCAGCGGGAACATCGGACGTGAGCGCCGCCTTTCCCACCGTGCGCGCTGCCGCGCTCGCCTTGCTGAACGATCCTGAGGCCAAGCTCAATTGGCGCAATGGTTCATTCCTTGGGCAATGCTGCTGCGCGGATCGCCCCCTTTCCATGAAACAACGGGACTGGCTTGCGCTCTTGCTTGAACGCAACGGCCACCCCCCTTTGGCGGGAGATGCCAAATGAGCAACGATAATGAACTGCCGCGCTATCCCCGTGGGGCTGGCTTTCGCGATGACGACGCGAGCAAGGACGGCGCCCGAAAGGTCAACCGCGACGGCTCCCGATTGTCGCAATGCGCCTTCGCCCTCGCCGTGGTCGAGCAGGCCGGACCTGAAGGGATTGGCAGCTATGCCGTATTCCGCGCGCCCGGCGCGACGTGGAGCGAGCTTGCTATCTGTCGCGCCAGACTGAGCGACCTCAAAAAACAGGGCAAAATCGCAAAAAAGGGTGAGCGCACACCGGGAGAGGCTGGCGTTGCCGTGAACCTTTGGATTGCCGCTCGTTACGTCACGCGCGATGACGGCCAAGGCGACCTGTTCGGGGAAGCTGCCTGAAATGCCCGCGGTCCATCTCAGCCGCGACGGGGTGCTGTACCGCGTCAGGGTCTTACCTCCTGACGCGGGCCCACCCCGCCCGCTGGTGGCGGAAACCCATGTCGGGTATCTCTCGGCCTGCACCGCTGCGGATACGGTCTCCAAGCTGCTGTCGCTGCCCGTCATCGACGAAACCAAAGGGGGCGCCCGTGTCCCTGCTGGATGATTGCAGCCGCGCGCTGTCGAACGTGCGACAGGCGCACATCGACCACCTGTTGGCGCTGGGAGTGTCCGCAGACGCTTTGGCGGGGCTAGGGTCGCGTCAGATGCCGTTCGGGGTCGAGCGCATCGACACGGACGACGCTGGGCGCTGGTGGCCCGATCCCGAAGGCAGGCCCGCGCTCGTCGTGCCGGTGATCGAGCGCGGCGAGCTGATCGACATTGTTGCCTTTCGCTCGTCTCAGCCTGCGCGCTGGTGGTGGCGGGTGGGGTGCGGGTCGATCCTCGGGGCTGATGTGATGGAGCGTAGCGTCTGGCCTGGTGACAAGCTGCTGGTGGTGGGAACGCCGCTCGCTTGGATCGCCGCTGAGGGGCAAGCCTGCTGCATTCTTGATTGGGGTCTGCCCGATTGCGAGGTCGCCGCGCTGCGCGATCAGAACGAAATCCTCTGCGACACGACAATGCTTGCCGCCCGACTGCGAAGACGCTTGTCGCAGCCCCGGCGCGTGCCGCCGATAACCGTAGAGATGGGAAATGCTAATGTCGCCGCCGCGTAGTCTTGCCGACGAAATAGACGGCCCGCATTTCATGCCCGGTATGGGGGTGGTCGGCAGCAAACCGACCGTACCGCTACGCCCGCTGAATGCCACGCCTTATAGCTGGCCCGATCCGTCGAAAATCCCGACGCGCCCTTGGCTCATGGGCCATTGGCTGCTGCGCGGCGAGGTCACTGTTGTGATTGCGCCAGGGGGGACGGGCAAGAGCACGATCGGCAACGCCATTGCCCTGTCGCTCGCGTCCGGTCGCCCCCTGCTGGGGAAGGCTCTGCCTCGGGGAGCGCAAGCCGCGTGGATCTACAACCTAGAGGACGGGCAAGAGGAACTTGACCGGCAAATCTCGGCGGCGGCGCTGTTCTACGGCATCGGTCCCGACGAGTGCGCGGGGCGCCTGCTGGTCGATAGCGGGCTAGACCAGCCCCTTTGCACAGCAACAGAGGATCGCGACGGTTTCGCCCTCGCTGAGGACGTCTTTCAGCAGCTTGAGGCGACGATTCGGGCGCGCTCTATCGCGGTGGTCACCGTTGACCCGTTCGTGTCGAGCCACCAAGCGCAGGAAAGCGACAACGGAGCGATTGACGCGATCACGAAGCGATGGAAGCGCCTTGCCAAAAGCACTGGCTGCGCGGTCGTGCTGGTCCACCATACCAAGAAGCTCGGCGGTCGCGAAGTCACGGCAGAGGACGGGCGCGGGGCTGTGGCGCTTCGCGATGCCGCCCGCGTCGTGCTTCCGATCAATCCCATGTCAGACCGGGAGGCAGACGAATTGGGCATTACCGACCCGCAACTGCGTCGGTCGCTGGTTCGGATCGACATGGGCAAGGCCAACCGGGCCCCGCCCGACGCGGCGACGTGGATTAAGCTGGAAAGCCAGAGCCTCGGCAATGGCGTGGATGGCGAGCCGTCCGATTATGTCGGTGTGGCGACGCCGTGGGAGAAGCCGGACATATTCCACGGCCTGACCGCCGCCGATCTGTACGAGGTGCAGCAGCGGGTGAAGGCAGGGGAGTATCGCGAGAGCGTGCAGGCGAAAGATTGGGTGGGCCATGCGCTCGCCGAAGTGGCCTGCCTGTCGGCTGAGCGGGACAAGGGACGGATCAAGGCAATCTTGCGGACGTGGTTCGCCTCGGGTGCGCTCGCGGTCGAGCGTCGCGTTGACAACAAGGGCAATGACCGCCCGTTCGTGGTCGTCGGCAACGCGGTCGATCCATCCGAAGTCTAGGCCTCCCCACCACTTCAAAATCAAGGTGGGGAAAGTGGGGAAAGTGGGGGTCGGCAATCCCTCCTGACCGTTTCCCCACCACCCCCACCCCCCCTTATAGGGGGTGGGTGGTGGGGGTAGGGATCAGGGTCCGAGAATATGAAATCCAAGGTGGGGGTAAAAAGTGGGGGTTTGTGGAGCAGTACGCGCGGGCGCGTTTAAGGCGGCGAGTTTTGTCAGGCAGTATAGGGGGCCGGAGTTTTGTCAGCCCAACGCGGGCGCGCGCGCGTTATATTAAGGGCAGGCGACTTGAAAAAACTTGAAACCGCGGACCTTACAAAACCTGACATCGGCGAGCCCCAGGACGGCAAGATTACGGCAAGGCCGAACGGCTGGCACCCTAAGATACCCTAAGGTCTGCGGCATGTATCGCGCCCGCGCGTTATAAGCGGCTGAATTTTGCGAGGCAGTATAGGCGGGCCGTGACTGGCGGGCGCGACCCTCACTGTAAGAGTTTACAGTGAGACCCGACGCCGCGCCCTGAGGCACCTGCTTCCTACGACGGGCGCCGACCAGCGGGGCCGAGCCTCGGCAAATTTGCCGACCTGTGCAAGCGGAACAAAAACCAGATTGAGGGCAACTCACGCGACCGGCTTAATCGTACCTCTTTTTTGCCGTTTTCAGGTAGTCTCGCAACGGACGCTCCCTCAGATAGTCACGCCGCAATCTCTGCAAATCCGCTTCGTGTAAAATCCAGCCCGCTGGCTTGTTGTGCCTCAGCAGGCTGTCAAAGTGAGGATCGCTCACGGGCACATCGGCGCCAGCATTCCTCTTGTATTGCCAGTAGTGCTCTGTCGCGATGGTATCGGCTGCCTGTAGCCCGCAATGATCTATAACCGCACCGAATGAGTATGATGTTGTAATACCTTTGGCACTTGCCCTTTCCTCGGCTGCGCGCAGAAATGCAGTGAGCCAAGGGCGCTCTTGGCCCTGATCAAATATGCACGCGATAGGGGAGCCTCGGAGTGTCTCGGCGACTTGGAGTGCATAGTCTGCGCAGGACGCGAACGCCACGCCGTCTGGCGGCCCGTACGCCTTTCGCACCCGCCCGCGGATTATGCGGTCATATGTCGCTATCGGGATGCAGTAGGCAATGCTGTGAAGGTCCGCGGCGGCGATTATCTGCCGGACCTCATACCGGAGCGCGTCTCGCTCTACAGGGCGGTAGTCTTTGAATTCGCCTTGGGCCGATCTGCAATCACCCAAGCTGAATTTCCGTAGCGCAGGCTTCCCCGGCAGCGGCTCGGCCAGCATTTTGCGCCACGCATTATCCAACTTTGAAAAAGCGCTCTCGGTGCCGATCACGCCAGCCCAAACAACAATCTCAGAGTCTCCATGCGTCCCGCTGTCGTCGAAATACCCGCGAAGCACCTGACCTATCCCCTCGGACGTCACTCCGGGGCGTAGGTTACAAAAAAAGGCGGGGGCCGAAACCCCCGCCTTCAAAGTAACTGGCGCCGGTTGGATCAGCTCACGCGAAACCGGTAAGGCTCGATCTCTCTCGGCGCGGGCAGGACGACGACGGTTTGATCCTCGCCGTCATGGGTCACCATAGGCAAGTCGGTGCATCCCAATTCGCCGGGGTCAGCGATCGGGCAGCCGCTACCACGATAGAAAGTGCCATGCTCGACAAAGACACCGGGCCCGGTGGTTAGCTCGTCCTCGTCCATCATGCCTGCGGGGTCGTCATCCTCCATATCCTCGGCGGGCGCGTCCATATCGTCCAGCCCGTCGATAAGGCGCTGCACAAGCCTTTCGAGCGCGGGACGCGGCAGCGACGGGATAAGCGAAAGGGCTATATCTGCCGGGAGCGATTGCCCCCGACCGACATAGACGACCATGCGGGCGCTCACGGCTGGCCCCCTTCGCCAAACAGGCGCCACGCCTCTTGCCGCTCGTTCCAGCTAAGGCGCTGAATGATCTTGGGCGCGTGTGTCAGCGGCCATTCCCAATCGGACGTGTCCGCGCCTTCCTGCATCGCCTTGCGAAGCCTTGCGGCCTGCGCCGCTGTGCAATTCGCGAAGATGAAGTAAACCGTCAGATGATCGTGACCGCGCTGCGCGAAGGCGCAATGACGCGGCGGCGGGTTGTCGGTGTCCCACCCCGGCCCCTTCGGCTTCTCCGGCTCCCTCGGCTGGCGCTGCTCTGCCGGGAGCATGTTGCGCCCCTCGACTAGCGCAGACCATTGCTCGGTATCGGACAGGAGCGGCGTGGCGGTGAACAGCGCCCAAAGGCGCTGCCCTCCTTTCTTGCTCGCGGCGCTCATTTCAGGACCGCGAATGCGAGGTCTACCAACTGGGCGGTAAACCACGACACTCCCAACGCCGTCACGATCATTGCGAGCGTCATGGGGGTGGTGTCCCCCTGCCGCCGCGCCCTCACTTGCCGAGCCTTTCGAGCGCGTTCATCACGTCCAGATTGAGACCCGCGTTACCCTTGGCGAGTTTCATCAATCCCCGGATCGCGGGATGACCATGCGCCCCGAACGCAGCCAGCCGCTCGAATTGGTCGGCGGGCATGGCGTGGAGCATTGCCAGCAAGAGCCAACGCTCGGGCGTCATGGGGCTGATAGCCTCGGCGACCTGCTCGGCCTCGCGGATCGACGGCGGGCGCTTCTCGAACTTGACCGCCTGCCCCTCCCGCAATTTGATGGCAGCCCATCGCGAAGGGACATGGGTGCAATTCTTCACCTTGCGCGGCGCTGCCGTGGGCAGCTTCACAACGGCGGCGCTCATTCCGCACCTGCCAGCCGCAGCGCGTCGGCGGTGATGTGGGCGATGACGTCTTTCGCATCCACAAGGTCTTGCATGTCCTCGGCGGCGAAAATGGTCAGCTTCTGCCATACCTCGCCGACCGACGCGGCGGGGGTCTGGATTGCCTTCCTTGCCGTGTTCAAGAGCGCTTCGATCAGCGGGGCGCACGCGCTTTCGTAGTCGTGCATAAGCGGCGCGTCGTCGTCGGGAAGGCAGATTGCGCGGTGCTGCTCGAAAGCCTGCCTTGCGATCTTGTACGCGACGGCGTGAATGCTGAAAGCGGTGTGCGGTTTCGCGGCGGCGGCGCTCACTTGCCTTGCTCCCGAAGCGAACGCATTGCAGAGATAAGCAGGCGATCCGTCCAGTCGCGCTTGTTGCCCTGCGCCTCGAAATAATCGAGATCGGCGCTGTAGCAGCGGGGTTCGTCCTTGTCGGAGTCGAACAAGTAGGTTGCTGCAAGCCATATCTGCAATTCGGCGCCGCGCGGTGTGGTGGCGATGGTCGAGCGCATTTCTTCTTCCGCTGCGTCGATAATCGCCCACTGCTCTGATTGCGCGTCCGACTCTCCCCCAGTTACGGGGTCGCACGGCAGCGCGCGGGTCGTCTCAAAGGCGATTGCCCTGCGCTCGAACGCTGCGAGGATTGCCGCGTCGGGGTTCGTGGTTAAGGTGGTGGCGCCCTCGGGCGCGGTGGTGCTAGTACGCTCCATAGTCGTAATCCCTCTAGATCAGGGTTTGCGATAGGACCGGGGTTAGGGTTGCCGCCCTGCCTCGGTCCGCCTTGGCTTCTGGCCTTGGCTGTTACATGGTGTGACAGACGTTAACCATTGCGTCAATCCCCTAAATGTCATACGGTGTAACAGTGATGACACCGATCCAATGCAAAATGGCTCGCCTTGGGCTGAACCTTCGCGCCGCCGATCTGGCTGGGTTATGCGGCCTGACGCGCGAAACAATCGCCCGCTTTGAGAGCGGCAATCAAGTCGCGGCTTCCTCGGTTGATGCCATGCGCGCTGCGCTGGTCGAAGCTGGCGCCGACTTCTCGCACAAGGCGGGGCGCGTCGGTGTGACGGTGCCGGAATGACGGAAGCGCTGGAGCGGATCGCAGAGCTTCGCGCCGCACTTATCGGCCCACTGACAGATGACGGCGTTGCCGGTCTCTGGACCAAGGTCCAATTAGTCGAGGCCGCGCTGAGCGGTCCACAAGAGCATGAGCTTATGAGGCGGGTCCGCTCGACGATAACCGATGTGATTGCCGCACATCGGGACGGACTGCCAAGCCCGCCGGTTTCCTCGGCGGCGGTCGCTATAGGCGCTCTCGATGGGCACATCCGACGACGCACGACTGGCGTTGATGGATGGCCGCGCGCCTGAGCCTGCGGAGCGCTCCGCAAATGGTAATTCTGGCTGACCTTTTACCTCGTGCAGGGAATGGCGGTTTCGCGCGGTGTCCCGCCTCAGCGCGCGGGAAAAATCTCGAGCCGCCGGGGCGAATTCCTGCCGACGCCGAATCGGTATAAAAAACCGCAGAAAACCGTGGCTGCGTCAACTGGGATTGGCGGTTTTCCGTGGTATTCAAGCCAGCGCCGAATCGTACCCCCTGCCGATTTCCATTTGCGGGCAACCTTGACGCTCTGACGCTGCCGGCAAGTTGCGGTCATTTCTGTACCCAGCGAACATAAGGCCTTTTGTTTCTAGCGAGTTAGCGCCTGTCGGCAACTTTACGCTATCATCGTAAAGTTGCACCCTCGCCGATAAGCTTCGAGCTTCCGGGGGCGCGCTCGCGCCGTAACAGGCAGGACAGCCTCGCTCGCACCGGCCAACAGAGCGAGGGTGGAGTCGCTCCAGGCGCAACCTTGACGCGCCCGCGATCCTCCGCGACAAGCTCAATTATGGATGGGGGCATACCTGAGCTTTACGCACTGTCGGCCTTGGCCGGGATAGCGGCTAGCGCCCTGCTCGTTCGCTTCGTCGTCCTCCGCGAGCGGCGGGCCAAGCAAGGGCTTCCCACCGATCTGCACGGACTGTCTGAGGCTTTGGTTGCTGTGGCGTTCTCGCTCGGCTTCGCGGGCGTTGGCTACCTCCTCTCGATCTAGCCCGCTCCGCGCCCGCTGAGACTCCCTCAGGGCGATTTCAGACCTGCGCGCTACCTACCTAGCGCTCGCGCGCCTTGGCGCTGTACGGCCTTCTATGGGCGCCCGCCCGCTTCGCTCCCTCTCCCCCTCGGCCCCCGCAATCAGGGGCATAGGATGCGGACGCTGTAATCCGCACAAGAGCGCGTGTGGCGCCTGTGGGGCATATGTAATCTGTTGAAATGCTCAACCGGACGGCGCCCGGTAAAGTGCCAGCCTGTTCTCTAGGAGGGTTGAGACTGTGGGATTGTTTTCCGTAATCGGCGGCTTGATTGGCGGCGGAAAGGCGAAAAAGGCCAGCCGCAAGGCCGAAGCTGCGCGCGTCGCGGCGATGGATCGGGCGATTGCCGAGCAAACGCGCCAATTCGATTTGACGCGGCAGGACTATGCTCCGCTTCTCTCGCTGCTCGCGCCCTCGGTGTCGCGCCTTGGTGATGGCATCGGCTTGAACGGCGACGCCAAGCAGCAAGCGTTCATGGAGTACGTTCAGACCAGCCCCCAGCTTCTTGCGCAGATTCGCAACGGCGAGGAAGCGATTAGGGCAAATGCCGCGGCGACTGGCGGGCTTCGCGGCGGCAACACGCAGCGCGGCCTTGCCGACTTCCGAGCCGATAGATACGCGAGCGAGCTTGACCGCCAGTTGGCCCAGCTTGCGGGCGCCGCTGGTTTGGGTTCGGGCGCTACTGGTGCCGTCGCAGCGTTCGGTGCCGACAGGGCTAACAACGTCAGCAATCTCTTGACCCAGCAGGGCGAGGCCCGAGCAAACGGCATCCTGACCCGTGGCGGTATCAACGCGCAGAACTGGAGCAACATCGGCCAAGGCTTCGATGACGCGCTCTCAATGATCATCGGTGGTTTCGGCGGCGGAGGTCGCGGCGCCGCCGGTTCGAGCGGCGGCATGGGTTTGCCGACCGGCTTCGGGACCATCTTCAACAGGTAGGGTTTGCTATGACTTATAACGATGCTGAAATTATCCGAGCGGGCATGTCGCTTGTGCCGGACTATGCCGCGCAGGTTCAGCAACAGCTTCTGTCGGACCTGACCCGAGCGCAAATCGCAGGGGTGCGAGGCGAGCAGCAGATTGCGTCAGCAAAGTTCATGGCGGCACGCGAGCGGGAACAATCCTACCTTGAAGCTGTCAAATCCCTAGGCACCAACCCCACCTATGAGGGCTACCGCGAGATCGCGCTGCGCTTCCCGGAGCATCATCAGGCGCTTGAACCGCTATACAAGAACGCTGCCGAGCGCGACGCCGACCGCAGCAATTCGCTCATCGCGGAAACCATCGGCGCGGCGCGCAATGGCCGTTGGGACTTGGCTGCCCGCACCGCTGCCAAAATGGTCGATGCGGATATTGAGGCGGGACAAGGCGACGAGAACGACCGCGAAGTTCTCCGCATTCTTGAAGCCGGGACGCCCGAAGAACGCGCGCAGATTGTCGGCATCCTGACGCATCGCCTCGCGGCTGGCGTCGGCGCAAAGAACACCGCCGAAATGTGGAACGCTGTCTTTGACGAGACCCGCGACAGGGAGGTCCAGCCAGACCGTGCGCGCGAACAGCGGGCGAAGGCGGACACCGCCGAGGCAGAGGCCGAGACCGCGCCCGATTATTATGGGGGGCGAGCCCGCGAGCAGGTCGCCGACGCTGACGTGGCGGAAAGCAACTCGGCTTGGCAGGAAGCAAAGAACGCGCTGTCTGTGGCAAAGGGCGGGGTTCAGCTCGCTAAGGCTCGGAGGCAGATTGCAAGGCGCGGCAAGGCGCTGGGCAAGCCGGTTGAAAAGGTCACCGTTGGCGACATGAACGCGCCCACTGCGGTCAACCCCAAGACCGGCCAGCGGGTCATCCTGCGCAACGGCAAATGGGTGAAGTTCTAATGGGCATCTTCGCCGCCATTGCCGCGAGCCCCTTTGGCGAGGCCCTGCGCCAGAGCCAAGAGCGCCGCCTTGTTGAGCGCCGACAAGCCAAGGGCGAACCAGCGTTTTACGTTCCCGCCGACATCACCCTCGGCGAAATGCCAGCCCCCGCCAAGCGAGAAAGGTTGAACTGATGACCGGCGAAAAAGAGAAAGTCAGCAATGTGGTTCACGACACGGCGATTAGCTTTCGGGCTAATAGCGTGCTGGTCGAAGCGGCTAAGGCTCGCGCCCGATCGCTCGGTATGAGCCTCCCCGAATTGTACCGCGCCGCAGTGCGCGACAAAGTACTGGCCGAGGGGTGAGCCGCGACACCTCCCCTGCCGCGATGCTGCACGCTGCCGCTCATGGGTGCGGCAAGAGCCAGTTAGCAATCGCGCTTGACCTTATGGGGATCGCTGACGGCGAGGACGTCGGCTTTGACTTGCTGGTTCACCTGTACGCGCTCTGCTTTGCACGATTGGCGGCCGCGCATGGTGATTTTGCTGCCATCAATTTAGCGGCGCATCTCTCGGCGGCACTCTCGGAAATGGTGGCGCCGACAATTCTCGGCCCACGCCGTCCCGGCTTTCAGGCGGACGCTATGGCCCTGTTCGATGTAGCCGCCGACCGCGCCCCGCCCGAGCAATTCGATGCGATGGAGAACAGGCTGCGCGAAATGTCCGACGCGTCCGAGCCGTATGCTCACGCCATCACGAAAGAAGCCCGCACTTTTTGGGCCCAAGTCCTGCAGCCTATTGGAGATGCCTAACATGGCAGGTCTGCCCCCGCTTCCTCCCGGTTTTGAAGTCGAGCGCCCCCGCAAGAGTAAGCCGCTGCGCTTGCCTGACTACACGCCCGCTGGCGATATTGTGGACCTCGGCACGCAACCGCCGGGGGAAACCGACGAGCGCAAGGTTTCGCCGCTCCCCGCTGGCTTTACTCTGGAAGCAACCGGCGATGTGGTTGACGGCGATACGATCCGCCTCGGCGATAAGCGCAATGGCCGGGTTCAGGGTTTCGACGCATTCGAGGCCGACCAGCCGGGGGTTTCCCCTGACGGTAGCCTCGTCCCGCTGGGGCAACTTGCAACCAGCGCCCTTGACGGTCTCGTGACGCCGCAAACCAGCGTCCGCGGTATCGGCGCAAAGACCTTTGGGCGCCCGGTCGTGACGCTCGACAACAGCGGCGCCGACCCGATTGTTCCGATGCTTCGCGAGGGTCATGGCTATGCCGCGCCCGAATATCTTAAGGCCGACCCTGAGCGCAGCGCAATCTATACGGAAGCGGAACGCCTCGCACGCCTCAATCTGCAAGGCGGTCACGGGACGCAGCATCTTTCCCCCAAGGTGCAGCGCATGGCTGAGCGCGGCCCGATCAAGCTGCGTGCCGATGAGGAATTGGCATGGACTGCCGATCTGCCGGAATTGCGCCCCGAGTTTCAGCGCCTCCCGACTGAGGAAGAGCAGGCCTATTATGGCTTCCTAGCCAGCAAGTCGGGCGATCAGACGTTTAGCCAAGCCGACCTTGACGCCTATTGGAAGTCGAAAGGCAAAGCGGCCTCGGTCGCCGATCCTGAGTTTATCGAGGCGATCCGCAAGGGCGAAAAGTTCGGCATGATCGACTATTCGTCTTGGGACGCCGCGACCCTCGCGGACTTCAAAAAGCAAAACGCTTTCGCCGGCATGCGGCCTGAGGTTCAGGAAGCCTATGGCGCCTTGCTCGCGGCGCCTGGCAGCACGCCGGAGACGCTAAAGCAGTTCGCCGACGTGAACGGCATGACCTTCGATCCCCGCGACGTTGACGCCTTCTTTGCCGCCAAGGCTGCGGGCACGGATGCGCCTATTCCGCTTCCCATCATCAACCCCGGCGACGGTAAGACGGGCGCTTTTGCTCGCGGCTTCGGTGACCCTATCGGCTTCCTCGACGAAATGGGGGGTGTGGTCGATGCCATTGGCGGCACCGAGTACCGCGAAAACATCTGGAATAGCGACCGCTCGTTCGGCGAGATCTACGACAACAACGTTCGCCAGAATCGCGCGATCATTGACTACGACGAGACAAACCACCCGTGGATGCGCTTCGGCGGTCAGTTGACCTCGGGAGTTGCCTTGCCGGTCGGTGCTGGTGTGCGCGGCGCTGCTGGCTTCGCCAAGGTCGGTGGCGCATACGGCGGCGTCTATGGTTTCGGGTCCGGCGACGGCACTTTTATGCAGCGTGTCGCCAACGTCCCCTTGAATGCAGCGATGGGGGCTGGCGGCGGCGCCGTTCTCGGCAAGGGTTTCGATCTAGTCAAGCGGGCGACCGGGCGCTTTGCTCGATCCTTGCGCCTCCGCGGTAGTGAGACCTCGGCGGAAATGGCGCAGGACGGTCAGCGGGTTGCGGCTTTCGAGGAATCGCTGCGGACGCAGGTCGGTGACGACGCGGCAGAAATCAGCGAAGCTCAGATGCAACGAGCCTTTGAGGCGGCGGACGAAGCAGCGCGCGGCGCCCCCGGCGCGCGAGCAGATATGGGTGGCGAGCCGCTGCCTTCGATCACTGGCCCCCGCGAGCGCGATGTAATCGACGTCAACGCCACTCGCACCCGTCCTATGGGCGAGGGTCCGACCGATGCGATGATGCGCGCCGCAACCGCCCGCGTGGAGCCGGGGGACGTGCTGCCGCGTCCGTCCAATGAACTAACAGAAGCGGAAGCTGCCGCGCTGGCTCGGGGCGGTCTCGATCCGGTGAAGCCTCCCCGCGAACGCGACTATCTGGAAACCTCGCAATTTCCCTCGCGCGCCAATCCCGAGACCACGATAACCCGCAAAGGTCCGACCGACCTTGTGACCTTCATGCGCTCGCTGAACGGCGTTCGCGATGACGGCGGCGAGCTAACCGCTGCCGGTATCAGCAACGCAGCGCGCAAGGGCGAGGACTTCGCCGGGGGCGAAAACCGCCTCGGCAAGCTGGTCAACCCTGAGGGCATCGGACTGGACGAAGCCGCCGAACGCGCATGGCGCGCGGGGTACTTCCCCGAACTGGACGCGCCGCCGACCAATGCCGAGTTTGTCGCTGCGCTGGATGACACCTATCGGGGTGTCGGTCGGCGCTTCCTGCCCGAGGATGAGGGACAGATACAGGCCTACGAGGGCGCCCGCGATCAGCGCCTTGCGGTCGAGCGTGCGCGGCAAGAGGGTGCGCCGCTGCACTCCGACACGTCCGCCCCTGCAACGCTTGATGACCTGATTGCGAACACCCCGCCCGCAACGGCCTATGACGACTGGAACAATGCGGTTCTCTCCAAGGTCGGCAATATCCGCGTCGATAAGCTCGATAGCGCGCAGGACATTTCGCAGGCGCTCAAGATCGCCGACAACGTGGCGGAAGGCTTCGACGCTGCTCGCCGCGGCACGATCTCGAACGAGGAAACCAAGGCGCTTGCCCGCCAACTCGGGATGACCGCCGATGATCTGCTGTCCCGCCGCAAGGGGCAGGCGCTCAACGCAGAAGAAGCCTACGCCGCCCGCGCGATCCTGTCGAAGTCCGGCGACGAGCTTGTGGCACTCGCTCGAAAAATTCAGCGCACGGAAAATCCCGGCGATGAATTGGAGGCTGCTTTTCACAAGGCGATGATCCGTCACGTAGCGATTCAGGAGCAGGTGGCCGGCGCGACTGCGGAAGCTGGGCGCGTGCTGCAACAGTTCCGGATGGCGGCGAGCAGCAAGGACGCACCGAGCCGCATTCTCGCGGGTTTGGCTGGCGCGGGCGGCGGCACCAAGCGTGTTCGCCAGGCCGCTGATATGATCATTACGCTAGAGCGCGATCCCGCCAGCCTGAACAAGTTTGTGGAGGCTGCCAACAAGCCCAAGCTGAAAGATAAGCTGGTCGAGGTTTGGTACAATTTTATCCTTAGCGGCCCGGCGACCCATGCTGTTAACGTCATGTCGAACACAATGACGACGCTGGCTCAAATCCCCGAGCATGCGACCGCTGCGGCCTTCGGCGCCGCTCGCCATGCTTTCAATAAGCGGGCGGCGGAACGTCTCGCCTTTAGCGAAGTCGGCGCCCGCGCAGCCGGGTTGATGACCGGTGCCCGAGAGGGTGTGCAAGAGCTGGCGGCGCGCTTCGCCGCCAAGGAGGGGGACGCCCCCGGCGCATGGAATACCGCGAAGCGCTGGGGTAATGCCGTCGCCGACATTGAGCCTGCCGATCTCGCTACCAAGGTCGAGGCGCACAGCCAACGCGCGGTGAGCGGGGTTAAGGGTAAGGTATTGCGCCTGCCGACCTCGGCCCTCACGATTGAGGACGAGATGTTCAAGGCGATTGCCCGCCGCTCGGAAATGGCGGGGCAGGCTGTTCGCATTGCACGGCGCGAAGGGTTGCGGGGCGAAGCTGCCAAGGCGCGCGCCGCCGCACTGGTGGCGAACCCGACCGATGAGATGTGGTCGAAGGCGTTGGACTATGCGCGCTATGCGACCTTTCAGCGCCCGCTCGGCGAGCTTGGATCACTAGTGACGCGAGCCACCCAAACTGCACCGATTCTAAAGGTCGTTCTGCCGTTCGTCCGCACCCCCACTAACCTGTTCAAGTTTGCGGTGGAGCGCTCGCCTGCGGCGCCACTGCTGCGGGAGTGGCGCAAGGACTTCGCTGCGGGTGGTGCGTCGCGAGACCTTGCCGTGGCTCGCGCGGCAATCGGCTCGGGGATCGGCGCGCTGGTCGCGGAGGCTGCGGAACAAGGGCTGATTACCGGGTCGGCCCCTCGGGACAAGAACAAGCGTCGCCTGCTCGATGCGGACGGCTGGGAGCCTTACAGCATCAAAATCGGCGACAAGTATTACAGCTATCGCCGTCTCGATCCCTTCGCGCTGACGATTGGCACTGCTGCCGACTTGGTCACTCTCGGCGACGGGATGACGAGCGGGCAGAAGGACAAGGGGGCGGGGCTGGTCGTTGCGGCGATCATGGGCAACCTTGCAAACAAGACGTGGTTGTCTGGCCTCTCCGATGCTCTCGCGGGTCTCCGCGATCCCGAACGCTACGGCGGGCGCTTTATCGATCGCTTCGCCGGTTCCGCACTGGTGCCGACCGGCGTCGCCCAGCTCGCCCGCGCAATGGACCCCACCGCACGCGAGACCGATGGGACGCTGGAATATATCCAGTCGCGCATTCCTGGGCTGTCCGACAATCTGCTGCCCAAGCGTGACGCATGGGGGCGGGAGATGGTAAGCGAGGGCGGTCTCGGGCCTGACATCATGTCGCCGATCTGGACCAGCACCGAAAAGGGCGATCCGGCGACGCATGAAGCTATTCGGGTCGGCGCAGTCATCTCGCCTCCAAACGAGACGGTGGGGGGCAAGAAGCTCAGCCCCGCAGTCTATAACCAGTTGCAATATGTCGGCGGCACGCTCGCCCATAAGTGGGTGTCGGAATTGATCCAGCAGCCCGACTATCGCGCGATGTCGATTGAGGATCAAAAGAGCGCCATCGGGAAGGTGATGACCAATGCCCGCAAAGCCGCTCGCTCGAACGTGCTAGGCGGTGAGCCGCTGCCAACCTCGCAGCCCGAGAAGAAGCGCGGCAGCGCAGCCGGTCGTCGCTCCGATCCGCCGCCGCCGCCGGGCTTTGAGGTGGTGGAGTAGCCGTCTATGCTCGCCCGCGTGACTCGGGGGAGGCGGATATGAGAAGTCTGTTTGGGTATGGCGCGCTTGCTATCCTCGCAGCGGGGGCGATGCACATTCCCGCGCCCGCCTCGGCGGCGGGTTTCAAATCTGGCAACGACCTTTGGGAAGATTGCCGCGTGAGCGAGCGCGACGCTGAGTATTTCACTCGAATTGGTCGATGTACCGCATACATCGCGGGAGCCGCTGACTCGCTGCTGATGGTGTCGGCGTTCAACAAGGGAAGCTTTTGCCTGCCCGCGAACGTGACGCTGGGACAGCTAACCGATGTCGTGGCGGGCTACCTTCGGGACAATCCGGCGAAGCGGCATATGTCAGCGTCCCTGCTCGTCGGGGAAGCCGTTCTCGCTTCATTCAAGTGCACGTGACGCCTGAGCGGGAACTGTGGGCCTGTGCGCTGCTGGTCGAGCGCCAGCACGGCGAGGCCGCGCCACTGTGGATCGCAACCCGGATCGGGGAGTTAGCCCTTGCCGGTGACATGGCAGGCGTGGAGCGATGGAAGGCGATAGCCGCGAAGCTCGATCAGTGCCGCGCCGCTCGCAACGTCTCATAAGCCTGAAAATGGGCGCCGCGCTTGCTATGTGATTGCTAGCAGCAAAAGGCCTCCCGCACCGAAATGCGGAAGGCCTAGGAAAAGCTGGCGCACCCGGAACGATTCGAACGTCCGACCCTCAGATTCGTAGTCTGATGCTCTATCCAGCTGAGCTACGGGTGCGTGGAGAGGCGCCTTTAAGACCCGATGCGCGGGGGCGCAACCCCCTATTTCCGATTTGTGACCGCGGCGCACGACGACTCGCGCCGCGCCGCGTCGAGCTCCCCGATTTCCGCTGGATCCTTGAGCAGCAGACGGATCAGCGCGATGCCGCGGTCGTGGTCGGTGCGCACGACCTCGGCCCCCGCGGGCACCGCCTGCCCGTCGCGCGCGACGACGATTCGATAGGGCTTGCCTCCCGCCTCGACATCGTTGCGCACGAAGATCACGTCGGTCGCCGCGTCGAAGACGCTGAGCGAGCTGTAGCGCCCCGCGACCGGGGTCACGTCGATCGCCAACGGTCCCGCCGACAGGTCGTAGGGGCAGCTCGAATAGGCGAGGTCGGGGCTCGGCCGGACCACGGGCTGGCGCGCCGGGGTCGCGAGATTGCCGTAGGACATGCGGTTGACGCCCCCCTGCCCCAGCCGGTCCATCGCGACGTTCATCAGCGCATAGGGGATGGCGCCGATCGCGGCCCAAGCGGTCGCCGCGGCAAAGACCGCGCCGAAAACGAGCGGACGGAACCAGCCGGCCATCTCAGCAGCCCTCTTTCACGAGCCGCGGCAGCACGGCTTTTTCGGGGTCGGCGCGAAACGCCTTGCCCGGATTGTACATGCGCAGGGTCAGCTGGAATTTCTGCCCCTTGATCCCCGGCAGCCAGGCCCCCGCGGGCTTGTCGGGCGCGATGGTGACGCGCCACTCGCCCTTAGCGTCGAGCGCGACATTGGCGCCGTTGACCGACCAGACCCGCGCCGGATTATCCACCAGATAGCCCGCCTCGTCATAGACGGTGACGCTCCACCAGCGCGCGTCGAGCGGCGTGCCCGACAGGCTGTAACGGCAATTGCCGTCGAGCGGCGCGCCCGCCGCGTCGGTCTTCGCCATCCAGTAGACGGTTTCCTTCGCCGGCAGCGCGAGCAGCCCCGAGCGCGCGACCATCGCGCGCGTCAGCGGATCGGTCGCCTTGGTCCCGTAACCGAGCGAGGTTGTCCACGGGCCGTTGCGGATGCCGCCGTCGCCGAGCCCGCCGTTGGTGAGCGCCCACGCCGCGCCGAGCCCCACCGCCAACCCGCCCACCAAGGTGATCGCATAGCGGTGCCAGCTCTTCATGCGCCTATCCCCTTCCTTCACCCGTCACCCCGGCGAAGGCCGGGGTCTCGCCGATGCGTCGTGACGCGAGGGTGAGATCCCGGCCTTCGCCGGGATGACGAAGATGGGGCTACCCCCTCTTTAGCGCTGCCTGTGCGGCGGCAAGCCTGGCGATCGGCACACGGTAGGGCGAGGCGCTGACATAGTCGAGGCCGGTCTTTTCGCAGAA